>JBIKWU010000125.1:0-10900 GCA_044356115.1 Burkholderiaceae bacterium
CAGGGCGTAGAAGGCCTTGTCGTGCGCGGGCTCCTTGAGGTGCGCGAGTTCGTGCACGACGATCATGCGCAGGAAGTCCGCCGACGCGTCCTTGAAGAGCGTCGCGATCCGGATCTCGCGCTTGGCCTTGAGTTGCCCACCCTGCACCCGCGAGATGGCGGTGTGCGTGCCCAGCGCGTTCTTCACGATCTGCAGCCTGGGATCCCACGCCACCTTGGCGATCGGCGGCGCGCTTTTCATGTGGCGCGCCTTCAAGGCGCACACATACTCGTAGAGCGCCTGTTCGCTGCGCACGGTGTGACCCGCCGGGTGGCGCTCCTCGACATAGGCAGCCAGGCGGCCGGCGTCAATGAGGCCCTGCACGCGGGCCAGCAGTTCCTGCGGATAGCCCTGGAGGTACTTCAAGCTCATTCATGTGTGCTGCGGTGCCAGACCAGCAGCAGGTTGTTGGCAGGCATGGCCACGCGCTCTCGCAGCGTCAGGCCGACATCAGCGGCGACCTGCTCGATATCTTCCCTGCGGCGCAGGCCCCAGGCGATGTTGCGGGAACGCAGGTCGGCATCGAATGCGAGGTTGCCGGGCGCCGTTGGAACGTCTTCCTCGAGATGGGGTCCGTAGGTGATGAGCAGGCCCTGCGGCGCCAGATGCCGCGCCGCGCCTTCGAACAGGCCCGTGCAACACGCCCACGGGGCGATGTGGATCATGTTGGCGCAGAAGATCGCATCCAGTGGCGCAGGCACGCCTGGCCAGTGGGGCTGCAGCACATCCAGTTGCAGGGGCGGCGCCACGCGCGGCAGGCCTGCGCACCAGGCGCGGATGGATGGCAACGCCGCGGCATCGGCGTCGCTTGGCAACCAGGTCCAGCCGGGCAGGCCCGCGCTGCACTGCGCGGCATGCTGGCCGGTGCCGCTGGCCACCTCCAGCAACAGACCGCTGGGAGGCAGCAGCGTCTGCAGCCTGGCCAGGATGGGGGCGGCATTGCGTTCAGCCGAGGGGCTGTGACGTCGAGCATCGTCCATGTCAGGGTAGTCCTGGTGCTGCGCGCGCGCTGCAGATCAGTTGGCGGCCGGTATCCTGTTGCCGCGACCTCAGGCGCTGCGGTGCGATGTCGCAGGGTTTCAGGGGGAGTGGGGCGTCCGACGGGCAAGCGCCCGATCCGGATGGGCTTGCCGGGGAGAGGCTAGCCTATGGGCGTGATCTACGCCCAGCTCTCAGGTACCGGTAATCGATTGCCCGATCAGTCCCGCTCGGGCCCAGCCGCCCAGCAGCCAGACCGCCGTCAGCGCGCTGCTCGCCGCCGCCAGCCACAATACCGGCATCCCCAGGGGATAGGTGGCCGGACTCAGGCTCATCCAGCCCACTGTCGCCGCAAGGCCGATCGCCGCCGCGCAATGCAGGCGCCGTGATGTCCACCAGGTTCGCCAGTGCCGAGTGAAGAAGGCGCCGCTCAGGCCCGCTATCCAGCCGCCGACGGCCCCTGCCAGCAGGTCGGCAGGCCAGTGCGCGCCGACCGCAATGCGGGAGAACGAAACCGCGATCGCTAGCGTGAGCGCGACCGTGATGAGCACGCGATGTCGCCAGTGCCAGATCGGTGGCACTGCCGCGGCGAGGATGGCCGCCGCGGCCGCAAATGCGGTGATGCTGTGCCCCGAGGGGAAGCTGTGGTGGTGCAGGGCCGGGCCGATCAGATGGAACTGAGCCGGGTCGAGCACGGCGGCGGGCCGCGGCACTGCGGCGAGGTACTTGGTCAACGCCGAATAGAGGCCACCCAGCGGCACCGCGGCGAGCACCGCCATCCAGAGGCGAGGGTGTCGGATGAGCAGTGGCGCGAGCAGGGCAAGCAGCACCGTGGTGTCACCGAGCATGCTGCACGCAGACCAGAACTCGGCAGGCCAGTGTGCGGCAGACCGGTTGAGCCTGATGAAGATCTCGTGTTGCTGACGGTCGGTCGCGTACAGGATCAGCAGCAGCACCAGGGTCAGCATCGAGGGGATCCCGACCCAGGCCCGCCAGCGAGATGGGTTCCACGCCGGTATCTGCGGTGCTCGAGCGACCTGCCTCATGGGCCGTCCGGACTGCGTGCAGCGCGTGTGCCCGGGCGGGGTCGTGGCGAACCCTGCCAGTCTTCGCAGCGCTGGAAGTTGAAGTGCGCGAGTTGCCGGCCGGCATGCATCACCGGCCACTGCTCGAGAAGCGTGCAACGTCTGAACGCCTGCGCGTCCACCGGCGGCGCGAAGCCCATGGCCGACCAGTCGACCAGAAGGACCTGCGCGCCCGGCTGCAATCCGCCAAACCAGAGATCGAACTGATCGTCCCGGCGCTGCACGACATGGACGGGCATGGGGCGTGCGTACCAGGCGAGGCGGCTCGCCAGCGACCAGTTCATCACCGCGAGCGCGGGCAGCCCTTCGCGCTCGGCCAGTGTCCGCGCGCGCGCGGAGGCGGCCGCCCATCCGTGCAGATCCGCCATCGGATTGCGCTCAGCCTTGTCCAGATGTTCGCCCGGCGCAGCGCTGGCGAGAGGTTCGCGCTCGGTGGCCCACCCGCCGGTCAACAGCAGCACCAACGCGGCAGCACAGACCAGCGCCTGCCATCCGGCAAGCACCGTCAGCGCGCGACCTTTCAACCACCAGGCCTGCTGCAGGCCCCGCGCCGCCAGTGGCAGCAGCGCGAGCCAGGCGGGGGCTGACCAGTGGGGCAGGGGCATGCCCCTGCCCGACAGATAGACGAGCAGTGCCAGCAGGGGCAGCCCGAATGACAGGCACAGGCCGCGCGGTGTGAGCCGCCCCGGCTCGCCGCGTGCGACCGCGACGCCCAGCGCGGGCAGCAGGCCGAAGGCCAGTAGTTGCACTGCCACGAAACCCGCAAGGCGTGTGGGGCGCCAGCCGTCCTCGCCTGAGATGCGGCCGAACTGATAGGCGAACGAGATCCAGTCGTGGGTGGCGTTCCAGACCAGGACCGGGGTGATCAGCAGCAGCGCAACCAGCGCCGCGATCCACAGACCGGGCATGCGCAGCAGGCGGGTGCCGTGGGCGAGCGTCAGTGCGATGAGCACCGAGAGGGCCAGCAGCGCGGCGGTGTACTTGGCCAGTCCGGCGAGCCCCAGGCACAGGCCCATCGCCACCCATAGCGACAGGCGTTGCGCGGACTGCGCCGAGGCCAGCCGCCAGGTGATGATCATCAGCAGGCAGACCAGCGGCAGCAGCAGGGTGTCGGGAACCAGGGCCACCCCGAGCAGATGCGGCAGCGGGCTGAGCAACCACAGCAACAGCACCTGCCTGATCGGCGGGGGCCCGCCGTACGGGCGTGACAACAGCGGCGCGTCATCAGCCCAGAGCGCCCGCGTCAGTCTGACCAGCCCGACGCTCGCGATCAGCCAGCACCCCAGTGGCACCACGCGCATGAGCAGATCGTCGCCCCCGAGCTGCAGCCAGGGCCATTGCACCCAACCGACGAGCGGGGGATGGTCGAAATAGCTCCAGTCGAGGTGTCGTGCGTAGAGCGCGTAGTGGGCTTCGTCCGGCGAGAGGCCGAGCGCCGCAGCGAGCAGCAGGTGAAGCAGCAGTGCTACGGCGACCCAGCGCATGTCACCGACGCCGGCCTGCAGACCAGACCAGATGCGATGTCACGCCGTAGTTCCACACCGTGCCGACCAGAATGCCGGCGAGCGCGGAGAGCAGCCACCCGGTGCCATCCCGGTTGAGATAGGCGGCCACGCCGACATTGGCCAGCGCGCCAACGCCACAGGTGGCCATGAACTTCAGCAGACCGCTGAGCTGCCGCCATCCGGTCAGGCGCTGATCGCGATAGGTGAGCGCATTGTTGAGCGCGAAGTTGCTGATCATGGCGAGCAGCACCGCGCTTGCCTGGGCCGCCACGAACGCCATGCCGGGCAGGCTCAGGAGCGTTGACAGAACCAGCAGATGCACGCCCACGCCCAGCGTGCCAACCAGTCCGAACGACAGCAGACGCACCGGCAACCAGCGTCCGACGAGCTTGTCGGCGAGCAGCATCAGGAATTCCCAGGCGACCCGACTGTCGAGCTTGCTGCTGCCGGCATGACGCTCCGCGAAGCGAAACGGCAGTTCGCGGATGCGCAGGGGGCGCGTCGAGGAGGCCACCAGGTCGACCAGGATCTTGAAGCCGATCCCCGAGAGCCGATACACCGAGGCTTCGAATGCCTCGCGGCGAATCATGAAGAAGCCGCTCATCGGGTCGCTGAGGCTCGTCCCAAGCAGGCCGCGCGCGAGACGGGTCGCCAGCTGGCTCATCCGCAGACGCGAGGCCTGCCACTCGCCCACGCTGCCCCCGTGGGCGTAACGGGTGCCAATCACCAGGTCTATCGGCTCGGCGCGCATGACCTGGAGCATTCTCGGCAGCAGCGTCTCGTCATGCTGGAGGTCGGCGTCGATCACCGCCATGACCGGCGCGCCGGTGGCCAGCATGCCTTCGACGCAAGCGCCTGAAAGCCCTCGGCGACCGATCCGGCGCAGGCATCGAACCCGGGGATGCCTGGCCGACAGCGTGTGCAGCAGGCGAGCAGTCTCGTCCGGCGAGTCATCGTCGACGAAGATCACCTCCCAGCGAACGTCGGCAAGCGCCTGATCGAGGCGCGCCAGCAGCACTTCGACGTTGTCGCGCTCGTTGAAGGTGGGCACCACTACCGCGAGTTCGACCGACTCGTGCGTGTCGAGCATGAGGAGCCTTGCGAGGAAAGCCTGGAGGCAGCCGCAGCGAGCGCAGGCGGCCGAGGCGCCAAGCTAACCAGCCGCGTTGACAGACGCATTGCATCCGCATGACGAGGCCATGACGGTGCTGCCGGCGCGATCGGCTCGACAGGCGTGGGCGCGCTGTGTGCCGAGCCAGGCTTCCCGCTCGCGCGCGAATGTGCGCGCAGGGGGCCGGCTGGCATCATCCGGGGATGCGCGATGCCGTGATCTGGAGCGGCGCAGCTCCGGGGGACGTGTCCGCCGACGCGCGCGCGACCCCGATTATTCCGACCCACGCCTTCCGATGGACGCCGCCATGTCAGTCGATGCCACCCACGACCCCGCCATCCCGAGCTGGGTCGAATCGGCCAATGCCGAGGACACCGATTTTCCGATCCAGAACCTGCCCTTCGGACGGTTTCGCGAACCGGGCGAACATCGCTGGCGCATTGGCGTGGCCATTGGCGATCAGGTGCTCGATCTGCGTCGCACGGGGCTGATCCGTCATGCCGACATCCGGCGCCTGCTGAGCCTGAGGCCGGCCGCGCGGCGGGCCCTGCGCCGGCAGATCCACGACGGCCTGCGCCAGGACAGCGCGCAACGCGCGCGCTGGCATGAGGCGCTGCTGCCGCAGGCGCGCGTGCAGCTCGGCCTGCCGTGCCCGATCGGCGACTACACCGACTTCTATGTCGGCATCCATCACGCCACCGCGGTCGGCAAGCTGTTCCGGCCCGACAACCCCTTGCTGCCCAACTATCGCTGGGTGCCCATCGGCTATCACGGCCGGGCCTCGACGATCCTGCCCAGCGGTCAGGACTTTCGCCGGCCACGCGGTCAGATCCGCTCGGCCCAGTCCGATGAGCCGGTGCTCGCGCCCAGCCAGCGCCTGGACTGCGAACTCGAACTGGGCATCGTGATCGGGCGGGGCAATGCCCTGGGAGAGCCGATCGCGATCGACGCCGCCGAGGACCATGTCTTCGGCATCACGCTCTTCAATGACTGGAGCGCTCGCGACATCCAGTCCTGGGAGTATCAGCCGCTTGGGCCCTTCCTGGGCAAGAGCTTTGCCAGCACCGTCTCGCCGTGGCTGGTCACCCTGGACGCGCTGGCACCATTCCGCCTGCCGTTCACGCGGGCCGCTGGCGAGCCGACGCCCTTGCCTTACCTCGACAGCCCGGCGAACCGGGAGCGCGGCGCGATCGACATCCGGCTGGAGCTTCGGCTCCAGACCGCGGCCATGCGCGCCGCGGGTCAGGCGCCGGAGTGCATCGGCCGCTCGGGCTATGCTGAGGCCGCCTACTGGAGCATGGCGCAGCTGGTGGCCCACCACACCATCAACGGCTGCGCGCTGGCGCCGGGAGACCTGCTGGGCACCGGCACCCTGTCAGGCCGGGAGCCCGACGAGGCCGGGTCCCTGCTCGAACTCACGCAGGGCGGCACCCGACCGATCCGGCTCGCCAATGGCGAACGGCGCGCCTTCCTGGAAGACGGCGATGCCGTGGCCCTGCGCGGGTACTGTGCGGCGTCGGGCTTTCGTCGCATCGGCTTCGGCGACTGCGTCGCCACCGTGCTGCCGGCAGTGAGCGCGGGCCCGCAGGCAGCCGCCTAGTCGAGCCGCGTGCCTGACTCGCGGACCACCCGTGCCCACTTGCTGTGCTCAGCGCGCATGAAGCTCGCGAACTCCTCGGGCGTGCTCTTCAGGATCTCGCTGCCGGCGTCGCTCATGCGGCGGCGGGTGTCGGGCTCCTCGAGGATCTGATTGAGCTCGCGGTTGAGCCGGTCGATGATGGGCCGGGGCGTGGCGGCCGCGGCCACGAATCCCAGCCAGGCGCCACCTTCGAAGCCGGGCACGCCTTGTTCGGCCACGGTGGGCACGTCAGGGGCGAAGGGCGTGCGGTTCAGGCTGCTGGTGGCCAGCGCCCGCAGCCGGCCGGCACGGATGTGCGGCATGAGCGCGGTGATGGTGTCGAAATTGACATCGACCTGACCGCCGATGAGATCGGTGTGCGCCTGGGCGCTGCCCTTGTAGGGCACATGCGTGAACTGCGTGTCGGTGCGCTGGGACAGGAGCACCATCAGCAGGTGGCTGATGGTCCCGTTGCCCGAGGATGAGTAGGAGAGCTTGCCCGGCGCAGATCGGGCGCGGGCGAGCAACTCGGCCAGCGAGGCGATGCCCGCATCGGCGCGAACCACCAGCACGTAGGGCAGCCAACTGCACAGGCCGATGGCCGCGAAGTCGCGTTGCGCGTCGTAGGGTACCCGCGCGTACAGATTGGGGTTGATGGCCATGGCCGCCGGTGCGGTCAGCAACAGCGTGTGGCCGTCAGGCGTTGACCGGGCCACGGCCCCGGCGGCCAGACTCGACCCCTGGCCGGGGCGGTTCTCGATGATGAAGGGCCGGCGCAGGCGCGCGGCGAAGCGCTCGGCGATCATCCGCGCGATGGTGTCGGTGGCGTTGCCGGGCGGGTAACCGACCATGACGGTGACCGCGCGCGCGGGATAGTCGGCAGCATCGCCCTGGCCGCGGGCCTGTGGCAGGGCGGCCGCGAGGCCAAGGCCGAGTGCCGCGCGGCTCAGGGTACGCCGCTGCTGAGAGTCGATGCCGGGCTTGGTCATGCGTCGTCTCCTAAGGACAGGGCTAAGGGTGCACGGGCGGTGCGCCCCGGATCAGGACCATGGTGCCGGCTCAGCGCCGAGGCTCAAGCGGGAGGCTGGTCACGGCGTCTCGAAATCCCCGCCCTTCGGCAGGCGCAAGGCCATGGGTCAGCGCGTGCGCAGAAAGCTCAGCAGTCTCTCAGCGCACGCGCGTCCGTGCGAGAACGGCAGGCCATGACGTACGCCCTGCCAGACCATCAGTTCGGAACCCGGGCACTGGCGCTCCAGGTCATCGTAGACCGACAGCGGCACGAAGGGGCTGGCGTCGGGGTGCAGCACGAGCAGGGGCGGGATAAGCGCCGGCAATTGCTCGCCAAGCTCCAGCGTGCTGAGCAGATCGGCGATCGCGAGCGCCGATGCCGGCACGGTGCGCCCCTGCTGCGCTGCGTACCAGTCCCAGGCCTGGGCGCTGATCGCGCCCGGCGCGAAGCGGCATTCCATCATGTGCGCGTTCCAGACTGCGATGCCCTGCGCAAGCAGCGGTCGCCAGCGGTCGATCTGGCCGATGCGCCGGCCGGTGATCGCGGCATTGCTCAGCGTGACGCTTCGCACCCGATCGGGATGGCGCAGCGCGGTGGCGAGCATGATCGAGCCGCCGGCCGATTCCCCCACCAGGTGAACCCGCTGGCCCTCGGGCATGAGCGCCAGCACATCCTCAACCAGCACCTCGAGCAAGTCAGCACCGGTCGGCAGCGGCGCGGACTCCCCGAAGCCGCGCAGGTCACTGCGGATGACCGGGTGGTGCGGACTGATCACGCCCACCCAGTCGGCCCAGCAATGCCGATTCGCGCCTATGCCGTGCAAGAGGATGACCGGCGCGGCGGGTTCGCGCCATGGCGCGGTGAGGTCGATCCGGTCGAACGCGATTCCTCGGGCATTCACGGGCATGCGGTTTCCGATCAGGCAATGGCGGGGGGGTGTTCGCATTGTCGCCGCCTGCGCTTGACGCATGCACGGGCCCCGCATACAAGCGAGACAAGCGGCCGCGTGAGCCGCGGTTCGCGCCCGCCCGGGTGCTTATGGGGAGAGTTCAAGATGACATCGAAGTCCGTCCGGCTGGCCGCCGCGCTGGCGCTTGCCGCCATCGCGCCGCTGGCCTCGGCCCAGGCGCCGATCGTGCTCAAGCTGGCCACCATCGTCGGCCCCGACAATCCGTTCTCCACCTCGGCGGTCAAGTTCAAGGAGATGGCCGAGTCGCGCAGCCGCGGGCGCCTGAAGATCGAGGTCTACCCCGCTGGCCAACTCGCCAAGAACGAGACCGTCATGCTCGAGGGCATGCAACTGGGCACGGTCGACATCGGGGCGATCGTCACCTCGTCGATCGGTGGCAAGTTCGATCCCAAGTTCCTGGTGCCCGACATCCCCTTCCTGTGGCAGGGACGCGAGCACATCTGGAAGGTTCTCGACGGTCCGCTTGGCACGGATCTCATGAAACGCCTCGAGCCGCTTGGCGCCAAGGGCTTCTGCTACGGCGGCGGGTTCGGCTTCCGCAACGTGCTCTCCAACAAGCGGCCGGTGTTCACCCCTGAAGACCTCAAGGGCCAGACCATCCGCGTCCCCCCCATCCCCACCATCGCCGAGACCATGAAGCTGTTCGGTGCCAACCCGGTGCCCATGCAGTGGGGCGAGGTCTACCTGGCCATGAAGCAGGGCACGATCGACGGACTGGAGCTGCCGCCCACCACCATGGTGTCGGACAAGTTCCCCGAGGTGACGAAGTACTACTCCAAGACGCTGCACTCCTATCCTCCGGGCATCTGGATGATGGCCAGCGCCAAGTACAAGTCGCTGCCGCCCGACCTGCGCAAGGTGATCGACGAGACCATGCTCGAGACCTGCGCGCAGCACCGGCTCGACGAGGTGCGCGCCGACGCCGAGTCCATGGTGGCCATGCGGGTGAAGGGCGTGCAGATCAACGAGGTCAAGGATCTCAAGGTCTTCCAGCAGCGTGCAGAGCCGGTCTACAAGTTCGTCGAGGGCAAGGTGGGCAAGGATCTCTACGACAAGTGGGTGGCTGCCGCCAAGGCGGCTGCGCGGCCCTGACATGCTGATCGAGCGGGTCTGCCTGCTGCTGATGCTCGCCTTGGTCGGGGACGTGTTCCTGGGCGTGTTCAGCCGCTATGTGATGCAGGCCACCTTCGCCTGGTACGACGAGGTGGCCCGGCTGTGCTTCATCTGGATCGTGTTCCTGGGCGCGGCGGTGGCGGTCAAGCGTGGGCAGCACTTCCGCATGAAGCTGCTGGTCGATCGCCTGGCGCCCGGGGCCGCGCGCCTTGCCGAGCATGGGGTCACCCTGGCCACCGTCGCGTTCGGGGCGGTGCTGGTGGCGGGCGGCTATGGCATCTATCCCATCGCCAGCCGGCAGGTGACCGATGCGCTGGAGCTCTCGATGCTCTGGTTCTACGCCGCGCTGCCGGTGGGCGGGGTGCTGATCATCTGGTACGCCCTGCGCCAGGCCTTCGGGCGGGAGCAGCCGGCATGATCCTGGTGGTGCTGATCTTCCTGGGGCTGCTGCTGGTGGGTGCGCCGGTGGCCATCACGGTGGGCGGCTCTGGCTTCGTGGGCGCGCTGCTCGCCTCGCCGGCGCCGCTGGCCACCGCCGTGCAGCAGATGATGCATCAGATCGATTCCTTCGTTCTGCTGTCCTTCCCGCTGTTCATCCTGGCGGGGGCGCTCATGGAGACCGGCGGCATCGCCCGCCGGCTGGTCGATCTCGCGATCGCGCTGGTGGGCTGGGTGCGCGGCGGCCTGGGCATGGCCGTGGTGGTGGCCGAGTATGTGTTCTCGGGCATCTCGGGCTCCACCGTGGCCGATGTCTCGGCCGTGGCCTCCACCACCATTCCCTCGATGGTGCGCGCGGGCTACAGCCGCGAGCAGTCGGTGGCCATCGTGTCCTCGGCCTCGGCCATGGGTATCCTGGTGCCGCCCTGCATCCTGATGATCGTGATCGGATCGATCGCCGGTCTGTCGGTGGCTGCACTCTTTGCGGCCGGGTTCATCCCCGCAGTCGTGATCTCGCTGGCGCTGATGGGGCACATCTGGTGGATGGCGGGGCGCGCTGGCATTGCCGTCACCCCCCGACCGAGCTGGCGGGAAATCGGCGGGGCATTGACCCGGGCGCTCATTCCGCTGGGGATGCCGGCGATCATCTTCGGCGGCATCCTCGGCGGCATCACCACGCCCACGGAGGCCTCGGTGATCGCGGTGCTCTATGCGGCCATCGTGGGCCTGTTCGTCTACCGCGAGATCGCCTGGCGCGACCTGCCCGAGATCCTGGTGCAGTCCTGCGTGGTCACTGGCGCGGTCGGCCTGTTGCTGGCCGCCGCCGGTCTCATCTCCTGGTTTCTCACGGTGCAGCAGCTGCCGGCCATGCTGCTGCAGCTGATGACCCTGGTGCCCGGCAGCGCGCTGGTCTTCCTGCTGGCCACCGCGGTCGTGTTCATCATCTTTGGCGCGGTGGTGGAGGGTCTGCCGGCGGTGGTGATCCTGCTGCCCAGCCTGCTGCCGGTGGCCACCCAACTGGGCATCGACCCGAT
>JBIKWU010000126.1:0-10880 GCA_044356115.1 Burkholderiaceae bacterium
GCGGGCGAGCAGCCAGCCGAGCGCGATCAGCGCGAGGTCGGGAAAGAGCAGGGCGAGGGCGGACATCGGGGCGGGACGGGTGCGGGCGGGCGGGCGCCAGTGAAGCCGCGCTGGCTGCGGCTCGTCAGTGTAAGAGCGCGGGCGGGCAGGGCAGAATGCGCGGGTCATGCCTGCCGCGAAACCGAAATCCGCGCCCGCCGCCGCCGAGGTCCGTGCCATCGACCGCTTCTGCGAGGCGCTGCTGCTCGAGGACGGACTCTCGGCGAACACGCTGGCGGCCTACCGTCGCGATCTCTCGGCCCTGGCCGCGTGGCTGGCCGAGCCGCCGCGCGGCGCGAACCTGGCTGCCACCGACCCCGCGCTGCTGCAGGCCTATGTGGCGCACCGGTTCGCCGACTCGCGCCCGAGCAGCGCCAACCGCCGGCTCACGGTGTTCCGGCGCTTCTTCCGGCACCAGGTGCGGCTGGGCCTGCGCAGCGACGATCCCACGCTGTCGGTGCGCTCGGCGCGCCAGGCGCCCCGCTTTCCCAGGACCTTGTCCGAGGCGCAGGTCGAGGCGCTGCTGGCCGCGCCGGCGGTCGATGCGCCGGCCGGCCTGCGCGACCGCGCCATGCTCGAGACCCTCTATGCCAGCGGCCTGCGGGTGAGCGAGCTGGTGGGCCTCACCGGCTCGCAGGTGGGCCTGAACGAAGGCGTGGTGCGGGTGGTGGGCAAGGGCGACAAGGAGCGGCTGGTGCCGCTGGGGCAGGAGGCGCAGCACTGGATCGTGCGCTATGTGGCCGAGGGCCGGCCGGCGCTGCTCGGCCGGCGCGCGAGCGATGCGCTGTTCGTGACGCGCCTGGGCGGCCCCATGACCCGGCAGATGTTCTGGAAGCTGATCCGCGCCTACGCGCGGCGAGCCGGCATCGCGGTGCCGATCTCGCCGCACGTGCTGCGCCATGCCTTCGCCACCCACCTGCTCAACCACGGCGCCGACCTGCGGGTGGTGCAGCTGCTGCTCGGCCACGCCGACATCTCCACCACCCAGATCTACACCCATGTCGCTCGGGAGCGGCTGCGTCAGCTGCACAGCCGTCACCATCCGCGCGGCTGAGGGCTCGCGCTACACTCGGCGGCATGAAAGTCTGCGTCTTCGGCCTGGGGGCCATCGGCGGTTTTCTCGCGGCTCGCCTTGCCATGGCCGGCCACGAGGTCTCGGCGCTCGCCCGCGGCGCCACGCTGTCCGCGGTGCGTGCCCACGGCCTTCGCCTGCTCTCCGGCGGGCAGGAGCACACGCTGCCGATCCGCGTGAGCGATGTGCCGGCCGAGCTCGCCGGCGCCGACGTGGTGGTGCTCGCGGTCAAGACCAGCGCCTTGCCGGCGGTGGCCGGCCTGATCGGCCCGATGCTGGGCCCCGACACCGCGGTGCTCTCGGCCATGAACGGGGTGCCCTGGTGGTTCTTCCAGGGGCTCGATCCGCGCTGGCGCGGCACCCGCCTGCGTGCCACCGATCCGGGCGGCGTGCTGGCCGCGGCCATCCCGCCGCAGCGGGTGATCGGCGCGGTGGTTCACATGGCGGCCTCGTGCCCCCAGCCCGGCGTGGTGCGGCATGCCTTCGGCGAGCGCTTCATCCTGGGCGAGCCGGGTGGCGCCGCCACCGAGCGGCTTGCCGCGCTGGCCGCGGCCATGGCCGGCGCCGGCCTGCAGGTGGAGACCGACGCCGCCATCGAGCAGGCGGTGTGGGTCAAGCTCTGGGGCAACATGACCATGAACCCGCTGTCGGCGCTCACCGGCGCCACCATGGACCGCATCCTCGATGACCCGCTGCTGCTGCGTTTCGTGTGCGACGCCATGGGCGAGGCGGCGCGGGTGGGCGAGCGCTTCGGCCTGCCGATCGCCATGAGCCCGCAGGAGCGCAACCAGATCACCCGCCAGCTCGGCGCGGTGCGCACCTCCATGCTGCAGGACGTCGATGCCGGCCGCCCCATCGAGCTCGATGCCATGCTCGCCTCCGTGGCCGAGATGGCGCGCCTGGTGGCCATGGATGTGCCCTGCATCGACGCGCTGCTCGGCATGACGCGGCTCTTCGGCGAGGTGCGCGGTCTCTATCCCGCGGCGTCCGCGGCCTGAGCGGGGGTTGCGGTGTCGCGCCATGTCTCCGAGACCCCGGCCACGCAGTGGCTGCGCCGCCATGGCGTGTCCTTCGGCCAGCACCCCTATGACTACGTCGAGCATGGCGGCACCGCCGAGTCGGCCCGCCAGCTTGGCGTCGACGAGCACTGCGTGGTCAAGACCCTGGTGATGCAGGACGATCGGGCCCGGCCGCTGGTGGTGCTGATGCACGGCGATCGCACCGTGTCCACCAAGAATCTCGCGCGGGCGATCGGCTGCAAGTCGGTCGAGCCCTGCACCCCGGAGGTCGCGCAGCGCCATTCCGGCTATCAGGTGGGCGGCACCTCGCCCTTCGGGCTGCGCAAGCCGCTGCCGGTGTATGTCGAGGCCAGTGTCCTCGCCTGCGATCCCATCTACATCAACGGCGGGCGCCGCGGTTACCTGGTGTCCATCGCGCCCGCGGTGCTCACCGGGGCTCTGGGGGCCACACCGGTGAACTGTGCCCTGGCCGTCTGAGGCCTTGCCGTCCCCGCCGCGCCACTCGCCATGCCCCCAGTCGTGACGCCCGCATCCGCCTCCCGCCCTCTCGCCCCGCCGCCCCGGACGCCCTCATGAACGCCGCTTCCCTGATCGCCGTGCTCGGCGCCTACCTGATCGGCTCGGTCTCCTTCGCGGTGGTGGTCAGCCGCCTGATGGGCCTGGCCGACCCGCGCACCTACGGCTCGGGCAACCCGGGCGCCACCAACGTGCTGCGCACCGGCAACAAGCGGGCCGCGCTGCTCACCCTGCTGGGCGATGCCCTGAAGGGCGCGGTGGCGGTCCTGCTGGTGCAGGCTGCCGCGCCGCGCTTCGGCATTGGCGAGGTCACGGTGGCGCTGGCCGCGCTGGCGGTGTTCGTGGGTCACCTGTTCCCGGTGTTCCACCGGTTCCAGGGCGGCAAGGGCGTGGCCACGGCCGCGGGGGTCTTGATGGCGCTGCACCCGGTGGTGGGCGGCGGGGTGCTGCTCACCTGGCTGATCATCGCCTTCTTCTTTCGCTACTCCTCGCTCGCGGCCCTGGTGAGCGCGGTGTTCGCGCCCTTCTGGCACAGCCTGCTCTTCGGATTCGACGCCGCCGCGGCGGCGATCGCCGCGATGTCGGCGCTGCTGGTCTGGCGCCATCGGGGCAACATCGCCAACCTGATGGCCGGCCGCGAGACCCGCATCGGCCAGAAGAAGTCCTCATGAGCCTGCGGCTGGGCGTCGACCTTGGCGGCACCAAGATCGAGATCGTCGCGCTCGAGGGCGAGGACACGGTGCTCGCCCGGCGGCGGGTGGCCACGCCACAGGGCGACTATGCCGGCACGGTGGGCGCGATCATCGCGCTGGTGCGCGCGGTGGAAACAGAACTCGGGCGCCTGGGCACGCTGGGCATGGGCATCCCCGGCGCGCTGTCGCCGGCCACCGGCCTGGTGCGCAACGCGAACTCGGTCTGCCTGATCGGCCAGCCCCTGCGCGACGATCTGCAGGCCGCCCTGCAGCGCGAGATCCGCATCGAGAACGACGCCAACTGTTTCGCGGTGGCCGAGGCGCAGGCCGGCGGCGCGGCCGCGGGCGTGGCCACGGTCTTCGGCGTCATCCTGGGCACCGGGGTGGGGGGCGGGCTGGTGGTCGAGGGCCGGGTGCTGCGCGGCGCCAACGCCATCGCGGGCGAATGGGGCCACAACCCGCTGCCCTTGTTCGCGCCGGCCGAGGCGACCCCGGGCCGGCCCAGTCGCGAATGGCCTGGCGAAGCCTGCTATTGCGGTCATCGAGGCTGCCTCGAGACCTGGCTGTCGGGGCCGGCGCTGGCGCGCCTGGCCGGGCGCGCCGACCGTGACGCCGCTGCGGTGGTCGCGGCGGCCCAGACCGGGGAACCGATGGCGGTGGCGGCCATGAACGACTACACCGACCGCCTGGCGCGCGCGCTGGCCAGCGTCATCAACCTCTTCGACCCGCAGGCCATCGTGCTCGGTGGCGGTCTGTCGCAGATCGCCCGCCTGTACCAGGACGTGCCGGCGCGCTGGCCGCGCTACGTGTTCGCAGATTCGGTGGGCACGCGGCTGCTGCGCAACCGGCTGGGTGATTCCGCCGGGGTGTTCGGCGCCGCGCGCCTGTGGCCGGCCGCCTAGCGGCTTGCGGGCTCGCCGGGCGCGGCCAGCGCCTCCAGCGGCCAGCGGGGCCGCACCGAGAAGGCCCCGGCAAAGCCCCCGCCGGGCGAGGCCGCGCCCTCGGCCTGCAGGCGCAGCGCCGCCGCGAAGGCGATCATCGCGCCGTTGTCGGTGCACAGCGCGGGCTCGGGGAAGAACACCGCCACGCCCCGCTCGTCGCTCGCCCGCGCCAGTGCGGCGCGCAGCCGCTGGTTGGCGCTGACGCCGCCGGCGATCACCAGCTGGTGCAGGCCGGTGTGGCGCAGCGCCGCCAGGCTCTTGGCGACCAGCACATCGACGATGGCCGCCTGCACCGCGCAGGCGAGATCGGCGCGGGCCTGATCATCGGGCAGGCCGCGCCGCACCGCGGTGAGCACCGCGGTCTTCAGGCCGCTGAAGCTGAAGTCGAGGTCGCCGGAGTGCAGCATCGGCCGCGGCAGGCTGACCACGCCCTCGCGGCCGCGGGCGGCCAGCGCCGCCAACGCCGGACCGCCCGGGTAGCCCAGGCCGAGCAGCTTGGCGCTCTTGTCGAAGGCCTCGCCGGCCGCGTCGTCCAGGGTGTCACCGAGCAGTTCGTAGCGGCCCACGCCCGAGACACGCATCAGCTGGGTGTGGCCGCCCGAGACCAGCAGGGCCACGAAGGGGAAGTCGGGCGGCTGGCTGGCCAGCAGCGGCGAGAGCAGGTGGCCCTCGAGGTGATGGATGCCGAGCAGCGGCCTGTCGAGCGCCGCGGCCAGGCCGCTGGCCACCGCCATGCCGGCGAGCAGCGCGCCTGCCAGCCCGGGCCCCTGGGTGCAGGCCACGGCGTCGATGTCGCCCAGGCAGCGGCCCGCGTCAGCCAGCGCCTGGCGGGTGAGCGGCAGCAGGCGGCGGATGTGGTCGCGCGAGGCGAGTTCGGGCACCACGCCACCGTAGCGCTCGTGCATGGCCACCTGCGAGTGCAGCCCCTGGGCGAGCAGACCCTGCCGGGTGCAGTAGAGCGCGACGCCGGTTTCGTCGCAGGAGGTTTCGATGCCGAGCACGAGCATGGCGCGATTGTGCCCCAGGCCCGCTACCCGGGGCGACCGGCGGCTTCCCTGGCAATCGGTACGCGTGGTACAGTCATGGGCTTCGCCTGTGGGGGAGCGGCCTGATGCCGCGCCCGGGCCCGATGCCCTCGAGGGGGTCGGGAGGTGCCGCGGCCATCGCCGCAGCCACAACCGCCAGGTGAAAATCGCAGCGAAAGGAGGTGATTTGATATGCCGACCATCAGGGTCAAGGAGAATGAACCGTTCGACGTGGCGCTGCGCCGTTTCAAGCGCACCATCGAGAAAACCGGGATCATCACCGAGCTTCGCGCCCGCGAGTTCTACGAGAAGCCCACCTCCGAGCGCAAACGCAAGAAGGCGGCCGCCGTCAAACGCCATTTCAAGCGCCTGCGCAGCCAGATGCTGCCGAAGAAGCTCTACTGATTCTTCGCCGTGGCACTGAACCGGGCCCGCGAGCGTCACTGCCGCGGGCCTTTTCGTTTGGCGCTGCCGCGCGCGGCCCGCCTTGCCCATCACGAGGAGCGTTCCGATGAGCCTCAAGGACCGGATCACCGAAGACATGAAGGCCGCGATGCGCGCCCGCCAGACCGAGCGTCTTTCGGCCATCCGCATGCTGCTGGCCGCGATCAAGCAGCGTGAGGTCGACGACCGGGTGGTCGCCGACGACACCCTGGTCAGCACCATCGTCGACAAGCTGATCAAGCAGCGCCGCGATTCCCTGGCCCAGTTCGAGCAGGCCGGTCGCGAGGACCTCGCCCAGCGCGAGCGCGGCGAGATCGAGACCCTGTCGGCCTATCTGCCCCGGCAGGCCGATCCGGCCGAGATCGCGTCGGCCATCGCGGCGGCCGTGGCCGAGACCGGTGCGGCCGGGCCCCAGGACATGGGCAAGGTGATGGCGCTGCTCAAGCCGCGCCTGGCTGGTCGGGCCGACCTGTCGGCGGTGTCGGCGGCGGTTCGCGCCCGGCTGGCCGGGCACTAAACTGCCGGGGTGATCCCGCAGTCGTTCATCCAGGAACTCCTCGCCCGCGTCGACATCGTCGACGTGGTCGGCCAGCACGTGAAGCTGCGCAAGGCCGGCGCGAACCTGCTCGGCCTGTGCCCCTTCCATGGCGAGAAGTCGCCCTCGTTCACGGTCAGCCCCACCAAGCAGTTCTATCACTGCTTCGGCTGCGGCGCGCACGGCTCGGCGGTGGGTTTCCTCATGGAGCACGCCGGGCTGTCGTATGTGGATGCCATCGGCGAGCTCGCCCGGTCGGCAGGGCTGGTGGTGCCGCAGGAGCCCGGCCGCGGCGGCGATGCGCCGCGCGCGGCACCCGACCTGCTCGCGCTGCTGCAGGCCGCCACCGACTTCTACCGGCTGCGCCTGAAGGACTCCCCGCGCGCCATCGCGTACCTCAAGGGGCGGGGCCTGTCGGGCCGCACCGCGGCGCGCTTCGCGATCGGCTATGCGCCCGAGGGCTGGCGCGGCCTGCAGGCCGCGGTGCCTGACTACGACGCGCCCGGCCTGGTGGCGGCCGGCCTGGTCATCGAGGCGGCCGCCGACGAGGCCGAGCCGCCGAGCGCCTCGGCCGCGCCACGGCGGCGCTACGACCGCTTCCGCGACCGGATCATGTTCCCGATCCGCAACCCCCGCGGCCAGGTGATCGGCTTCGGGGGGCGGGTGCTGGGGGCGGGCGAGCCCAAGTACCTCAACTCGCCCGAGACCCCGCTCTTCACCAAGGGCCGCGAACTCTACGGGCTGTTCGAGGCCCGCGAGGCGATGCGCGCGGCCAACTGCGCGATCGTGGTCGAGGGGTACATGGATGTCGTCATGCTCGCCCAGCACGGGGTGGGCAATGCGGTGGCCACCCTGGGCACCGCCACCACCGGCGAGCATGTGCGCAAGCTGCTGCGCAGCGTCGACCGGGTGGTGTTCTCCTTCGATGGCGATGCCGCCGGACGCAAGGCGGCCTGGCGGGCCCTCGAGGCCTGCCTGCCGCACGCGCAGGACAGCAAGCGCCTGGAGTTCCTCTTCCTGCCGCCGGAGCACGACCCCGACAGCTTCGTGCGCGAGCACGGCGAGGCCGGCTTCCAGGCGAGCCTCGCCGGGGCCATCCCGCTCTCGGAGCTGATGGTGCGCGAGCTGAGCGGGCAGGTCGATCTCGAGGAGTCCGAGGGCCGGGCGCGGCTGCTCGCGCTCGCGCGCCCGCTGGTGCAGCAGTTGCCGCGCGAAGCCTTGCGGCTGCAGCTGGTGCATCGCCTGGCCGGGCTAGCCCGCATCAGCGCACCGGAGTTCGAGGGATTCCTGGCAGCGGGGCAGCCCGCGGGGCGCGCCTCCCCGGGACGTGCGCCCTGGTCCGAGGGGCCGGCCGAGCGGGCAGGAGGTTTTGGCGCGGGTGCCTCGGGCGGGCCCAGGCGCGCAGGCAGTCAGGGTGGAGCGGGCAACGCGCCGCGCTGGCGGGCTCGCGCCGCGCCCCCCGATCTCGAGGCGAGGGCGCACCTGCTGGCGGCGCTGCATCCGGCGCTGGCCGCCACCGTGGCCGATCATGACCTGCTCCCCGAGGGGCTGGCCCGCTGGCTCGACGCGCTGGCCGAACTGCCGCCGGGCTCGGCGTTCGCCTCGGTCTGCGAGACCCTGCGCGGCAGCCATGGCGAGCTGATCGATCGGCTGCAGGCCGAGGCGCTGGCCGACCGTACCGGCCTGTCGGACATGAGCCCCGAGGAGGCCCGTGCCGAGTTCGACGGCGCGCTGGCGCAGTTGCGAGACCGGCGCGTCCGCGCCGAGCTCAGCGCCCTGGTGGAGCAGGGGCTGGACAGCCCCCAGGCCCGCGAGCGCTACCAGGCGCTGATCGCGCTTCGCTCGCGTTTCTGATAGAATGGAGGGTTCCCTGGAATTGCCAGCGCGCGCACTGCTGCCTGCCCCCTTGCAGGTCTTGCCGGTGCCGCCCGGCGCCACCGCGTCGGGCGTGCGCCCCGCGTGCGCCAGGGGCATTCATCGAGAGCGCGGAGGGTGATACGTGGGCATGAGCAAATCGGGCGCGGCCAGGAAATCCACTACAACCGGCACCACTGCACGCGGCGGTGCGGGTACTGGCGTGAAGGCAGCCGGCGCCAAGCCGGCGTCGGGCACCGGGCGTTCCGCCAGGGCGGCCGCCCAGCCGGCGGCCAAGGCGCCTGCCAGATCCGTGAGCAGCGTGGCCAGTTCGGCCAAGGCCAAGCCGGCCGCAGCGCGCGCCGCGGCGGCCAAGTCCGCCGCAGCGCGGCCCGCGGCCAGCAAGGCCGCCACTGGTCGCGCTGCGGCCAAGCCCGCCGCCAAGGCTGCGGCCAAACCCGCGACCCCGGCCCGGGCGGCCAAGCCGGCCGCCAAGGCTCCCGCCAAACCCGTGACCAAACTCGCCGGAAAGGCACCCGCCAAGCCGGCAGCGGCCAAGGCGCCGGCCAAGCCCGTCGTGGCCAAGTCGGCTGCCAAGTCGCCGGCGGCGGCCAAGGCCCCCGCGGCCAAGCCGGCCGCCAAGCCTGCCGCGGCCAGTGCAACTGCCAGGGGCGCTGCCAGCCCCGCAGCGGCCCCGGCTGCCAAGCCTGCCGCCGCCAAGGCGCCCGCGCGCGCCGCCGGTGCGGCTGCGGCCGCGCCCATCGCCGCGCCGGCCAAGCCTGCCAAGGCCCCGCTCAAGCCCCTCACCCGGCAGGCGGCTGCTGCCAAGGCAAAGGCTGAGGCCGAGTCCCGAAGCGCTGCCGCCGCAGCCGCCGCGCTCGCGCCCGCGTCCGCGCCCGGAGCCCCGGTCGTTGCGGCCAAGGCCAAGGCGCCCGCCAAGCCGGCCGCCGCCAAGGCCATGAAGGGGAAGCCCGAGGCCAAGCGTCCGGTCGCGCCTGGCGCCAGCAAGCCCGCCGACCCGGGGCTCGACGCCGATCCCGATGACGCCATCGACGATCCGGTCGCCAGCTTCGATGACATCGAGGTCGAGGTCGAAGGCGAGGGTGAAGTCGTCGAAGCCGTGGAGACGCCGGTTCCGCTGCCCAGCAAGTCCAAGCGCGGTGCCCGGGCCAAGGAGAAGCAGCTCCTCAAGGAGTTCGGCGGGCAGGGTCTCTCCGAGGCTGACCGCGAGGCCACCCGCAACAAGCTCAAGCAGCTGATCAAGCTCGGCAAGGAGCGGGGCTTCCTCACCTACATCGAGATCAACGACCACCTGCCCGACGACGTCATCAACGCCGAGGCCATCGAGTCGATCATCAGCACCTTCAGCGACATGGGCATCGCGGTCTACGACCAGGCCCCTGACTCCGAGACCCTGCTGATCTCCGACGCCACCCCGGTGGCCACCTCCGACGAGGACGCCGAAGAAGAAGCCGAAGCCGCGCTGTCCACGGTCGATTCCGAGTTCGGCCGCACCACCGACCCGGTGCGCATGTACATGCGCGAGATGGGTTCGGTCGAGCTGCTCACCCGCGAGGGCGAGATCGAGATCGCCAAGCGCATCGAGGACGGCCTCAAGCACATGGTGCAGGCCATCTCGGCCTGTCCCACCACCATCCACGAGGTGCTCACGCACGCCGAGCGCATCCGCGCCGGCACCATGCGCATCGACGAGGTGGTCGACGGCCTCATCGATCCCAATGCCGAGGAAGTCGACTTCCGCGCGGCGCCCGCGCCAGCAGCGGTGGCCGAGGCCGAACTCGACGAGGACGCCGAGGAAGAAGCCGACCCGGCCGGCGCCAACTCGGCCAAGCTCGAGGAACTGAAGGTCAAGGCGCTGCAGAAGTTCAATCACATCGATGATTGCTTCTCGAGCATGAAGACCGCCTACGAGGACGAGGGCTACAAGTCGAAGAACTACCTCCGGGCGCAGGCCGAGATCCAGGAAGAGCTCATGACCATCCGCTTCACGGCCAAGATGGTCGAGAAGCTGTGCGACACGCTGCGCGAGCAGGTCGAGCAGGTGCGCTCGCTCGAGCGCTCGCTGGGCGACATCTGCGTGAACCGGGTGGGCATGAACCGCGCCCAGTTCCAGTCGAGCTTCCCCGGCAACGAGACCAATCTCGCCTGGTCCGAGAAGCTGGTGGCGGCCAACCCGCCGTATGTCGATGTGCTCCGCCGCAACATCCCGGCCATCCAGGACCTGCAGCAGAAGCTCATCGACCTGCAGGCGCGCGTGGTGCTGCCGCTGCCCGATCTCAAGGAGATCAACAAGCAGATGGCCACTGGCGAGGCCAAGGCCCGCAAGGCCAAGCGCGAGATGACCGAGGCCAACCTGCGGCTGGTGATCTCCATCGCCAAGAAGTACACCAACCGCGGCCTGCAGTTCCTCGACCTCATCCAGGAAGGCAACATCGGCCTGATGAAGGCCGTGGACAAGTTCGAGTACCGGCGCGGCTACAAGTTCTCCACTTACGCCACCTGGTGGATCCGTCAGGCGATCACCCGGTCCATCGCCGATCAGGCGCGCACCATCCGCATCCCGGTGCACATGATCGAGACCATCAACAAGATGAACCGCATCTCGCGGCAGATCCTGCAGGAGACCGGCATCGAGCCCGATCCGCAGACCCTGTCGGCGCGCATGGAGATGCCCGAGGACAAGATCCGCAAGATCCTGAAGATCGCTAAGGAGCCGATCTCC
>JBIKWU010000374.1:0-3061 GCA_044356115.1 Burkholderiaceae bacterium
GGGTCGACGAAATCCTGGGCGCGCGCCTGGCCACCATCCACAACCTGCACTACTACCTGAACCTGATGGGCGAGGTGCGCGAGGCGATCGCGCAGGGCCGCTTCGAGGCCTTCCGGCAGCGCTTTGCACAGGACCGCGCCCGCGGCGTGGGATAAGCGACCGCTCACGCCGCGCGGTTATACTGCGCGGTTAGCTCCCGGAGAAAAGACATGCTGATTTCAACGGCCTACGCCCAGAGCGCGGGCGGCTCCACCGAACAGCAGCTGATGGGCTTTCTGCCGATCATCCTGATGTTCATCGTGCTGTACTTCCTCATGATC
The DNA here is from genome assembly GCA_044356115.1 of Burkholderiaceae bacterium. Taxonomy (GTDB): domain Bacteria; phylum Pseudomonadota; class Gammaproteobacteria; order Burkholderiales; family Burkholderiaceae_E; genus Quisquiliibacterium. Next base: position 321 of record JBIKWU010000374.1, read on the forward strand.
CGGCCCCAGATGAAGCGCGCCAAGGAACACCGCGGCATGCTCGAGGCCCTCAAGAAGGGCGACGAGGTGGTCACCTCGGGCGGCGTGGTCGGCAAGATCGCGAAGGTGGGCGAGTCGTACATCACGGTCGAGGTCGCCCGTGCCGGCGACAGCCCCATCGAACTGCACGTGCAGAAGGCCGCGGTGCAGACCCTGCTGCCCAACGGCACCATCAAGGCGATCTGAGCCTGCGCTGTCCCATCCACCGGCCGGCCTGCCCTGCCGGCGCCGCGTGAGTCCGCCCATGAACCGCTACCCGGTCTGGAAGTACATCATCATCGCCATCACCCTGGCGTTCGGGCTGGTTTACACGCTGCCGAATTTCTTCGGCGAGTCTCCCGCCGTCCAGGTCTCCAGCGCCAAGGCCACCCAGAAGGTCGATGCGGCCATGATGTCGCGGGTCGAGGCGGCCCTGGCCAAGGCGGGCGTGCCGGCGGCGGGGCTGCTCTTCGACGGCAACTCCATCAAGGCACGGTTTCGCGACACCGACGCGCAGCTCAAGGCCAAGGACGCCCTGCAGCGCGAGTTCAACCCCGATCCGGCTGACCCGGTCTACGTGGTGGCGCTGAACCTGCTGTCGGCCTCCCCCGAGTGGCTCACCCGGCTGCAGGCCCTGCCGATGTACCTCGGCCTGGACCTGCGCGGCGGCGTGCACTTCCTGCTGCAGGTCGACATGAAGCAGGCCATGAGCAAGCGCGTGGAGGCCACCGCCGGCGAACTGCGCTCGCTCCTGCGCGAGAAGAATCTGCGCCATGCCGGCATCACCCGTTCGGGCGACACCATCGAGGTGCGCTTCCGCGACGAGGACACCCGCACCCGGGCCCGCAACCTGATCGCCGACAGCCAGCCCTCGCTGCAGGCGGCCGACGCCGGCGACGCCGCCGAGCCGCGGCTGGTGGTGAGCCTGCGTCCGCCGGCTGCCAAGGAAGTGCTCGACAACGCGCTGAAGCAGAACATCACCACCCTGCACAAGCGGGTCAACGAGCTGGGCGTGGCCGAGCCGGTCATCCAGCAGCAGGGCGCCGACCGCATCGTGGTGCAGTTGCCCGGCGTGCAGGACACCGCCAAGGCCAAGGACATCCTGGGTCGCACCGCCACGCTCGAGGCCCGGCTGGTCGACGGCTCTACCGAGGCCCAGGCCGCGCTCACCGGCGCAGGTCCGGTGCCCTTCGGCAGCGAACTGTTCAAGGTGGGTCGCGGCGCGCCGGTGGTGCTGCGCAAGCAGGTGATCTTCTCGGGCGAGCAGCTCACCGGTGCGCAGGCCACCTTCGACGAGAACCAGCGCGCCGCGGTGGGCATCCAGCTCAATGACGGCGCCGGACGGGTGCTGCGCGAGGTCTCGCGCGAGAACATCCGCAAGCCCATGGCGGTGGTGCTGTTCGAGCGCGGCAAGGGCGAGGTGCTCACCGTGGCCACCATCCAGGCCGAGCTCGGCTCGCGCTTCCAGATCACCGGCATGGAAAGCCCGCAGGCCGCCAACGATCTCGCGCTGCTGCTGCGCGCCGGCGCGCTGGCCGCGCCCATGGAGATCATCGAGGAGCGCACCATCGGCCCCAGCCTGGGCGCCGACAACATCAGCAAGGGCTTCAACAGCACCCTCTACGGCTTCCTGGCCATCGCGGTGTTCATGCTGTCCTACTACCTGCTCTTCGGCCTCTTCTCCACCCTCGCGCTGGCGGTCAACCTGCTGCTGCTGGTGGCGCTGCTGTCGCTGCTGCAGGCCACCCTCACCCTGCCCGGCATCGCCGCGGTGGCGCTCACGCTGGGCATGGCGATCGACGCCAACGTGCTGATCAACGAACGCATCCGCGAGGAACTGCGCAACGGCATGCCGCCGCAGACCGCGATCGCCACCGGCTACGAGCGCGCCTGGGCCACCATCCTCGACTCCAACGTCACCACCCTCATCGCTGGCCTGGCGCTGCTGGTGTTCGGCTCGGGCGCGGTGCGCGGCTTCGCGGTGGTGCACTGCCTGGGCATCCTCACATCCATCTTCTCGGCGGTGTTCTTCTCGCGCGGCATCGTCAACCTCTGGTACGGCCGCCAGAAGAAGCTCGGCAAGGTGTCCATCGGCCAGGTCTGGAAGCCCTCCTGACCCTGCCCGTCACGCCGCCCGCCCGCCCAACTCCGAGACCGCGCCATGGAATTCTTCCGCATCCGCCAAGACATCCCGTTCATGCGGCATGCGCTGGCGTTCAACATCGTCTCGCTGCTCACCTTCCTGGCGGCGGTCGCCTTCCTGGCGGTGCGCGGGCTGCACTTCTCCATCGAGTTCACCGGCGGCACGGTGCTCGAGGTGAGCTACCCGCAGGCCGCCGAGCTCGGCGCCATCCGCAAGACCGTCGAGAATCTCGGCTTCACCGACGCGCAGGTGCAGAACTTCGGCACCGCGCGCGACGTCATGATCCGGCTGCCGCTGCGCAAGGGCGAGACCTCGGCCCGGCAGAGCGAGCAGGTGATGCAGGCGCTCAAGGCGCAGGACGCGAAGGCCGAGCTGCGCCGGGTGGAATTCGTGGGCCCGCAGGTGGGCGAGGAACTGGCCACCGACGGGGCGCTGGCGCTGCTCTTCGTGGTGGTCGGCATCATGATCTACCTCGCCATGCGTTTCGAATGGAAGTTCGCGGTGGCGGCCATCGTGGCCAACCTGCATGACGTGATCATCATCCTGGGCTTCTTCGCCGCATTCCAGTGGGAGTTCTCGC
>JBIKWU010000375.1:0-3060 GCA_044356115.1 Burkholderiaceae bacterium
GCCTGGCCGCTGGCGGTGGCGATGGCGCCCACGCCGCCCTCGAGCGCGGCGATGCGCTCCTCGAGCACGGCCACCGTGGGATTGCTGATGCGCGAGTAGACGTGGCCGCCCTGCTCCATGTTGAACAGGGCCGCCGCCTGGTCGGAGTCCTTGAAGACGAAGGCAGTGGACAGGTAGATGGGCGTGGCCCGGGCGCCGTGGTCGCTGTCGGGCAGGGCGCCGGCATGCAGCGACAGGGTGTCGAAACCGTGATAGTCGCGTTGGCTCATCGGATGATGCTAGCACGCGTGTCGGGTGCGGCCGGCGCGTGCTTGGGAATCCGGCCGCGCCCGGCGACAATGGCGGCTGCGCCCGCGAATCCGACCGTTACCCACGCCTGATGCAAGACAAGCCCCAGTTCCGGGTCGGCACCGCCGGCCTCGATCCGCGCGACTGCCGGCTGATCGAGATCGTCTTCCGCCACAGCCAGTACAACCGGTTCATCTACCGGCTCGCGCCCTCGCCGCAGCCAGGGGCGGTCGATCTGCTCATCGTCGGCGCCGCCGATCCCTCCGGGTTGCACACCCTCGCCCGGCTGCGGGCGGGCGGCAGGGCGCTGCCGGCGGTGGCGGTCGTGCCACGGGGCGCGCCGGTACCGGCGCCCCCGCTGGTGGCCATCGCGCTCGATCGCCTCACGTTGCAACTGCTCCCCGTGCTCAACCGGCTGGTCGAGACCGAACTGCTCGCCCCGCCCCGACCGGTCGGCGCCGAGCCCCTCGCGCCGGCGACCCGCGCGGGTCCGGTCACCGTCGCGGCACCCCCCGCGACGGCCAGCCCGGCCGCGCCCTCCAACCTGGTGGCGTTTCCGATCAACGCGGTCGATCCGCCAATCTCGCAGCGGCTGCGGGTGCTGGTGGTCGATGACAGCCCCACCGTGCGCCGCCAGCTCACCGTGGCCTTCGACCGCATGGGCATCGTCAGCGAGGTGGTGGCTTCGGCGGCGGCCGCCCTCGAAAAGCTGGCCGAACAGCACTTCGATCTCGCCCTGCTCGATGTGGTCATGCCCGACATGGACGGCTACCGGCTCACCCGCGAGATCCGCCGCAACCGCACCTGGCGGCAGATGCCGGTGATCATCCTGACCAGCCGCTCCTCGCCCTTCGATCTTGCCCGCGGCGCCCTCGCGGGCTGCGACACGTACCTCACCAAGCCGGTGCCGTATCGCGCCCTCGAGGCGGCGGTCATCAAGCAGTTGCGCCGCTCGCTGGCCATCGACGACCTCACCGGCCTCATGCGGGCGGGCTCGCATCCGGTGGCACCGGGCGGGCCGGCCACGGTCTCGAGCGGCACCGCCGCGCCGGCCTCCGCGGCGGCACCGGCACCGGCACCGGCACCGGGCGTGCTGTCGCGCTTCTTCGGTCGCGGAGCATGACGGTCGGCCGCCCGGACCCGGCCGCCTGCGTGCCCCGCGCGCTCGCCCCCGGCGATCCCCGCGCCCGTCGCGCGCTGGTGGTCGACGACGTCGCGCAGGACCGCCGGCGCATGCTGGCCATCCTCGAGCAGGCCGGCTGGCGCGTGCGCACCGCCCGCGACGGACTGGCCGCGATCGAGGCGGCGCGTCGCCACCGGCCCGACATCATCCTGCTCGACATCGTCATGCCGGGCATGGACGGCTTCGAGGCCTGCCGACGGCTCGCCGCCGATCCGCGCACCCGGGCCATTCCGGTGGTGTTCGTCTCCTCCAAGGCCGAGCGGGCAGACCAGCTCTGGGCCCGCATGCAGGGCGGCCGTGATCTGGTCGCCAAGCCCTTCACGGCCGAGGGACTGCTCGCGGCCGTGCGCCGGCACTCGCCGACCGGCAGCCACGCGCAGGCCTGAGCCCGCCATGCCCGATTCCCCCTTCGCCGGGCCTCTATTCGGCGCGCGCATCGCTGGCGTGCCGGTGGTGCTGCCCTCGGGCGTGCCGCTGGTCTATCTGGCCGATGTTCTCGTGCATCCGCTGGCGGGTGCTGCGTCACGGGTCTGCGGGCTGATGCAGATGCAGGGCCTGCCGCTGGTGGTGCTCGATCCGACCGAGGCGGCGGCCTCGCCGGTCGCGCGCCGGATGGCCGTGCTGGTGGTGGGCGAGCCGGGTGAAGGTGCGGCGCTGCGCGTCGACGAGCCGCCCTCGCCGATCGCCGTCGCCGGGCCGCGGCCCGACGCGGTTCGTCCGGAGTGCGCGTTCGCCGCGGCGCTCGGGCAACCGGTGGCCGATGCGCTCGATCCTGCGCTGATCTGGTGGCATGTCGCGCCGGCACGGCTGTTCGGCCTGCTCGCCGCGGCCGGCGGGGCGGGAGCCGACTGATGCATGCCCCAGTCGGATCGACATCCGCTCCCGAACCGTCGGCGCAGCGGCGCTGGCTCGCCGTGCTTGCGCTGCTCGGCCCGCTGATCGGCCTCGGTTTCGGCATGTGGCTGCGGTCCGGCATGTCGCGGCCGGTGCCGCGCGAGTTCGACGCCCTGCTGCTGGTGCTGGCCCTCACGGCCGCGGTGGGGGCGCTGTTCGGCCTTTGGCTTTCCCGGGCGCTGGATCCCCGGGCCGGTGATCCCTCCCCGGGGGCCGATGGCCGTGCCGGCGGCTCGGGGCGGGCCAGCGCCGAGGTCGAGGACCTGAACGACTCGGTGATCGAGATCATGCAGGCGGTGGGCACCATCGCCACCTCCAAGGACCTGACCCTCCGGGTACCGATCACCGAGAACGTCACCGGTGCGATCGCCGATGCGCTCAACCTGCTCACCGAGGAGACCCGCCGGGTGCTGCTCAACGTGCGCTCGGTGTCCCGGCTGGTGGCCGAGACCACGCTGGCGGTCAAGGGGCAGTCCGACAGCGCGGGCAAGGCAGCTGCGCGCGAGCAGCGCGAGGTGGCGATGGCCGCGCAGGAACTCGCCGCCGCGGCCGCGGCCCTCGAGGCGATCGCCGCACGCTCGCTCGCCGGCAACGAGGCGGCGGAGCGGGCGGTTCAGGCCACCGAGCAGGCCATGGCCGCGGTGGCGGAAACCGCCACCGGCGTGGGCCGCACCCGCGAGCTCATCCGCGAAACA
>JBIKWU010000127.1:0-10808 GCA_044356115.1 Burkholderiaceae bacterium
GGGCCATACGCTCTTCGCCTCGGCCCTGAACACGCCCACCTATGGCGCCGGCCTGCCCGCGGTGCCGCAGGCCCGGGTTGATGACGGCCAGCTCGATGCGCTGCTGGCCGGGCGCTTCGGCCGGGCGGGGGCGCTCGCGATGCTGCCGCGGCTGATGCTCGGGCGCCACCTGTCCCATTCGCGCGTGAGCACCGAGCCCTTCACCGAGATGATCGTCGACAGCGAGACCGCCGTGCCGCTGGCCGCCGACGGCGAGCCGGTGGGCCGGGCCCACAGCTGGCGGGTGCGGGTGCGCATCGGCGCGCTGCCGGCGGTGGGCAGGCCGGCGCCGGCGTGATCCGCGACCGCGTGGCCTGAGAACGAACCGGGGCAGCTTGCGGCCTGCGCTATGCTCGATCGCCGCCCCCGGCCATCGTGCCGGGCCAGCCCTCGTCCCCGCACCCCTCCCAGGAGACCCCCATGAGCGCCACCGACATCCAGGCCATCGAGGCCGCCGACGCCCGCCGTTGCCAGGCCGCACTGGCCAAGGACGCCGCCACGCTGCGCGAACTGATGGGCGATGACCTGCTCTACGTGCACAGCAGCGCCACCGCCGAGGACAAGGCCACCTACATCGACCGGGTGGTCAACGGCTTCTACGACTACAAGGGCTTCACCCACCTCCGCCGCAACTTCCGGGTCTATGGCGACGTGGCGCTGGTCGATGGCGACGTGCGCATCCAGGTGGTGGTCAAGGGCGGCCTGAAGGACTTCGTCAGCCGCTACCTGCAGGCCTGGGCGCGCCGCGACGGCCGCTGGCAGGTGGTGTCCTGGCAATCCACCCCGGTGCCGGCCGCCTGATAAGCGCCGGCCCGGTGATCGCGCCCGGATCAGGTCCGGGTGCGCATCGGCCCCAGGAAATCGCGCTTGCCCACCGCCACCCCGAGGTGCCGCAGGATGTCGTAGGCGGTGGCGGCGTGGAAGTAGAAGTTGGGCAGCGAGAACGACAGGATGAAGGTCTCGGCCGTGAACGGGATCTGCCGACCGCGGATCTCGAAGGCCATGTCGCGGCCGGCCAGGGCGTTGATCTCGGCCGCGCTCACCTGCGACAGCGCGTCCTTCGCGTCGGCGAGCAGGCGCTGCAGGTCGGCATAGCCGCGCGGCGGCGCCTCACCGGGCGGGGTGAACAGGCCACGGCGCAGACCCTCGATGGCGCCGATGGAGTGGTGCGCCACCGACTCCACCTGGAACCGGAAGGGCAGCATGTCGGGCGCGAGCCGCGCCTGCACGAAGGTCTCGGGGTCGATGCCCTGCGCGCTGGCATGCGCCAGGCCCTTGTCGAGGCAGCCGCTGATCGCGGTGAGGGTCTGCAGATAGCTGGCAACGCTCAGGTCATACAGGGAAACGGACATCGGGGCGGCTCCTGGTCAGGGTGGAGAAGGCGTCTTGCGGGTTGGCGGGCGCGCGGGCGCGGGCCCGATCAGGCGGGCACCGCCGCGCCCAGGGCCTCGCGCAGCAGCGCCGGCGGATCGGCGCGGCCCAGCCGACCGGCCAGCGCCAGCGTGGGTCGCTGGGCGAGCATGCCGGTGAGCGCCGCGCGCAGCGCGGACTCGTCGATGGCCTGCAGCTGCGCCAGGCGCTCGCCCGGCAGCACCACGCGGTCGTGCATCAGCAGATCACGGCCCAGCCACTCGGCAAACGAGGCGGGCCGCTCCAGGCTGCGTGCCAGCCGCATGGCCTGCTGGTTGCGGCTGCGCTCCAGGTCGTCGGCGTCGATGCGCGCGGCCGCCTGCACTACCACATCGAGCCCGACCTTGAGCAGCTCGCGCAGGTTGCGCGGCGACACGCCCGCGGTCACCTGCAGCACGCCGCCGTCTTCCAGGCCGTCGGTCCAGGCGTCGATCTGGTAGGCAAGGCCGCGCTGCTCGCGCACCGACTGGAACAGCGGCGAGGACATGCCGCCACCGAGCAGCTCGGCGGCGAGCTCGTGCACGATGTGCTGCGGATCGGCGCGGCCCGGCACCGGCCAGCCCAGCACCACCGAGGTCTGCTCGGTGTCGTCATCGAGATGACGGAAGCCGCCCACGTAGCGGGCAGTGGCGCGCGCCGGCCGCTCGCCGCGCGGCAACCCGCCGAAGTGCGCATGGACCATGGCCACGAAGGCCTCGTGATCGACCGCGCCAACCGCGCTGACCACCAGGTTGGCGCCAGTGCAGTGCCGGGTCTGGTGATCGAGCAGGTGCTCGCGGCCGATGCGCCGGACATTGCGCGGCCGGCCCAGGATCGGGCGGCCCAGCGCCTGGCGCGGGAAGGCCAGGGCGTCGAAGACATCCTGGGCTACCGATTCGGGATCGTCGGCGGCGTCGCCGAGCTCCTGCAGGATGACCTGGCGCTCGCGCTCGATCTCCTCGGGCGGGAACACCGAGCGCGACAGCACATCGGCCATCACCGCCAGCGCGGTGTCGGCATGGCCCGAGAGCATGAGGGCTTCGCAGGCGGTGTGGTCCTTGGCGGTATACGCATTGATGCTGCCGCCGAGCCGCTCGATCTCGAGCGTGATGGCGCGGGCATCGCGCAGCGCGGTGCCCTTGAAGGCCATGTGCTCGTAGAAGTGCGACAGGCCGTTGAGCTCGGCCGGCTCGTCACGCGAGCCCACCCGCAGCCAGGCGCCGATGGCCACGGTACGAAAGCCCGGCATGGCGGCGGTGGCCACGCGCAGCCCGTTGGGCAGGGTGGTGGTGCGGACTTCGGGGTCGGTGATCAGCATCGCTTCGCCCTCGATTCTACGCCGATGCCCGTGGCGGCCCGACGATGACCACGGCGCTCGAAAGCGAGATCGGGCGCGCGCTGCGCGCGCAGCGTCGCTGCTAGGCTTGCAGCAAGGAGACCCCATGGACCTGAACCCGCCGATCATCGGGCTGTTTCGTCGCCTGCTGGCAGAGCGCAACCAGACCGAAGGCGCCGACTGGGATGCCACCGACAGCGAGCTCGACTGCGGCGTCTACCTGGATCCGGACATCCATCGCCGGGAGATCGAGCGGGTATTCCGCCGCATGCCGCTCTGCCTGGGGCGGGCCGACCAGTTGCCCGAACCGGGGAGCATGATCGCCCGCGATCTGCTGGGTCTGCCGCTGCTCATCACGCGCGACCGCGGTGGCGAGCTCCGGGTGCTGCTCAATGTCTGCCGCCATCGCGGCGCGCGTCTGCTCGAGGCGCAGGAGACGGTGTGCCGTCAGGCGACCCTGTCGTGCCCCTATCACGCCTGGACCTACGAGCTCGACGGCGCGCTGCGCGGCATCCCCGGCGCAGAAGGATTTCCCTGCCTGCAGCGGGCCGAACGCGGCCTTCGCCGGCTGCCCAGCGCGGTGCGCCACGGTTTCATCTGGGCGGTGCTCGACCCGCAGGCGAGCGACATCGATGTGGCCGGGTTCCTGGGCGACATCGACCAGGACCTGGCCTCGCTGGGTCTGGCGGGGCACCACTTCTTCCGACAGCGCGTGCAGCGCCGCGCCTGCAACTGGAAGCTGGTGATGGATGCCTTCCAGGAGGTCTATCACATCCGCCGGCTGCACGCCGGCTCGATCGCGAGCTACTTCCCGGGCTCGCGATTCACCGCCGAGGCCGAAGGCCTGCACACCCGCATCCTGGTGGGCCGCGAGCTGCTCGCCCAGGCGCAGGACCTGCCCGAAGACCAATGGGATGTGCGCAACCACGCCACGCTCACCCACGCCATCTTCCCGAACAGCCTGATCATCTATCACCCCGACTTCACCAGCCACCTGGGGCTGTTCCCGACCGCCCCCGGCGAGGTGCTGTTCGTGCACAGCCTGTTCACCCCGCACGCGCCGCGCAGCGAGAAGGAGCGCGCCCACTGGGAGCGCTCCTTCGAACTCATCGACGGCAGCGTCTTCAGCGCCGAGGACCTGCATATCTCGGAGCAGATCCAGAGCGCGATCGGTGCCGGCGCCAACCAGCGCTTCGCGCTCGGCCGCTTCGAGCAGAACCTGCGGCGCTTCCACGCGCATCTCGCCACGCTGATCGCCGAGCCGGCCAGCCCCGCCGGCGCGCCACCCGCCGGTCGGCCGGCCAGCATCACCCCCTGACCGCGCCCCATCCCACCGGAGACCGCCATGCACCTGCAGGACAAGACCCTCGTCATCACCGGCGCGGCCAGCGGCATCGGCCGCGCGCTCGCCCTGCGCTTCGCGCGGGAACGGCCGCGCGGGCTGGTGCTCGCCGACCTGCCCGCCCAGGCCGCCGCCCTGGACGCGCTCGCGCACTCGCTGGCCACCGGCCAGGCGGGCGTCGGCGCGGCCGTGCCCACCCTGGCCGTGCCCACCGACGTGGGCGTGGAGGCGCAGGTGCAGGCCCTGGTGGCCGCCGCCGAGCAGCGCTTCGGCGGCGTGGATGTGTTCTGCTCGAACGCCGGCATCATCCGCGACGGCGACGAGAACGCCCCCGAGGCGCACTGGACGCTGAACTGGCAGGTGCACGTGATGGCCCATGTGTACGCCGCTCGCGCCGTGATGCCCGGCATGAAGCAGCGCGGCGGCGGCTACCTGGTCAACACCGCCTCGGCCGCCGGCCTGCTCACCTCGCTGCCCTCGGCCACCTACGCAGTGAGCAAGCACGCCGCGATCGCCCTCGCGGAATGGCTGTCCATCCAGCACGGCGAGGCCGGCATCCGGGTGTCGGTGCTGTGCCCGCAGGCGGTGGACACGCCGATGATCGCCGGCCGCGGCGGTTCGTCGGCGGCCCGCGCCGACGGCGTGATCTCGGCCGAGGACCTTGCCGATTGCGTGGTGGCCGGCATGGCCAGCGAGCAGTTCCTGATCCTGCCGCACCCGCAGGTGCTCACCTACTTCCAGCGCAAGGCCCAGGACTACGACCGCTGGCTTGGCGGCATGCGGCGCTTCGCGGGCAAGCTGGGCCTGCGCCGCAACTGACCTGGCGGGGCCGTCGGCCCCGCGCCTGGCGCGCTCAGGGCTGGCGCGCCGGGATGCGCACCGGCATCGACATGAAGCCGTGCACGAAGTTGGACAGCACCCGCCGCGGCTGGCCGGTGACCTCGATCACCGGGAACCGCTTGAGGATCTCCTCCCAGAGAATGCGCAGCTGCATCTCGGCCAGCCGGTTGCCCACGCAGCGGTGGATGCCGAAGCCGAACGACAGGTGCTGACGCGGCCGGGCGCGGTCGATGATGAACTGGTCGGGGTTCTCGATGGCCTCGGGGTCGCGGTTGCCCGACAGGTACCACATGGCCACCTTGTCGCCCTTGCGGATGAGCTGGCCGCCGAGCTCGACATCGCGGGTGGCGGTGCGCCGCATGTGGGCGAGCGGCGTCTGCCAGCGGATGATCTCGGGTACCAGGCTGCTGACCAGCGCCGGGTTCTCGCGCAGCTTGCGGTACTGCTCGGGGTGCCGGTTCAGCGCCAGCAGGCCGCCGGTGATCGAGTTGCGGGTGGTGTCGTTGCCACCCACGATCAGCAGCAGCACGTTGCCCAGGAACTGGCGCTCGTCCATGTGCCGCGTGGCCGGCGAGTGGGCGAGCATGGAGATGAGGTCGTTGCTTGGCGGCTGGTTCACGCGCTCGTTCCAGAGGCGGGTGAAGTAGGCCTGGCACTTGCCGAGCTCCTCGCGCCGCTGGTCCCAGGAGGTGACCGCGCCGCGGGCCTTGGGGTGGCCGGTGGCCATCTCGGACCACCAGGTGAGCAGGCTGCGCTCCTCGAAGGGGAAGTCGAACAGCGTGGCCAGCATCTGGGTGGTGAGCTCGATGGACACCCGCCGCACCCAGTCGAACTCCTCGCCGATCGGCAGGCCGTCGAGGATGGCCGCGGCGCGGCTGCGGATGGTGCCCTCGAGCAGCGCGAGATTGCCTGGCGCGACGATCGGGCTGACCGTGCGGCGCTGCTCGTCGTGCTGCGGCGGGTCCATGGCGATGAAGCTGGGCAGGCGCTCGTCGGGCAGCGGCTCGGCCAGCGTGATGCCGCCCAGCGAGGACTCGGAGGAGAACGCCTGGTGGTTCACCTCGACTTCCATGATGTGCTTGTAGCGGGTGACCGACCAGAAGGGCCCGAAGCGGCTGCGGGCGCAGAAGTGCACCGGCGCCTCGCGGCGCAGCCGCTCGAAGTACATGCCGACGGTGTCGTCCTCGAAGATGTAGCCGCTGCTGACATCGAGCTCGTCGAGCGGGATGGCGTTGATCTCGTCGCGGCTTAGGCTGCGGTAGACGGCAGGGGTGGAGATGTCCATCGACGGGCTCCCAGGGTGAGTCAGGCCGGCCGCGGCCGGCCGGGGATGGTCAGGCGCCGACGAACTTCGGCGGGCGCTTCTCGACGAAGGCGCGGGCGGCCTCGGCGTGATCTGCCGTGCCCATGCAGCGCACCTGGTGCGTGGCTTCGCTGTCGATGGAGGTGCGAAGATCGGCACGCGCGGCCAGGTTCACGTTCTGCTTGATGTAGCCCAGGGTGACCGAGGGCCCGTTGGCCAGCGCCGCCACGAAGGCCGCGGCCTGCTCCTGGAACAGCCCCGGCGGGTAGACGCGGTGCAGGAGGCCGAGCGCGAGCGCCTCCTCGGCATCGAGCAGGGGCGAGAACATCAGCAGCTCCTTGGCCCGCGCGGCGCCCACCAGCTGCGTGAGGAACCAGCTGGCGCCGTAGTCGCCCGACAGGCCGACCTTGGCGAAGGCCACGGTGAGGCGGGCGCTGTCGACCGCGATGCGGAAGTCGCAGGCCATGGCCAGGGCCAGCCCCGCGCCGGCCGCCGGCCCCGGGATGACCGCGATGGTGGGCTTGGGAATCTCGTGCAGCAGGCGCGAGGCCTCGGCGCGGTCGCGCAGCCGGGTGGCGCGCTGCTCGAAGGTCTGGCTGGCATCGCGCCCGGCAGCCATCGACTTGACGTCGCCACCGGCGCAGAAGGCACCGCCCGCGCCGGTGAGCACGATGGCGCGCACCGCGGGGTCGAGCTGGGCGCGCTGCAGCGCGGCCACCATGAGGTCGGACATCTCGAGGTTGAGCGCATTGCGCGCCTCGGGCCGGTTCATGGTCAGCGTGAGCACGCCGTCCTTCAGGGTTTCGATCAGCACCTTGTCCATGCGGGTCTCCGTGAGCGTGTTCAGGCGAGCGCGGCCGCGGCGGGCGCGGCCGGCGCGAGGTCTTCGTCGCGGCCGATCTCGGCCAGGATCTGGTAGGAGCGCAGACGCGCGGCGTGATCGAAGATGGCGCCGCTGGCCATCAGCTCGTCGGCGCCGGTCTGCTCGACGAAGCGGCGCAGCGCGCGCCCGACGGTCTGGCGCGAGCCCACGAAGGAGCAGGTGAGCATGCGCTCGACCTGCACCCGCTCCATGGGCGTCCAGTACTGGTCGATGTCGTCGATGGGCGGGGGCAGCTGGCCGCGGGCGTTGCGCATCATGTCGGTGAAGCGCTGCTGCAGGCTGGTGAACAGGCGCCGGGCCTGCTCGTCGGTGTCGGCGGCGATGACGTTGACCCCGACCATGGCATGCGGCCGCTGCAGCTGGGCCGAGGGCCGGAAATGCTCGCGATAGACCTGCAGCGCCTCGTGCAGGGCATCAGGCGCGAAGTGCGAGGCGAAGGCATAGGGCAGGCCGAAGTGGGCCGCCACCTGGGCGCCGTAGAGGCTGGAACCGAGGATCCAGAGCGGCACATGGGTGTCGGCGCCAGGCACCGCGCGGATCGCCTGGTTGGGCTGCACCGGCCCGAGGAAGGCCTGCAGTTCGAGGACGTCCTGCGGGAAACGCTCCGCGGAACGCGGGTCGCGGCGCATGGCGCGCATGGTGAGCTGGTCGGTGCCCGGGGCGCGGCCCAGGCCGAGGTCGATGCGACCCGGATAGAGGGACTCGAGCGTGCCGAACTGCTCGGCGATCACCAGCGGCGAGTGATTGGGCAGCATCACGCCGCCGGCGCCGACACGAATGCTGCGCGTGCCGCCGGCCACATGCCCGATCACCACGGCGGTGGCCGCGCTGGCCACGCCGGTCATGTTGTGGTGCTCGGCCATCCAGTAGCGCTGGTAGCCCCAGGCCTCGGCGTGGCGGGCGAGATCGAGCGTGTTGCGAAGCGCGTCGGCCGGGGTGTCACCGCGGCGCACCGGCACCAGGTCGAGGACTGACAGGGGAATCATGGCGGGATCTCGGAAGACGATCGGGAATCCGGCATTGTCGGCCGGAACGGCCCGACCTGCCAGCCGTGCGCGGTGGCTCAGGCCTGCGCGGCCAGCCAGGCGGCTTCCTCGCCGGGCTCGGGCAGCACCCGGCCGCCCTCGAGAATCCACGAGGCCGGCGTGGTGGAGGTGCGCATGCCCACCGACTCGGCGGGCACGCCGGCGATGCCGGCCACCACCTGCACGCAACGGGCGACGATCTCGTCGGCCAGGGACTGCGGCCGGCCGGCGCGGATGCCGCCGTGCAGGCGGATGGCCGGCCCCTTGGCCGGCGCCGGCTGGTGATGGAACTGCACGTGCACGAAGGTGGGCGGCGCCTGGGTGACGTGGCAGTGGATGGCGGTGATCGCCCGGGCGATGGCGGCGCGCTGGGTGTCGTCGAGCGAGCCTTCGGGCGTGGTGCAGCGGTAGAGCGGCATGGTGTGGGTCCTGGGCAGAAGGGGCGCGCTCAGGCGCCGGAACGGTCGGCCGCCACCACCATGACATCGTGGTAGGGCGCGCCGGTGATCTCGCTGAACATCCTGGCCACCTCGTCCATGAGCGCGATGCGCGCCGGCTGGGCCGTGCCGGGCGGCACACTGCCCAGCACCATCGAGGCCTGCGAGGGCTCGCCGGCCGTGAACCACAGGCCCGGGGTGACCTCGGTGAACTCCACCGAGAGCGACTCGGGCGGCACCCCGAAGCGCTCGGCGTTGATGCGCCGTAGGCCCTCGCGAACCTGTTCGCGGGCGGGCTCGGCGATGCGGCCGTTGACCAGGCACTTGTAGACGATCATGGCGACCCCGGAAGACGGAAGGCGGAACTCGATCACACACGGCGCGTGATCGGTGTCATGTCGGCGATCTTGACATCAACGGCTGCGCCCGGGGGACCGGGAAGCGGGCAGGCGGCACGGCTTCACGTGACCGATTTCCGCTTTTACCGACGCGCACCGCGTGCGCGATGCGCGGCGTGACGAAAGTCATGTCGACGCCTTTGACAGGACCGCGCGGCGCCGTCAAGCCGGCAACGCCAAGTCATTGATCCTGCTCAGAAGGGCGCGCCGGCACGAAGCTTGCAGAGCCATGGGCTCACGACCCGGAAGCCTTTCATGCCACGCCCATTGCACGACCACACACTGCCCTCCCCGATCCCGGCGCAGCCTGCCTGTCGTCGGCTGCCGACGCGGGCCGCCGGCCACGGCCGCGCCCGGGCGCTGACCGCCGTCTGGCGCCAGCTTCGAGGTCGGCTCGCGCTGGCCCTGGCGCTGGGCTTCGCCTCGGTGAGCGCGGCCTGGGCCGGGCCCTTCAGCTACCTGCAAGGCCTGGGCGTGGACATCACCAACGGCATGGGCGCGATCGACCGGCCCGCGGCAGCCTGGACGCCGAGCGCGGCCGGCGTGAGCTTCCAGATCGAGGACTCGGTGGGCGCCGGCGGCCTGGTCGGTCCCGGCATCGGCGGCCAGCCCTTCGACCTGGAGGCGCTCTACGTGCAGCGCACCGCCACCCAGCTGATCATCACCGGCGTGTCGGGCGCGCCGATCGCGCTGAATCCGGCCGCCGGCACCAGCTCCACCATGTGCTTTCCGCCTGCCTGCGACCCCAGCTTCGGGATGGGCGACTTCTTCATCGGCGTGCGGGTGGGTGGCGCCTTCGCGCCGCGGGTCGGCGTGGAGCTGACCGGCCATGCCTTCATGTCGAACAGCCTGGGCTACACCAGCGGCTGGACCAGCCCGCTGCGCGCCGGCGGCATCGTGGATGTGAGCGGCGTGGCCACCAGCCCGCTCACCATCGGCCAGGTCGGCTGGGAGAGCGGCCTGAGCAACCTGCTCGGGGTGGGCGCGCCCAGCCAGATCAGCGACGACTACACGGTGGGCTTCAGCCTGGCCAGGCTGGCCACTCTGGCCTACGAGACCATCGGCGAGCACACCGCCTACCAGGCGATCGTCAAGCTCAGCGACCTCGGCTCGCTCAACGGCCTGGGCGAACTGGTGGTCCACTGGGGCGAGGCCTGCGGCAACGACTTCCTCCGGGTCGATCTGGCCGGCGGCGCAGTGCCCGCGCCGCCGACCCTGTCGCTGCTCGGCCTGGCCGCGCTGCTGGGGCTGGCGGGCCGTTTGCGAAACCGCGCTCGCTGAGCAGGGGTGGACGGCCGGCGCCGAGAGCATCAGAGTCGGCAGCCATGGACACACTGGCAACCGGGCCGCTCGCCGGCCTGAAGGTGATCGAACTCGGCCAGCTCATCGCCGGCCCCTTCGCGGCCAAGACCCTGGCCGACTTCGGCGCCGAGATCATCAAGATCGAGCCGCCCGGCACGGGCGACCCCCTGCGCCAGTGGCGGCTGATCCGCGACGGCACCTCGGTGTGGTGGCAGGTGCAGTCACGCAACAAGCGCTCGCTCGCGCTCGACCTGCGCGAACCGCAGGCCCAGGACATCGTGCGTCGCCTGGCCCGTGAGGCCGACGTGCTGATCGAGAACTTCCGTCCCGGCGCCATGGAGGGCTGGGGCCTGGGCCCCGAGGCCCTGCTCGCGCTCAACCCGCGGCTGGTGATGCTGCGGGTGAGCGGCTTCGGCCAGACCGGCCCGTACCGCGACAAGCCGGGCTTCGGCGTGGTGGCCGAGGCCATGGGCGGGCTGCGTCACCTCACCGCCGAGCCCGGGCGGGTGCCGGT
>JBIKWU010000376.1:0-3033 GCA_044356115.1 Burkholderiaceae bacterium
GAACGAGCGCAGCCAGAAGCTCAAGTACCACTGCCAGACGAGCGGGCGCAGCCTGCACGCGCAGGAGATCCAGTTCAACGACATCCGCACCACGCTGCAGGCGCTGATCGCCACCTACGACAACGCCAACAGCCTGCACACCAACGCCTTCGACGAGGCGATCACCACGCCCACCGAAGACAGCGTGCGCCGCGCGATGGCCATCCAGCTGATCATCAATCGCGAGTGGGGGCTGGCCAAGAACGAGAACCCGCTGCAGGGCAGCTTCATCGTCGACGAGCTCACCGAGCTTGTCGAGGAGGCGGTGCTGGCCGAGTTCGAGCGCATCGCCGAGCGCGGCGGCGTGCTGGGCGCCATGGAGACCGGCTACCAGCGCGGCAAGATCCAGGACGAGAGCATGCACTACGAGATGCTCAAGCACACCGGCGAGTACCCGATCATCGGCGTGAACACCTTCCGCAACCCCAAGGGCGACCCCATCCCCGAGAAGCTCGAGCTCGCCCGCTCCACCGAGGACGAGAAGCGCTCGCAGCTCGCCCGCCTGGATGACTTCCATGCGCGCCACGCCGCCAGCGCGCCCGAGATGCTCGCCCGCCTGCGCCGCACCGTGATCGACAACGGCAATGTCTTCGCCGTGCTGATGGACGCGGTGCGCTGCTGCTCGCTCGGCCAGATCACCGAGGCGCTGTTCGAGGTCGGCGGGCAGTACCGCCGCAGCATGTAGCCGAAGGAGCGCGTGGTGGCACTGAGCGACATCGAGATCGCCCGCGAGGCGACGCTGCGGCGGATCACCGACCTGGCCGCCGACCGGCTGGGCATCGACGACCGTCACCTCGTGCCCTACGGGCACCACAAGGCGAAGCTCACCATGCCCTTCATCGAGTCGCTGCGCGAGCGGCCCGAGGGCAAGCTGATCCTGGTCACCGCGATCAGCCCCACGCCGGCCGGCGAGGGCAAGACCACCACCACGGTGGGCCTGGGCGACGCGCTCAACCGGATCGGCGAGCGGGCCGTGATCGCGCTGCGCGAGCCGTCGCTTGGCCCGGTGTTCGGCCTGAAGGGCGGCGCCACCGGCGGCGGCCGCGCCCAGGTGGTGCCCATGGAGGACATCAACCTCCACTTCACCGGCGACTTCCACGCCATCGCGCTCGCCAACAATCTGCTGGCCGCGGCCATCGACAACCACGTCCATCACGGCAACGCGCTCGACATCGATGTCCGCCGCGTCACCTGGCGCCGGGTCATGGACATGAACGACCGGGCGCTGCGCCAGCTCACCGTGGGCCTGGGCGGGCCGGCCAACGGCCATCCGCGCGAGGACGGCTTCGACATCGTGGTGGCCTCCGAAGTCATGGCCATCCTGTGCCTGGCCACCTCGCTCGCCGACCTGCGCGAGCGGCTCGGCCGCATCGTGGTGGCCCACACCCGTGATCGCCGGCCGGTGCGCGCCGCCGACCTCAAGGTCCACGGCGCCATGGCGGTGCTGCTGCGCGATGCGATCGCGCCCAACCTGGTCCAGACCCTCGAGAACAACCCCGCGCTGCTGCACGGCGGGCCCTTCGCCAACATCGCCCACGGCTGCAACTCGGTGATCGCCACCCGCACCGCGCTGCGCCTGGCCGACTACGTGGTCACCGAGGCCGGCTTCGGCGCCGACCTCGGGGCCGAGAAGTTCATCGACATCAAGTGCCGGCTGAGCGGCCTGCGCCCGGCGCTCGCGGTGGTGGTGGCCACGGTGCGCGCGCTCAAGTACCACGGCGGGCTGCCGCTCGATGCGCTCGGCGCCGAAGACCTGCCGGCCCTGGGCCGCGGGCTGGCCAACCTCGAGCGCCACCTGCGCAACCTGCGCGAGGTGTTCGGCCTGCCCTGCGTGGTTTCCATCAATCACTTCGCCTCCGACACCGAGGCCGAGCACGCGCTGCTGCGCGAGCGGGTCGCGGCCCTCGGCGTGCCGGCGCACACCGCGCGACACTGGGCGCAGGGCAGCCAGGGCGCCGCCGACCTCGCCCGCGAGGTGGTACGGCTGGCCGCGCAGCCCACCGAGCTGCGCTTTGCCTACGCCGACGATGATCCCCTCTGGGACAAGATCCGCGCGCTGGCCACCCGCGTCTACGGCGCGGCCGAGGTGCGGGCCAGCCCGGCGGCACGCGCCCGTCTGGCGCAGCTGCAGGCCGAGGGCTACGGCGGGCTGCCGGTATGCATCGCCAAGACGCAGTACAGCTTCTCCACCGACCCGACGCTGCGCGGCGCGCCCGAGGGCCATGTGCTCGACGTGCGCGAGGTCCGGCTGGCCGCGGGCGCAGGCTTCGTGGTGGTGATCTGCGGCGAGGTCATGACCATGCCGGGGCTGCCGCGGGTGCCGGCGGCCGAGCGCATCGACCTCGACGAGCAGGGCCGCATCATCGGCCTGTCCTGAGCGCGCCCCGCCGCGTGCCTAGGCCCGACACCCACGGCATGGCGCCCTCGCAGATCCTGGTGCTGGTCAATCCCCGAGCCGGCGGCGGGCGTGGGCGCCGTCTGGTCGAGCCGATGCGGCGCTGGCTGCAAAGCCACGCGCCCGGCGTGACGCTGGCAGCCGTCGATGGCATCGATCAGGCCGAGCAACGGATCCAGGCCGGCCCGATCGGGCTGCGGGTGGTGCTCGTCGGCGGCGACGGGACGGTGCACCGCATGCTCGCCTCGCTGCTGGTGCGCCGCTGCGAGCTTGGTCTGGTGCCCGCCGGCAGCGGCAACGACATCGCCCGCGCGCTGGGCATCGCCGGGATGGGCTGGCAACGCGCGCTGGACCATGCGCTGCGCGCCCCGAGCTCGCCGATCGACGTGGGGGAGTGCGCCTTCGGCGGACGCACCCTGCTGTTCCTGAGCAGCCTCGCCGGGGGCTTCGACGCCGCCGTCGGCGCGCGCGCCCTGAAGGCGCCGGCCTGGCTGGGCGGCAGCGCGCGGTATCTGTGGGCCACGCTGCGTGAACTGCAGGCGCTGCAGACCTGGCGCATGCGGGTGCGGCTCGACGGCCGCGAGGTGCATCTGGGCCAT
>JBIKWU010000128.1:0-10787 GCA_044356115.1 Burkholderiaceae bacterium
GTTGCAGGCCGACTGGTTGATGGCGCGCTTGCGGCCGAACTCGGTCTCGACCGGCTCGATCGACACGCAGTTGGACTTCTGGCCGCAATCGCCGCAGCCCTCGCAGACATCCTCGTTGATGAAGGCGCGCCGCTGCGGGTCGGGGAAACTGCCGCGCTTGCGGCGGCGGCGCTTCTCGGCCGCGCAGGTCTGGTCGTAGACCATCACCGTCACGCCATCGAGCTCGCGCAGTTCGCGCTGGACCGCATCCAGATCGGCGCGATGGCGCACGGTCACGTCGCCGGGGAAGTAGCCGGTGGGGTACTTCTCGGGCTCGTCGGTGACCACCACCACCCGGCGCACCCCCTCGGCCTGCACCTGCCGCACGATGGCCGCCGGCGTGAGCTGACCGTCGTGGGTCTGGCCCCCGGTCATGGCCACCGCGTCGTTGAAGAGGATCTTGTAGGTCATGCGCACGCCGCTGGCCACGGCGTGGCGGATGGCGAGCGAGCCCGAGTGGTTGTAGGTGCCGTCGCCCAGGTTCTGGAAGACATGCGGGGTGTCGGTGAAGGGCGCCTGCCCCACCCAGGTCATGCCCTCGCCGCCCATCTGCGTGAAGGTGGCGGTGGAGCGGTCCATCCATTGCGCCATGTAGTGGCAGCCGATGCCGGCCAGCGCCCGCGAGCCCTCGGGCACCCGGGTGGAGGTGTTGTGCGGGCAGCCGGAACAGAAATAGGGGATGCGCTCGATGGTCTCGAAATGACGGCCGTCGCCCCTCTCGCGGGCATCGAGTTCGGCCAGCCGGCGATCGATGCCGGCCTGCACCGCGGCATCGATCACGCCACGGCGGGTCTGCTCGGGGGCGAGCCGCTGCAGCCGGGTCAGCCGCGCGGCGATGAGCCGGGCGCAGAACGCCGGCGAGAGCTCGCCGTGGTCAGGCACCAGCGGCGCGCCATCCTGATCGCGCTTGCCGACCACCGGCACGCGCTCGACGAGGCCGTAGAGGTGCTCCTTGAGCTGCTGCTCGATGAGCGGCCGCTTCTCCTCGATGACCAGGACCTCGGCGGCGCCGGCGCAGAATGCGGTGATCGCCTCGGGCTCGAGCGGCCAGGGCATGCCCACCTTGAACACCTTCAGGCCGACGCGCCGGGCGGTGGCATCGTCGATGCCGAGATCGGCCAGGGCCTGCATCACGTCGAGCCAGCTCTTGCCGGTACTCACGATCGCGAGCCGGCAGGGCTCGCCGCCTGCGGCGATGTCGTCGCGCCCGAAGCGGTTGGCATCGAGGCGGTTGGCCCGCGCATAGGCGAGCGCCGCCGGCAGCTTGTGGCGCATGAGCCGTTCCTCGAGCTTGAGGAAGGTCTCTTCGGGCAGGCGCAGATGCAGCCCGCCGGGCGGCAGGTCGGGCAGATCGGGCAGCACCGGCCGCGCCCGATCGGGGCCGACATCGACGATGCCGGCGGTCTCGATGGTGTCGGTGACCGCCTTGAGCGCGGCCCACACCCCCGCGAAGCGCGACAGGGCCAGGCCGTGCAGCCCCAGGTCGATGTAGTCCTGCACCGTGGCCGGAGCCAGCACCGGGATGCCCACCGCGCTGAAGATGTGGTCGGTCTGCGCGGCCATGGTGGAGGACTTCGCGCCGTGGTCGTCGCCGGCCACCGCCAGCACGCCGCCATGGCGCGAGGTGCCGGCCTGGTTGGCGTGGCGCAGCGCATCGCCGCTGCGGTCAACCCCCGGCCCCTTGCCGTACCAGATGGCGAACACGCCGTCGTAGCGCGCGCCGGGAAAACAGTTGACCTGCTGGGTGCCCCAGATGGCCGTCGCTGCGAGGTCTTCGTTGAGGCCCGGCACGAAGCGCACGTGGTGGGTCTCGAGCTGGCGGCGGGCCCGCCACAGGGCCTGGTCGAACCCGCCCACCGGCGAGCCGCGGTAGCCGGTGATGTAGCCCGCGGTGTTCAGGCCGGCGGCGAGATCGCGCTGGCGCTGCATCAGCGGCAGTCGCACCAGCGCCTGCGTGCCGGTGAGATACACCCGCCCCTCGGTCGCGTCGTACTTGTCGTCGAGAGAAACCTGGCGCAGGCCGGGATCGATCGGCATGTTCATGATGACTTCCTTCGGGTCAGGATCGGTGCGGGGTACTGCTCGCGTTCTGCATTCAGAGTTCTGCGTTCCTGCGTTCCTGCGTTCAGCGGCCGGCGCCGGCCTCGGGCAGGTCTTCCACCGGCCCGAGCGCCCGCGCGCCCGCGTCCAGTTCGGGCCATGCCGCCGCCACCAGCGCCACCGGCCCCTTCACGCCCAGTTCGATGTGCCGGGCGCGGCGATCATCGCCCACCGAGGGCAGCGAGAACACCTTGACGCCCGGAAAGCGGGTCTCGATGGTCTCCATCAGCGGGGTAGCCGCCGACTCCGGGGTCTGGAACAGCAGCAGCGAGCGCTCGGCCTGCGGCTGCCGGTGATGCAGGTGCCCGTAGTGGTGGTCGAGCACCCACTCGATCATCGGCCAGGCCATGACCGGGAAGCCGGGCACGAAGTAGTGCTGCCGGATCGCGAAGCCGGGAATGCGGTTGTAGGGATTGGGGATGATCGCCGCGCCCGCCGGGAACTCGCCCATGCGCAGCCGCTGGCGGTTCTCGGGGGTGCTCATGTCGGCATTGCCCTTGCCTTCGCGCGCCATCTCGGCGGTGCGTTCGGCGATGAGGGCCCGCGCCTCGGGGTGCAGCGCGAGCGGCAGCCCGAGCGCCGCGGCCGCGGCCTGGCGGGTGTGGTCGTCGGGCGTGGCCCCGATGCCGCCGCAGGACAAGACCACATCCTCGCTGGCGAACGACTCGCGCAGCGCCGCCACCAGGCGCTCGCGGTCATCGCCCAGATAGCGCACCCAGGCCAGGCCCAGGCCGCGGGCCGTGAGGAGTTCGAGCACACGAGGGAAATGCTTGTCCTGCCGTTTGCCCGACAGGATCTCGTCACCGATGATGATCAGACCGAATGCCATGCTCAGGCCTCCGGGGAGGGATTGGACACCGCGCCGGTCGCCGCTCGCAGGTCACGCAGTGCGGTCAGCGAGAAATGCCCGAAGGCCAGCACCGAGAGCACCGGCGTGACCAGGAACAGCGGCGGCACGTAGTTGAGCAGTGTCACCAGCATGCCCAGCGCGAGGTAGCGGCGGCCATGGCGGGCGATGAGCAGGTCACGCTCGGCGGCGCTGGCATGCTCCGAGAGACTGTCGAAGCGCAGCATGCGCGCGGTGAGCCAGCTCCACCAGAACCAGGGCACCAGGAAGCCCGCGAACGGGATCAGCCAGAACGGCAGCGTCACCAGGTAGCCGAGCATGAAGACGGCCAGCGCGCCCAGCGCCACGCCTATGCCGCGCACCATCGACCAGCCGCCGGCGGCCGCCACATCAGGATAGTGCCGGCGCGACAGATGACGCATGACCACCGGCGTGGCCGCCACCGAGACCAGCACCATCGCCAGCACGAACATCAGCGGCGCGAGCAGCATCAGTGCCACCAGCGCGCTGGCCAGGGTGCCCACCCGCTGAAGGCCCACCAGATTGAGCCAGCCGCTGATCATCGGCAGGCTGTCACGGCCGTACATGAGGCTGCGCAGCCAGGCATTGAGCGGGTCCCAGAGCCAGATCCAGGCCGCGATCCAGAACACCAGGGTGGCGGCGAAGGGCAGCACCAGCAGGCCCATCATGCGCGGATGAAGCTGGCTGGACAGGGATCGCCAGAAGGCGGCGAGCACGCGGCTCATGAGGGATCTCCGAAGAAAGGCGAACGCGGCGCTCAGGCCGGACGGGAGTCACGACGGCGCAGGGCCGCGGCCATGCGGCACAGCGCCAGCCACTGCTGCCGCCAGAAGCCGCGACCGTAGTCCTTGCCGGAAAGCTGGTCGGCGATGCCGGTGGGCAGGAAGCCCGGACGGAAATCGGCGGTGCGAAAGAGGATGTCCCAGACCGGGAAGAGCACGGCGAAGTTGCAGCCCCCGGCCGGTCCCTCGTGGCCCACGCCCATGGCGTGATGACGCCGATGGAAGCTGGGGCTGACCAGCACCCGCTCGGGCACCCCGCCCCAGCGCCAGCGCAGGTTGGCGTGCTGCAGGCTCTGCATCAGGCGCGAGGCGACCACCAGCGCCACGAAATGACCGGGCCCCACGCCGATCGCCAGCGCGGCCAGCGCGAACAGGCCGTCGCGCAGCAGGACATCGAGCAGGTGGTTGCGATCATCGCTCCAGAAGGTCATCTGCCGCTGGCTGTGGTGCACGGCATGCAGCGCCCACCACCAGCGCCAGGCGTGCTGCCCGCGATGGATGGCGTAGTCGAGCAGATCGAGCAGCACCAGGTAGATCAGGAAGGCCACCAGCGGCAGGTCGGTGACGCCAGGCCAGAGCTGGTCGATGTTGGGTCGGGAGACCTCGAGGAAGCGCAGTTGCGCCTCCAGCCCGTCGATCAGCGGCGTGAACAGCGCGAAGGCGAGCAGCGGCAGCAGGCCGAGCCGGTGCAGCAGGGTGTAGACGATGTCGGTGCGCACCGCGGCGCGGTCCTGCAGCGGTTCGGCCGGCCGACGGCGCTCGAGTGCGCCCATGACCAGCGCGAGCAGCGTCACCTCGAGGACCCCGACCAGGAACCACTCCACGGCATCGAAGGCCATCTCGGCCAGGCGCATGCCGCCCAGCTGGAAGAGCAGCGGCTGCACCGCCTGCTCGAAGAGCCAGCGCTGCGCGTCGCCGAAACGATCCGCAGGCCACTGCCAGAGCGGGCTCAGGTGATCGACGAGGGTGGCCAGGGTCATGCGAAGCAGGAATTGTCAGGTGGGGGTGAGCCGTGAGCCATGGGGCCAGGGTTGCCGTGCTCAGGAGGGCGGCAGACCGGGATGCTCGCGCAGCGTGGCAAAGCACAGGCCCCGGGCCTTCAGGCCGGTGATCAGCGGATCGAGCATGGGCGCCCAGGGGTCGCGCCGCGACCAGATGCCCAGGTGGGCCATGAGGATGTCACCGGCGCGGATGCCGGCCAGCGCCTGACGCAGCAACTGCGCGTTGGGGTGGGTCTCGGAGGGCAGTTCGTCGCCCAGGAAGCCGGCGCTCGCCCAGTGCACATGCCGGTAGCCGCAGGCTTGCGCGGCCTGCATGGCCGCCGCCGGCGCCCGTCCGCCCGGCGCGCGCCAGATCGGATCGAGGCCGCGGCCGGCCAGCACGCGCAGGCGGGCATCGACCCGCGCGAGTTCGCCGCACAGCGCGGCCGCGTCCCAGCGCTGGGCCCGGCCGGCCTGGGGCCCGAACTGGGGTTTGGCCAGGGTGACCGCCCGATCATCGCCCGCCGGCGCGGCACGCAGGTAGACGTGGTCGAAGGTGTGCGAACCGAAGGCATGGCCCTCGGCCACCCGCGCGCGCCAGTACCCGGCCCAGGCATCGTCGAGGGAATGATCGCCGCGCGGCGTGCGCTCGTTGGCCAGGAAGAAGGTGGCCTTCACGCCATGGCGCGAGAGCGTGTCGGCGATGAGCTCGGCCTGGCTCATGTTGCCGGTGTCGAAGGTGAGGTAGACCTGGCCGCGACAGGCTGGCGCGGGCGCCGCGGCGGTCTGCGCGAGCGCGAGCCCGGGGAGCATGGCCATGATCAGCCAGAGCCAGCGTCGCATCGGGGCCATCAGATCAGTGGCGCCCGGTTGTGCAGGTAGACCCCATGCGGCGAGCGCCCCACCGGCACGGTGCGGGTAACCCGGCCCGCCTCGAGGTCGACGATCGCGACCTGCCGGGCAAATCGCGCGGTGACCCACATGGTGCGGCGATCATCGAGGATCTCCATGCAGTCGGGCCCGCCGGGCACCGGGATGGTCTGCACCACCTGCAGCGCATTCATGTCGATGCGGGAGACGGTGTTCTCGACCCGGTTGGAGACATAGACATGGCGGCGGTCGCCGGCGCCGCGGAAGTTGTGCGCGCCGCGCCCGGTGCGCAGGCGAGCGACGCTGCGCCGCGCCCGCCAGTCGATGACATCGACGTGGTCCTGGCCCATGACGCCCACCAGCAGAAGCCGGTCATCGGGCGTGACCAGGATGCCGGCGGGCTGACGGCCAAGACGCAGCTTCCAGGCGACATCCTGGGTCTGCAGGTCGATGGCGGCGATCTCGTCGCTGTCCTGCAGGGTGACGAAGGCCATGCGGCTGTCGGCCGAGAACCAGACATGACTGGGCGCCTTGGGCGTGGGCACGCGGCGGGCCAGGCGGATGTCGGTACCGTCGTAGTGGTACAGGTCGACCCGGTCGAGGCGCAGGCATACCGCCACGAACCAGCGGTTGTCGGGCGAGAAGCCGATCTGGTACGGGTCGTCTATCTGCCGCAGACGCCGCTGCACCTGGCCGGTGGATGGATCGAGGAAGTGCAGGTCATTGCTGATGGCGTTGGCGACGATGAGCGAGCGGCCGTCGGGCTTGGGGTACAGGTGATGCGGCTCCTTGCCGACATCGACCCGACCGACTTCCTGGAAGCTCTTCTGGTCGATCAGCGAGACCGAGGCATCACGGCTGTTGAGCACGATGGCCAGCGGCAGCAGGGCGGTGGGCACGGCCGTCTGGGCGCCAGCCCCGGCGGCCGCCAGCGCGGCCTGGAGCGCGAACACGCGGCGGGAGACGGAGGCGAGGGTCATGACACACCTGAAGGCTACGGGATCACCGGCGTGGCGGCAGGCCGCGGCGGCCAACCGGAAGGCGAACGCTCTTCGCATTCTATTAGACTGCGGGCTCGGTTCCCGCCATGCTGAGCGTTCTCGAAGTCACCCTCCCGGTATTTGCCCTCGTCTTCTGCGGTTTCTTCGGCCAGCGGGGCGGGCTGCTGCCCGCGCAGGCGGTGCAGGGCCTGAACGCGTTCGTCTTCTACTTCGCGCTGCCGGCCATGCTCTTCCGGGTGGTGGCCACCCAACCGGTCACCACCCTCACCGACTGGCGGTTCGCCCTGGGCTATGCCCTGGCCACCCTGGGGGTCTTCCTGTTCACCCGCGCCGCCTCGCTGCCGCCTCGCAAGGGCTCGTCCGCGGCCCCGCAGGCGCGTGCGCTGGAGCGCTCGCGGGCGACCGCCTTCGGACTGAACACCGCCCATGGCAACGTCGGCTATCTCGGCGTGCCGCTGGTGGGCGAACTCGGCCGCGATCTGGTGCCCTCGATGATCCTCGCCATGATGAGCGACATCTTCCTGGTGATCACCCTGGCGATCGCGCTGCTCGAGCTCGAGCGACGGCGCCACGGCGGCCCCGATGCACCGTTGCGCTCGGTCCCGGTCACCATCCTCAGCGGCCTCGTGCGCAGCCCGCTGGTGATGTCGATCGCCGTGGGCCTGGCCTGGTCGCTGGCCGAGCCCCCCATGCCAGGCGCGCTCGACAACTTCATCCGACTGATGGGCGCGGCCGCCGGCCCCTGCGCGCTGTTCGCGATCGGTGCCTCGCTGGGCGATCGCCGCATCAGCATCGAGCCCGCCGTCACCGGACTGATGGTGCTCAAGCTGCTGGTGCACCCCGCGCTCGCCGCGCTGCTGCTCTACGGGGTGTTCGAGGTGGACCACCGCGCCGCGGCGGTCGGGGTGCTGGCAGCCAGCCTGCCGGCCGCCAGCAACACCTTCATCATCGCGCAGCGCTACCAGGTGCCGGCGCACGAGATCAGTTCGGCCATCCTGGCCGGCACCTTCGTCTCGCTGATCAGCGTGTCCACCGTGATCTGGCTGCTGGGGCTGCGCGCCTGAGGCACGCCCGGCCGATCAGCCCGACGCGGCGATGGCGGCCCAGGCCCGCTGCAGCCGCTTGACCGACACCGGTATCGGCGTGCGCAGTTCCTGCGCGAACAGCGACACCCGCAGTTCCTCGAGGAGCCAGCGGAACTCCTCCAGCCGCGGATCGGGTTGACCGCGGCGCTGGGTCAGGGCACGACGCCAGGGCGCCTGCAACGCGGCCAGATCGGCCATCAGCGCGGCATCGCGGGCCGGATCGGCGCGCAGCTTGTCCAGGCGCATGGCCAGCGCCTTCAGGTAGCGCGGCAGGTGCGCAAGTTGCGCTGGCGGGGTAAGCGAGAGCCAGCGCGGCGGCAGCAGCGCCGCCAGTTGCTGGGCGATGTCGGCCGTCACCGCCGGGTGCGGGCGGGCCTGCGGCAGCTTGCGCTGCACCGCCTGATGCTCCTCGAGCACCGTGAGCAGCGCGCGCGCCACCTGCTGTCCGATCAGGTTCAGCCTGGGACGGCACTGGGCGAGCCGCTCGGAAAATGACGCCGCGTCGGCCGGCAGCGGCTCGGCCAGGCAGGCGCGGTCGATCAGCACGCCGATCAGCTCGCGCCGCAGCTCATCGGCGCCGCCAAAGGGCGCGTAGGCCAGCTCAAGCCGCCGCGCCTCGGGCAGGTTGCGCTCGAAGAAGCGCAGGGGTTCGCGCAGCACGATCGCGAACAGCCGGTTCAGCCCGCGCCGGTGGGTGATCCGCGCCTCGTCGGGGGAATCGAAGACCTGCAACTCGACCGCATCGCCGGCATCGACCAGGGCCGGATAGCCGATCAGGGTATCGCGCCCGCGGGCGAGTTCCATGATCTCGGGGAGCGTCCCGAAGGACCATTCGCGATAGCGCTGGCCGGCCTGCGTCACCAGCGCCGCGGCCTCGGCTGCGGTGCCCGGGCTTGCCGCCGCCGTGGTGACCGTGCCGGCCGCCGCGCCGCCGGATGCGACGTGCGCGATCGCGTCGGTGGCGGACCCGGACGCCCCCTCGGGTGCGGCCCGGGATGCGGCGTGGGAGCGGGCCCGAGGCGCGGCCCCAGGGGCCGCCACGACGCGTCCGGCCACCCGGCGCAGCGCCTCCTGGAAACTGCCCTGGGCCCGCTCGCCGTGCCGCGCGCGCAACTCGGCGAGATGGCGCGACAGATCAAGCACCCCGCCATGGGCATCGACCAGGCGGAAGTTCATGAAGAGATGGGGCGGCACCGTCTCGAGCTTGAAGTCGGCCGGGGTGACGGCAAGCTGCCGGGTCAGGCGCAGGTCGTCGACCAGGGCATTGACCAGCGGCTGCGTGGCCCGAGCCTCGCCGGTCTGCGGGTCGGTGGCGCGCGCGACGAAGCCTTCCACCCACTCGGGCAGCGGCACGAGATGTCGGCGCAGCTTCTGTGGCAGCGACTTGACCAGCGCCGCCACCTTGTCGCCGAGCATGCCCGGCACCAGCCACTCGCAGCGCACCGCGTCGACCTGATTGAGCGCGAACAGCGGCACGGTGAGCGTCGCGCCGTCGTCGGCGGCGCCCGGGTCGAAGCGGTAGTCGAGATCGAAGCCCAGCCCGCGCATGAGCAGGCGCCGCGGGAAGGCATCGCTGCCCACGCCGGCCGCGTCCTTGCGCATGAGCTCCTCGCGGGAGAGCATCAGCAGACCGGAGCTGCCCGGCGCGGTCTCGCGGTACCAGCGCTCCAGCAGCGCCGCGGAATGCACGCCCTCGGGCACGCGGGCCTCGAACCAGTCGCGCAGCCAGGCCTCGTCGACCAGCAGATCGGGGCGACGGATCTGCTGCTCGAGCTTGCGGATCTCGGCGATCAGGCGCCGGTTGTGCCGGAAGAAGGGCAGCTCGCTGTCCCAGTCCATGGCCACCAGGGCCTCGCGGATGAGCAACTCGCGCGCGAGCACCGGATCGCGCGCGCCGTACTGCACGCGGCGCTGCGACCAGATGGTCAACCCGTAGAGCACGCCGCGCTCGAAGGCGACCACCTGCCCGGCCTTGCGCTCCCAGTGCGGCTCGCTGAACGATCGGCGGATGAGATGGCCGGCCGCCTGCTCGATCCAGCTCGGCTCGATGCGCGCCACCGTGCGGGCGTAGAGGCGCGCGGTGTCGACCAGCTCGGCGGCCATCAGCCAGCGCGGCGGCTTGCGGGCCAGTGCCGAGCCGGGGTGGATCGCGAAGCGGGTTTCGTGGGTGCCCTGGTAGTGCGGCTCATCGGGCGCGCGTGACCCCAGGTTGCCGAGCATGCCGGTGAGCAGCGCCCGATGCAGCTGCTCGTAGGTGGCCGGGCCGGTGTTGACCCGCCAGCGCATCTCGGCGATCGCGTCGGCGAGCTGGGCATGCACGTCGGACCACTCGCGCAGCTTGCGCGGCGACAGGAACTCCCGCTCCAGCCGCGTCTGCAAGCGCCGGTTGCTGAGCCCCTCGGTCTGCGCCTTGCGCCAGTAGTCCCAGAGCCGGACGATGGCGCTGAAGTCGGAGTGCTCGTCGGCGAATCGCCGGTGCTGCTGGTCGGCCGCCTGCTGGGCATCCATGGGCCGCTCGCGCGGATCCTGGGACGACAGCGAGGCCGCGATCACCAGCATCTCGCGCAGGCACTGGCCGTCACGGGCGGCCAGCAGCATGCGGCCGATATGCGGGTCGACCGGGAGCCGCGCCAGTTGCCGGCCGGTCTCGGTGAGCTGGTTGCGCTCGTCGAGCGCATCCAACTCGCGCAGCAGCGCGTAGCCATCGGCGATCGCCTTGCGCGGCGGGGGGTCGATGAACGGGAAGGCCTCGATCTCGGCCAGCCGCAAGGCCTTCATGCGCAGGATCACCGCCGCCAGCGACGAACGCAGCACCTCGGGGTCGGTGAACCGGGGGCGGCCGGTGAAATCGCTCTCGCCATACAGGCGCACGCACACCCCGTCGGCCACCCGGCCGCAGCGCCCGGCTCGCTGATTGGCCGCGGCCTGCGAGATCGGCTCGATCTGCAGCTGCTCCACCTTGCTGCGGTAGCGGTAGCGCTTGACCCGCGCGGTGCCGGTGTCGATCACGTAGCGGATGCCCGGCACGGTGAGCGAGGTCTCGGCCACGTTGGTGGCCAGCA
>JBIKWU010000129.1:0-10760 GCA_044356115.1 Burkholderiaceae bacterium
CGCCGCACGCTCGCTCGCCGGCAACGAGGCGGCGGAGCGGGCGGTTCAGGCCACCGAGCAGGCCATGGCCGCGGTGGCGGAAACCGCCACCGGCGTGGGCCGCACCCGCGAGCTCATCCGCGAAACCGAGAAGCGCATCAAGCGCCTGGGCGAGCGCTCGCAGGAAATCGGCCAGGTGGTGGGCATCATCCAGGGCATCGCCGAGCGCACCGGCATCCTGGCGCTCAATGCCTCGATGCACGCCGCCGCCGCTGGCGAGGCGGGCCGCAGCTTCGCGGTGGTGGCCGATGAGGTCCGGCGGCTGTCGGAGTCGGCGCGCGAGTCCACGCTGCAGATCGGCCGGCTGGTCAACGCCATCCGCACCGAGACCCATGACACGGTCATCGCGATGAACCACGCAATCGCCCAGGTGGTCGAGATCAGCCGCCTGGCCGAGGCCAGTGGCCGCGAGATGGGCCGCAGCCAGGCGCAGACCGTCGCGCTCGCCGCCGACGTCCGCGACATCGCCCGCACCGCCGAGGAGCAGGCCCGCGCCGGTGCCACGCTGCAGGATCGGGCCCGGATCATCCAGGAGGCCAGCGCCGAGACGGCCCGTCAGCTGTCGCTGCAGGCGGCCGAGACCCGTCGGCTGGTCGACAGCGCCCGCGCCCTGCTCGACGAGGTCGGCGTGTTCCGCCTCGGAGACGGATGAGCCCATGGCCGATCGCAACCCGGGCGCCGGGGCATTCGAGCGACTGAATCAGACCGCCGCCGCGCTCCTCGATCCGCTGGTCGACCCCCGGCTGGCCGAGCAGCCGGTGCTGCAGGCCCGCCGTCTGGGCGAGGCCCTGATGCTGTGCGCCCAGGCGGCCGAGCGGGCCGGCGTGCGCGGGTTCAGCCACCTCGCCACGCTCGCGGTGCCGCACCTGCAGACCCTGGCCGGGCAGGGCGCGTGGCTGCCCTGCCGCGACGCGGTCGAAGCCTGGATCGGCGCCCTGATCGCCTTTTGCGCCGGTCATCTGCCGGCCAGCGAGGCCGGCACCCTGATGGCGGCGCTGCGCGAGTTGCCCGGCTTCCCGGCGGTGCCGCCGCAGTTCGTGACCCTGATCGAGCGACGGCTGGCGAGCGATGCCGAACGCATCGCGGGCCTGGCGGCCGCGGGTGCCGATGTCGGCCTCGCGGGCAGCGGCCCGGTCGATGCCCGGCGCCCGGCGCCCGTGATGCCCGAGGCGCCAGTGCCGGTGGCCCGCGACGAACTCGACATGCTCGCGCAGGCCCTGCAGGCCCTGGCCGACGAGTCTGCCGCGCTGCTCTCCGCCCTGCCGCTATCGGCCGATGGTGCCGCCGAGACCGGCCGTCGCGAATGGCTCGACCTTGTCGCCGAGCGGCTGCGTCACTGGATCAACGCCGCCGGCTACATCGGTCTGGCGCCCCTGAGCGAACTGGTCGGGCTGGCGGTGCAGAGCGTCACCCGCTGGGCCGATCAGACCGGCCTGGCCGGCGCCGCGGCCGATGCCGCGCAGCGCGACCGCGTCACCTGGCTGCCCGGCGCGCTGGCGGATTTCCTGCTGAGCATGGCCGAAGACCGCGCCCGCGCGGTGTGTCGCGGGCTGGCCGATCCGCGCTGGCCGGTGGCGCTGGCCGATGACCAGATCGCGCAGGCGGTCGCGGCCATCACCTGCTGGCGCCTGGTGCCCTCACGCCAGGTGCAGGCGCGCGACACCCCGATCACCGAAGACGACCTGTCGCTGCGCGTGCCGGCCGACGCCGACCCGCAGGTGGTCGACAACCTCCTGCGCGAGCTGCCGGGCCTGTCGGGCGGCCTGGCCGACGCGGTGCAGGCCATGGCCGAGGACCCCGGTCCGGCACTCGCCGACGCGCAGCGTGCCGCCCACACCCTCAAGGGCTCGGCCAACACCGTGGGCATCCGCGGCATCGCCACGCTGGCGCATCAGCTCGAGGACCTCCTCGCGCTGCACGCGCGCCGCGCCGGCGGTCCGCCCGCCGACGCCCTGGCGCTGCTCGAGGAAGGCGCCGACACCCTGGCCGAGATGTGCGAGGCAGTGGCCGGGCAGGGGCCGGCGCCGGCCGCGGCCTTTGCGGTCGCGGGGCGGCTGGCGGCGGCGGTGGCCGCGCTGGCGGCCGATGCGCAGCCCGCTGCCCACGCCAATGCCGATGCCGATGCCGGTGCCGGTGCCGGTGCCGGTGCCGGTGCCGCGGTGCAGGTCGATGAGGCGGGCGGACAGCCGGAGGCCGGCGGACCGCCTCATGATCCGGCAAGGGATGCCGCCGCGCCGGCCACCAGCCTGCTCGCTGGGCCCATGCCGCAGGCCGATACCGACACCGCGTCCGCGCGGCCCGACGAGATGCGCGACGAGACGCGCGACGAGCCGCTGCGGGTGCAGGCGGCCGAGCTCGATCGCATGCTCGAACTCGCCAGTCAGGCGGCGATGCTGCTCGCGCAGTCCCAGGAGGAACTCGCCCGTCTGCAGCAGACCCGGGCCGCCCTGCGCACCGAGAGCGAGCGGCTGCAGGACCTCGCCATCGAGCTCGAGCGGGTGGTCGACCTGCGCAGCCTGCTGGTCGATCGCGACGCCGGGCAGGCCGGCTTCGACGCCCTCGAGCTCGACCGCTACGACGACCTGCACACCGTGTCGCGCCGCATCGCCGAGGCCGGCGCCGACAGCCGCCTCATCGATCGTCAGCTCGACCACCATGTCGCCGCGCTCGGCGATGCCATCGGCCAGCTCGAGCGCGTGCAGACCGATCTCAGCGAGACCGTGATGCAGTCGCGCATGGTGCCGGTGGCCACCATCGTGCCGCGCCTGCAGCGCGCGGTCCGCCAGGCGGCCCGCATGGGCTCGCGCCGCGCGCGACTCGAGATCGCCGGCGATGCCACCGCGGTCGATGCGCAACTGCTGCAGAGCCTGGTCGACCCCCTGGTTCATCTGCTGCGCAATGCGGTCAGCCACGGCATCGAGGCCCCGGATGAGCGCGCGCTGGCGGGCAAGCCCGAGGTCGGCACGGTCCGCCTGGCCTTCGCCCATACCGGCCGCGAGCTGAGCGTCACCTGCCGCGACGATGGCCGTGGCCTGGACGAGGTGCGGATCATCGCCCAGGCCCGGGCGCGCGGGCTGCTGGCCGCTGACGCGCCGGCACCCGACGCGGCGCGCATCGCGCGTCTGGTGCTCGCCCCCGGTTTCTCCACTCGGGAGGCGGCCACCCAGCTGGCCGGCCGCGGCATCGGCCTGGACGTGGTCCAGCGCGCGGTCGCCGGCCTGCGCGGGCGCCTGTCGCTGGCCTCCGAACCCGGCCGCGGCCTGGCGGTGACGCTGTCGCTGCCGGTGTCGATGGCCGGTCTGCCGGTGCTGGTGGCGCGCACCGCCACCCACGTGCTGGCGCTGTCGGTGCGTCAGGTGGAGCACATCCTGCCAGGCGCCCAGCCGTATCCGGGCGCCGATGGCCAGCCGGTGATCGACACCCCGCAGGGGCCGGTGCCGGCCCGCCGGCTCGACACGCTGCTCGGCCTGCCCGCCGGCTGGCTCAGTCGCGTCGATCCGGCGCTCGCAGCCCAGGCCGATGCGCCCCCGCCGGCCGAGGCGGTGCTGGTCGTGCGGGGCCACGACGGCGAGGCGCTCGCGCTGATCGGTCCGGCCCTGGCCCAGACCCGGCGCGTGGTGCTGCGCCCCTTGCCGTCGTGGCTGCCGCGTCTGCCCGGGGTGGAGGGTGCCTGCGTGCTCGGCGACGGGTCGGCGGCCGCGGTGATCGATCTGCCGCAACTGCTGGCCGCTGGCGGGATGCGGGCGGCGGATGCGACGCTGCCGGTGGTGTTGCCCGAGGCCCCCCGCGCGCCGCTGTGCCTGGTGGTCGATGACTCGGTCAGCGTGCGCCGCGCCACCGAGGCCTTCGTCCAGGATCTCGGCCTGCGGGCGCTGGGCGCCGGTGACGGCCTGGAGGCGCTCGCCCGCGCGCGCGCCGAGGTGCCGGCGCTGGCGATCGTCGATCTCGAGATGCCGCGCATGAACGGCGTCGAGATGGTGCGTGCGCTGCGGGCCGACGCGCAACTGCGTGCTGTGCCGGTGATCATGATCACCTCGCGCGCCTCCGAGAAGCATCGCCGGCTCGCGCTCGAGGTCGGGGTGGATGCCTTCCTCACCAAGCCCTACACCGAGGACGAGCTCGCCGTCCAGATCCGTGCCTGCCTTGAACGGCACCTGACGCTCGGCTAGCATCGCGCCGGTCACGAGGGAGGGGTCATGCAGGTCAGCGAAATTCTCCGGGTCAAGGGCTCCACCCTGTTCACCGTCTCGCCAGAGACCATGCTGTCCGACTGCGTGATGGTCATGGCCGAGCATGACATCGGGTCGCTGATCGTCATGGATCGCGGGCGCCTGGTGGGCATGCTCACCTTCCGCGAGGTGATCCGGGTGCTGGCCCGGCGCCAGGCCGAGCACCGCACCGGGCCCACCCCGCCGGTGGCCGAGATCGTGGTGCGCGACGTGATGAATCCGCGCCCCACGGTGGTCAGCCCCGAGGCCGATGTCAACGAACTGCGCCGCGCCATGATCGAGACCCACCAGCGCTACCTGCCGGTGATGGACGGCGAGGTGGTCCTCGGTGTGCTGTCGTTCCACGACGTGGCGCGCGCCGTGCTCGAGGCCCAGGGCTTCGAGAACCGCATGCTCAAGGCCTACATCCGCGACTGGCCCGCCGAGGGCTAGGCCCTTGTCGCGCCGGCTGGCCGGCAGCGCGGGCGCGATTCGCTAGAATCCGCAGATGCGCATCCTGGTCAGCAACGACGACGGCTATTTCTCCCCGGGCATCGATGCCCTCGCCCGGGCCCTGTCGGCGTTCGCCGAAGTGACGGTGGTCGCCCCGCAGCGCGACCGCAGCGGGGCGTCCAACTCGCTCACGCTCGATCGCCCGCTGTCGGTGCGCCAGGCGGCCAACGGCTACCGCTACGTCGATGGCACGCCCACCGACTGCGTCCATGTGGCCATCACCGGGTTGCTGCCGCAGCGTCCTGATCTGGTGGTGTCCGGCATCAATGACGGCGCCAACATGGGCGACGACACCATCTATTCCGGCACCGTGGCCGCGGCCATGGAGGGTTTCCTGCTGGGGGTGCCGGCGATCGCCTTCTCGCTCGTGCAGCGCGGCTGGGCCCACCTAGACTCTGCGGCGCTGAGCGCGGCCGATCTGGTCCGGCGTTTCGCGCCCCACCTCGCCCGCCAGCCCATGCTGCTGAACATCAACCTCCCGGCACGTCCGGCCGCCGAACTCGCCGGCATCGAGGTCACCCGCCTCGGGCGCCGCCACATGGCCGAGCCTGTCGTGCCGGCGCTCAACCCGCGCGGCGAGACGGTCTACTGGATCGGGCCGGCGGGCAGCGCCCGCGACGCCGGTCCCGGCACCGACTTCCATGCCGTCGAGCACGGGCTGATCAGCGTGACCCCGCTCGATGTCGACCTCACCGGCGGCCAGTGGATGCAACCGGTACACGACTGGCTGGCGCGGTGACCCTGCCCCGCGCTCCCCGCGCCGCACGCGCGCCTGCCACCGGCCGCGCGCTCGCCGGCGCGCGCACGCCGGCCCTCGGCCGGGCCGCGGCGCCCTCATCCGCGCCCGGTGGCCTGGGCCTGGCCTCCGACAGCGCGCGCGCCCGCATGGTGCTCGATCTGCGCAAGGCGGGCGTGCGGGATCCCGATGTGCTCGCGGCCATGCAGGCGGTACCGCGCCACCTGTTCGTCGAGCCGGCGCTGGCCAGTCGCGCCTACGAGGACGTGGCCCTGCCGATCGGTCACGGCCAGACCATCTCGCGCCCCAGCACCGTGGCCCGCATGCTCGAGATCGTGCTCGCGCGCTTGCCGCGCGAACGTCGCGCCCGGGCGCGGGCCCTGGAGGTCGGCACCGGCTGCGGCTATCAGGCTGCCCTCATGGCGGCGCTGGTGGGCGAGGTGATCTCCATCGAGCGGGTGCGCGGTCTGCACGACACCGCCCGCAGCAATCTGCGCCCGCTGCGGGTGCCGAACCTGCGCCTCATGTTCGGCGATGGCCGTCTCGGCGCGGCCTCGTCGGCGCCCTTCGATGCGGTGGTCGTGGCCGCGGCGGGTGACGCGATCCCCGAGGCGCTGCTCGAGCAGATGGCGCCCGGCGCGCGCCTGCTCGCGCCGGTAGGCGATGGCGTGCGCCAGGCGCTGCACCTGGTCGAACGCAGCGGCGATCGAACCTGGGAACTCACCGTGCTCGACGAGGCACGGTTCGTTCCCCTGCGCTCGGGCACCGCATGACGGTTCGCGGCGCTCTGATCCCGTGGCAGGCCTCGCGATCGCGCGGCCCGCGCCCGATCGGCGTGGCCCTCGCGCTCGGCCTGCTGCTGGCCGCCTGCGCATCCACCGCGCCCGGACCGGCGCCGGTCGAGAATCGCACCCGCCCGCCAGGGCCTCCGCCCGCCAGCGCCCGGCCGGTCGCGCCACCGGCCGTGGCCTCGGCACCGGCACCGGCGCCGGTACCGGTGCCAGCATCGCGCGCGTCCGCGCCGGCGCCGGCCCGAGCCGAGCCTCGCGCGGCCGAGTCCGCGGGCGTGCAGACCGCGCCGGTGCGTTCCAGCGGGGTCGAGACCCGCCCGCTCGCGGCGCCGCCTGCGGCGGCCGCGCCCGGCTTGCGGCGTGAGCCGCGTGGCGTGAAGCGGCCGTACTCCGACACCGCGCTGGCCGAACTCAAGACGGCCGATGCCCGCGCCGCCGAGGCCGGCGATGCCCGCGCCACCGGGATGGGCTCAGGGGCCACGCAGGCGGGCGCGTCAGGCCAGGGTGCTGCGGGCGCTGCCGCCGGCGCCGCAGGGGCAGGCGCGGTCGCGGCGGGCGCCGGGGCATCGGGTGCCGCAGCCTCGGGTACCGGTACCGGCGCGGTCACCGCCGGGTCATCGGGCGCTGCCGGCAGCGGCACGCCGCCCGAGTTCATCTGGCCCGTGCCCGGCAAGGTGCTGCAGAGCTTCGGCGAGGGCCGCAGCACCGGCCTCGTGCTGGCCGCCGCTGCCGGCGACCCGGTGCACGCCGCCGCCGACGGCAAGGTGATCTTCAGCGGTCCGGGGCCGCGCGGCTACGGCAACCTCATCATCCTCAAGCACGACTCGGACCTCCTCTCGGTCTACGCCCACGGCCGCAGCCTCCTGGTCAAGGAAGGACAGAGCGTGCGTCGCGGCCAGAAGATCGCCGAGGCGGGCGACAGCGGCACCGACAAGCCCAAGCTGCTCTTCGAGGTGCGCCGTGGCGGCAAACCGGTCGACCCGATCGGGCTGCTGCCCCCGCCATCGGGTCGCTGACCGCCATGACGCCGGTGCTGGTGTTCGATCTCGAGACCGTGCCCGATGTGGCCGGCTTGCGCCGGGTATGGTCCCTGCCCGACTCCCTGTCCGATGCCGAGGTCGCGCAGGCGGCCTTCGATCGCCGGCGCGAGAAGACCGGCTCCGAGTTCCTGCCCCTGCATCTGCACCGTGTGGTAGCGGTGGGGTGCCTCTTTCGTGACGGTGAATCGGTGCGGGTGCGCTGCCTGGGCAACCCCGATGACGATGAGCCGCGACTGATCGCGGATTTCTTCAAGGTCATCGAGCGCCACACGCCCACGCTGGTGTCCTGGAACGGCAGCGGTTTCGACCTCCCGGTGCTGCACTACCGCGGCCTGGTCCACGGCATCCAGGCGCCCCGCTACTGGGACATGGGCGAGGACGACCGCGACTTCCGCTTCAACAACTACATCAGCCGCTACCACAGCCGTCACACCGACCTGATGGACCTGCTCGCGCTCTACAACGGACGGGCCAATGCCCCGCTCGACGAGCTCTCGCGTCTGTGCGGCTTCCCCGGCAAGCTCGGCATGGACGGCTCGCAGGTCTGGCCCGCCTTCCGCGAGGGCCGGCTTCAGGAGATCCGCGACTACTGCGAGACCGATGTCGCCAATACCTGGCTCCTCTACTGCCGCTTCCAGCTGATGCGTGGTGTCTTCACGCCCGAGCGCTTCCAGGCGGAAGTCGCGCTGCTGCGCGAGAGCCTCGGCCGGCTGCCGGGGGAGCACTGGCGCCAGTACCTGGCGGCCTGGCCGTCGGCCGGCAGCTGATGCCCGAACTCCAGATCGAGTCGCTCGACCTCGAAGCCAACGGCGTGGCCCGCGCCGAGGGCAAGGTGGTGTTCGTGCGCGAGGCGCTGCCCGGCGAGCGGGTCGAAGCCGAGATCATCCGGCGCAAGCCACGCTTCGATGTCGCCCGCACGCTGCGCGTGCTCCAGGCCTCGCCGATGCGCGCGCGGCCACGTTGCCCGCACTTCGGCACCTGCGGTGGCTGCTCGATGCAGCACCTTGATACCCGCGCCCAGGTGGCGATCAAGCAGCGTGCCCTCGAAGACCAGCTTGCCCATCTCGGCGATGTGCGCCCGCGTACCGTGCTGCGCGCGATCGCCGGCCCCGACTGGGGTTACCGCTATCGCGCCCGGCTCTCGGTGCGCCATGTGCCGCGCAAGGGCGGTGTGCTGGTGGGCTTCCACGAGCGCGGCTCCAGCTATGTCGCCGACATGCGCGAGTGTCCGGTGCTCGCGCCGCGGGTATCGGCGCTGCTGCTGCCGCTGCGCGCCCTCGTCGGCGCGCTGGCCATGCGCGATCGCATGCCGCAGATCGAGGTGGCCATGGGCGGCGAGGGCGATGACGCCGTGCTCGCCCTGGTGTTCCGGGTGCTCGACCCGGTGAGCGCGGCCGACCGCGATGCGCTGATCGCGTTCGCGCGCGAACACCGCCTCGAGCTGTGGCTGCAACCCAAGGGGCCCGACAGCATCGTGCTGCTCTGGGCGCCGGGGGCTGACGCCGGCGGCGCGCCCCGCTCGCGCCTGGCCTACAGCCTGCCCGAGTTCGGGGTGCACATGCCCTTTGCGCCCACCGACTTCACCCAGGTCAATCACCAGATCAACCAGGTGCTGGTCTCGCGCGCGCTGCGCCTGCTCGCGCCGGCGCCCACGCACCGGGTGGCCGATCTGTTCTGCGGACTGGGCAACTTCAGCCTGCCGCTGGCGCGGCTCAGCGCCGAGGTGCTCGGCATCGAGGGCAGCGCCGCGCTGGTCGCGCGCGCCGCCGACAATGCCCGAGCCAATGGCCTGCACGACAAGACCCGCTTCAGCGCCGCCAACCTGTTCGAGATGAGCCTGCCGGCCTGGCAGGCGCTGGGCCGCTTTGACCGGGTACTGATCGATCCGCCGCGCGAGGGCGCGCTGGAGCTCTGCCGTGCACTCGCCCAGGACGATTACAAGGTGCCGCGCATCGTCTACGTGTCGTGCAATCCGGCCACGCTCGCCCGTGATGCCGGGCTGCTCGTGCACACCGGCGGCTACCGGCTCGAGATGGCGGGGGCGCTGAACATGTTCCCGCACACCTCGCACGTGGAGTCGATCGCGGTGTTCGAACCGGCCTGATCGCGCGCGCCGATCCTGGCCGCGGCGGTGCGCCGGCTCCGCCCCATGGCTGCGGTACCCCCGAGTCTCAGCCCTGCGCGAGCAGCTGCTCGCGCATCGTCCGCTTGAGCAGCTTGCCGTTGGCGTTGCGCGGCAGCGGCGCGCTGCCGATCGTGAAGCTCTCGGGCACCTTGTAGTCGGCCAGATGCCGTGCGCAGAAGGCCTGCAGGCGGGCCGCATCGAGCGCAGGGTCGCTCACGCACACGAAGGCGTGCACCCGCTCGCCGAGCACCGGGCAGGGCTTGCCGATGATCGCGCTCTCCAGCACGCCGGGGCAGGCCGCCAGCACGTTCTCGACCTCGACCGAGAACACCTTGTAGCCGCCGCGGTTGAGCATGTCCTTGAGCCGGTCGAACACCCGCACGAAACCCTGGGCGTCGATCGAACCGACATCGCCCGAGCGCCAGAACCCGGCGCGAAAGCCGCTGCGCGTGCCCTCGGGGTTGTCCCAGTAGCCGGGCACGACCATCGGCCCGCGGATCCACAGCTCGCCCGACTCGCCGGGCGCCACCTCGCGGCCATCCGGATCCATGACGCGGATCTCCGCGCAGGGCAGCGCGAGGCCCACGCTGTCGGGCCGCTCGGCCGCGAGCGCGGCGGGCAGCAGCGTGGCCGGCGAGGTGGTCTCGGTGGCGCCGTAGGCATTGATCAGTTCGAGCTTCGGCAGCTGGGTGGCCAGCGTGGCGATCGTGGCCTCGGGCATGGGCGCGCCGCCGTAGCCGCCGACGCGCCAGGCCGCGAGGTCGGCGCTGGCGAAGGCGGGCTGCATCAGCAGCAGCGTGTACATCGCCGGCACCAGGATCGTGTGGGTGATGCGCTCGCGCGCGGCGAGCGCGAGGAACTCTGGGGCCTTGAACTGCGGCACCACCACCAGCGCACCGCCGGTGCGCCACATCGTCGTGATCATCGCGACCAGGCCGGTCACGTGGCTCGCCGGCACGGCGAGCGCCGAGCGCTCGTCGGGGCCGAGCCGCATGTGCAGCGCGTAGTGCATCGACGAGTGCACGATGCCGAGGTGCGACAGCATCGCGCCCTTCGGGCGGCCGGTCGTGCCCGAGGTGTAGAGGATCACCGCGGTGTCCTCCTCGTGCACCGCGGCGGCCTCGCGAAGCGGCGCCTGCGGACCCGCGGCGAGCGCCGCGGCCTGGCTCGCGGCGACGCGCAGCCGCAGCGGCAGGCCGGCGTCGGGCGCGGGCAGCCGCTCGGCGAGGTCGTCGTCGAAGACGATCGCGGCCGCGCCGCACTGGCCGAGCACGTACGCGAGCCCCGGCCCCTGCTCGCGGATCGACA
>JBIKWU010000130.1:0-10705 GCA_044356115.1 Burkholderiaceae bacterium
AGCGCCGCCCCTGGTGCTCGATCAGCTGCTCGCTGACCGGACCGCCGCCGGGCGCGCCCGGCAGGCGGGCCGCGCGCTCGCCGTGCTGGGCGATCACGCTCGGCCGCGGCGGGCCGCTGTCCTGCGGCAGCGCACCCTGGCCGTGGGTGATCATCTCGTGGCCGTCGCGCTGGCCGACATACTGGTAGATCGCGAGACCGACGCCGGGCAAGCGCGCCAGCTGGCCACTGGCCGCGGCCCGCTCGCCGCGATAGCCAGGACGATAGGCGGCCAGTTCCCGGGGCAGTGCTTCCAGCGCGGCGCCCAGGGGCGCGAGGTCGATCCGCGGCTCGCTCAGCGCCTGCAGCGAGGCCGCGCCCAGGGGCGCGCAGGCCAGCAGGGTCACGGCGGCCAGCGCGAGCGCCGCCGGCCGGGCGCGGCCAGCGGGATCACCCCCGAGCCCCGGCAGCGTGGTGGCGTCGACGCGGGCCGCCGGCATCGCGCGTGCCCCCCCAGCGTCGGCGTTGGCCGTGACCGCAGCGTCTCGCTTGCCTTCCGGCAATCGCGACTCGATCCAGAAGGCCAGGCCCATCACCAGACCGAAGAAGAGCCAGCCGTACACCAGGTGATCGACCCCGGCGGCGAGGCTCATGTCGCTGAGGTGGCCGAGCATCACGATGCCGTAGGCGCGCACCCAGTTGGCAACCAGCGCGAGCACGATCACGCCCAGGGTGAAGAGCACCTGCACGCGCGCGCTGCGCCGGTTCAGGTGGGTCTGGAACAGCGCGAGCGGCACCGCCGCCAGCAGGTAGCGCAGGCCCGAGCAGGCCTCCACCACCGACCAGTTGCCCGAGGGCAGCACGAATTGCCGGCCTTCGCGCAACACCGGGACACCGGTGAGCTGCAGCGCGGCCACGGTGAAGTCCGCGGTGCGGTCCATCAGCCAGGGCATCAGGAATTCCCCGAAGGGCACGGCGAAGAACAGGAAGCCCAGCGCGAAGGCATTGCGCCGGGTGATCGTGGTGCCGAAGCAGAGCAGGAACAGCGCCGGCACCATGCCCACCACCGCGACGTGCTGCAGGGCGTTCACGCCGGCGAGTTCGCCCACCAGCCAGCCCGCGGCGCACAGGGCGAGCAGCGGCAGCGCGAGCGCCGTGGGCCTGGGCACGAGCCCGGTCAGGCGAGCGCGGTCGCGCCAGATCAGCCAGGCGCAGGCCAGGGGCACCAGCAGGCCGTGGGTGTAGGTCTCGTTGTGCCACCAGATCGCGGCCATCGACTGCCAGGCCGGGAGGAAGAGCAGCACCGACGCGCCCACCGCACCGGCAAAGGCCAGCGCGGCGGTGAGCGGAAACGCGGGTGCGGCGGTCGGGGACATGGAGCGCATCGAGACAGGCGGATCAGCCCAGACCACGCACGATCCGGGGCCCGAGCCAGTCGACCAGCGGCCGCGGCAGACGGCGCCAGGTGTCGATCAGCAGGCGATAGCGTGGATTGTTGGGGTTGTTCTGCGGCACGCTGCTGCGCGTGATCAGCCGGTACTCATAAGCCAGAGGCTGCGGCTCGAATCCC
Organism: Burkholderiaceae bacterium; assembly: GCA_044356115.1. Lineage (GTDB taxonomy): Bacteria > Pseudomonadota > Gammaproteobacteria > Burkholderiales > Burkholderiaceae_E > Quisquiliibacterium. The sequence goes on from JBIKWU010000130.1 coordinate 1,549, forward strand.
CAGTTGCGCTTGAAGTGCCAGGGCCCGGTGCCGACCTTGCTGCGGCCGAAGTCGAAGCGGGTGCAGCCGCGCTCCAGGGCATGCACCATCAGCCGCCAGTACTTGAAATCGTTGGCCGCCAGCGCCCTGGCCACCGGCAGGTCGCCCGCGTAGTAGGGCATGGCGGTACCCCGGTGCCAGAAGCTCATCACGGCCGACACCGCGTGGCCGGCGGGGTCGCGCACGACCATCACGTCGCAGTCCTCGCCGAAGCTTGCCTGCAGCGCCCGGAACCAGCTTCGCGGCATGGCCGGCGTGCCGTGCCGGTGGACGTTGTCGGCATACACCGGGTGGAAGCGATCGGCATCCTCGATCGTCGCGCGCAGGCCGGCCGCCATGCCCTTGCGCACCATGGCGCGCTGCTTGCGGGGGATCGCCAGCAGATTGGCCTGCTCGTCGGCGAGCAGGGGTTTCTCGAACGCGGCGTACAGATCGCTGCCCGGCCAGTCGGGATGCAGGGGGCGCCGGTTACGGTATTCGAGATGCCCCGCCCCGCAGGCCTGCGCCTGCGCCTGGGCAGCCTCGTCGAGCGCGGCCAGCGCGGCCGGGTCGTTGGCGATCGGCCCACCGTAGACGCAGAAGGGCAGGCTGACCAGCTGCGAACCGAACAGGCGGGTGCGCATGTGCGCCAGCGGCAGCACGCCGCAGACCGCCTCGCCCCGGCGCGCGATCAGGTAGATCGGCCGATGACGCCACTGCTCGGCCATCAGCGCGCGCCACTCCCAGCGGTGGCAGAAGCTCGCCTCGGGGTGCGCGTCGGTGTAGGCCTGCCAGTCGGCGCGGTCGGCATCGCCGGCCTCGCTCACCCGCAGCGGCAGGCCGGCCGTGCCGGGCATGGCGCTCATGACGCGAGCTGGCCGGCGAACACCTGGTCGATGCGCTGCCAGCGGAAGTCGCGCAGCAGCCGCTCGAGCCGCGGCCGGGTCCGCGACAGGTTCAGGTAGTGGCGAAACCGCGCCTTCGGCCCGGCCTGTCGCACCCGCGGCTGGCCAGGGTCGAATTCCCAGGGATGGAAATAGGCCACCGCGGGTTCGCCCTCATCGGCGTTGAGCCGGCGCACGCCCCAGGCCGAGACGGCGTAGGGCATCAGCCGGAACCAGCCGCCGCCGGCGATCGGGAAGTTGCGGCGGGCCAGCCGCACGGTGGCCGGCGGCAGCTCCCACAGGCCGGCCGCGGTGCGATGGGCGAAGCGCGGTGCGTCCGGGCTGCCGTAGTGGTCGTGGCTTACCGGAAACACGCTCGAGCTGTAGGCGTGGCCGGCGCGCGCGATCAGCTCGTGGGCCCAGGCATTGGCCGGACCCACCGAGAAGCTCGGCGCCCGGTAGCCGCGCACGGCCACGCCGCCGATCTGCTCGAGCAGGGTCCGCGCCAGGTGCAGGTCGGCGAGGAATGCCGCGGGGGTCTGGTCGCTCGCCCGCAGGTGGGCGTAACCGTGGTTGGCGAGTTCGTGACCGGCCTCGACGATGCGCCGGACCATCGCCGGGTGCCGCTCGGCGATCCAGCCCAGGGTGAAGAAGGTCGCGCTGGCGCCGGCATCGTCGAGCAGTTGCAGCAGCAGATCGACATTGCGCTCGACCCGGCGCGGTTGGTCCTCCCAGGTGTCGCGGCCGATATAGGGCGCGAGCGCGGAGACCTGGAACCAGTCCTCGACATCGATCGACAGCGCGTTGATCAGCCCGGTCGTCGGCGCGAGCTCGGGCTGTCGGGCGCGGGCCTCGCCGCCTCGCGCGGCGCCGGGTGTCGCGGGCGCGGTCTGCGCCCTGGCCATGCTCATCGGACCGCCCGCACCGAACGGCTGCCTGCGCCGGCACGACGGGCTTCACCATCACCCTGCGCGGCGCGGTGGACGCCGAGCGCGCCCGTGCTGGCGCGCAGCACCCGCAGCACCCGCTGCAGCACGTTGTAGGTGGTGGCCGACGAGGCCTCGAGCCGGGCCAGGCGGGCCTCGAGCAGCGCGATGCGCGCGGCTGCCGAGGCGCCGCCGCCGGCCGCGTCGGTCTCGCGGTCTCCGCCGCTGCTGCCCACCGGTTCGTCGGGCGCGCCCGAGGGCACCACCGCCAGCACCGGGCCGGCGGCCGGTCCGCCGAGTTCGTCGGCGAGTTCGGCGGCGACGTCCTCGATCAGGTCGCGGTCGATGTCATGGCGCTCGGCCAGGAAGGCGGCCAGCAGCACCCGGTCGCACAGGGTGTTGATCCGGCGCGGCACGCCCTCGGCCACCGCGTGCACCTGGGCGAGCGAATCGGGGCTGAAGTCCGGGTCGCCATGCCAGCCGACGTGGCGCAGCCGATGCTCCACATAGGCCCGCGTCTCGGCGGCGTCGAGCGGGCCGAGGTGGTACGACGCGATGATCCGCTGCTTGAGCTGACGCATCTCCGGGCGCTGCAGGATGGCCCGGAACTCGGGCTGCCCGATCAGGAAGCTCTGCACCAGCGAGCGCGTGCCCTCCTGGAAGTTCGAGAGCATGCGCAACTCCTCCACCGCGCGTGGCGAGAGGTTCTGCGCTTCGTCGACCACCAGCAGCGCGCGCCGGCCGGTGCGGTGCATCGCCCGGAAGTGCTCCTCCAGGCGCTGCAGCAGCCCCGACTTGTCGAGGCCGGCGACATCGATCTGGAAGCTGCCCGCGACCAGCCTGAGCAGGTCATCGGCGCCCACCTGCGTCGACACGATCTGCGCGGCCTGCACGCTGTCGGAGGGCACGCGGCGCAGCAGGTTGCGCACCAGCGTGGTCTTGCCCGCGCCGACCTCGCCGGTGATCACGATGAAGCCCTCGCCCTGGTGCAGGCCGTATTCGAGGTAGGCCATCGCCCGGCGATGGCCGCGGCTGCCGTAGAAGAAGTCGGGGTCCGGGTTGAGCTGGAAAGGTTTCCCGGTGAGGCGAAAGAAGGCTTCGTACATGGTCCCGGCTCCTCACCGCATCCGGAAATCAAGGGTGCCGAACAGCGCGTTCTCCTCGCCGCTCACCCCGCCGCTGCCCTCGGCGCTCTGCACGGTACGCCGCAGGCCCACGGTCGCGGTGGAGCGTTCGTCGAGGCGCGCGCTGATCGCCGCCTGGTACACGCTGAAGCGCACGCGCAGGTCGGAGTTCGACTGGTCCGAGTCGCGCACCGAGGCGGCCAGCAGCAGCGCATGCCGGGCATCGAGGGTGAGCGATCCGTTGAGCGCGATGCCGCGGTTGTTGAACAGCCCGAAGGACGCCGGCGACAGGCCGTTGGGGATGCCGAACACGGTCGAGGCGAGCAGGGTCTCGCGGGTGCTGCGAAACACCGTGGCGGTGCCCGACCAGACCGGCGACACCCAGCCTAGGGAGGCCGAGAGGCTGTGGTTGCGCACCATGGCGTCGTTGATCACCGGGGTGCCCACCACCAGATCGGTGTTGGAGAGCAGCCCCAGCCCGGCGAGCTGGTTGAACAGCGGGTTGAGCGCCGGCGAGAAGCCGCCCGCGGCGAAGATCGCGCCCGGGTTGAAGGTGAGCAGCGACGCGGTGTTGGTCTGCAGCAGCGAGTTCGCGTAGTCCAGGCCGAAGACCAGACGCTGGGAACGGTGCGACAGGCTGAGTGTCCCGTTGTTGCCGTAGTACTGGCGCGAGAACGAGCCGCGCAGCGTGGTGCGCCGGCTGGGCGACCAGTCGAGCGACACCCCCGGCCCCCAGCCATGGGTGTCGCCAGCCGAATTGCTCAGTCGCTCGATGGCGAGATAGTTCATCGACGCGCCCAGGCGCAGCTCCGCCGAGGGCGTGTAGTAGAGGGTGGCCGAGGTGCTGGCACTGCTCAGCGACAGACCGCCGGTGAAGTCGCGGCGCTGGCCGCCGCTCACCAGCGCCCAGCCCCAGGGGTTGAAGGCCGCGCCACTGGTGACCTGGGCATTGAGGTAGTGCGCGCTGCGCGCGAGCGCGGCGTTGACGTTGCCGGAGGTGTCGGTGAACTCGCCCCGGTACTGCACCCGCCAGTCGGCCTGGGCGCCGACGCGGCCGCGCAGATAGGGCGCGAGGTACAGGGTGCGCAGCACCGCGTTGTTCAGCGCGGAGGCGGCCGGGTCGACGCTCAGCCCGCCGGCCAGCGTGGCGTTGGTGTTGTACACCGCCGCGCCCGCCTGCAGGCCCAGCCAGTCGCCAGCGAGCAGGGTGTTGCCGCTCGCCCGCAGGTCGTGTCGGGTGTAGAGGTCGTTGCCCGCGCCACCATGCGCGGCGAAGTTGCGCATCTGGTAGCTCAGGCTCGCCTGGGTGCGGGCATCGGCGATGCTGGCGCTGAGATAAGGCGTCACCTCGAGGGTCTGACGACCGGGGCCGGGCCCGGCGCCGGCGCCGGGCGAGTCGGCCGCCAGCACCGTGCTGCGCACGCCCGGCAGGAAGCTCAGCCGGCGCTCGCCAGTGGCCGCGCCCAGGGCTGGCACCGTGGCGGCCGGGCTCACGCCGGGCAGCGTGGCGCCGGGTGCACCCGGCAGCCCGCCGAGCTGGGCATGGACCGCGCCCGAAAGGGCCAGCCCGACCGCCAGGCACGCGCGCCGCGCGCCGAGGCCCGCAGCCGCGCGCCCGGGGCTTGCCTGGCGCTCAGGCACCGGCATGCTGGGCCCCGGCCTGCGGCACGCCGCCGCGTGCACCCGACGGGGCGTTGTTGCCGTAACCGTAGCCATAGCCGTACAGGCCATAGCCGCCGCTGCCGCCGGCGCGCGCCTTGTTCAGCACCATGCCGACCACCTCGGTGGCACCGTCGACGGTCTGCAGCGCCTCGTTGACCGCGCTGCGCGGCGTGCTGCCCGCGGCCACCACCATGACGATCTGACCCATGTGGGTGGCCAGCACGCGGGACTCGGTGGTCACGAGCAGAGGGGGCGAATCGAAGATGATGATGCGGTCGGGAAAGCGCGCGCTCAGCGTGTCGAGCACCTGGACCATGGTCCGCGAGGCGAGCAGCTCGGTGGCCAGTTCGTGACGGCGGCCGGCCGGCAGGATGGCCAGCTTGTCGACATTGGTGCCCAGCACCAGCTCGCCGATGTCGCGCGAGCCCGGTTCGAGCAGCAGGTTCATCAGGCCCGCGCCCGCGGTGAAGCCGAGCTCTCGAGGGATCGAGGGGCGCGCCACGTCGGCGTCGACCAGCAGCACCTGGTGGTCGCGCTCGGCCGCGATCGACAGCGCGAGGTTGATCGCGCAGAAGCTCTTGCCTTCGCCGGGGAAGGCGCTGGTCACCATCACCCGCCGGCCGTGGCGGACCTCGGCCGCGCCGCGCCCGAAGGCATTGGCGATCAGCGGACGCTTGATCACCCGGAACTCCTCGCCGGTGCGCGAGGTCTGGCTGTCGGGCACCACGAAGCCGCGGCGGCGCAGCGAGTCGAGCCGGATCGCCACGCTGGCGCCGGTGATCGCGCTCGCGGGACGCGCGCCGGGCGCTGCGCCCGCGGCGCCGGAAGGCGAGGAGGGAGCCCCGCCGCGGGCGCGACGGCCGGTGTCCTCGCGGGCGGGACGGGGCGGCGGACCGTCAGGCTGGCCGGTGAGTCGGCTCACGGCGCGTTCGATCAGGCTCATCGGGCGTTCCTCACTTGATCGGCTGGTGAAGCCATGCCCAGGCCAGCATCACGCCGAAGCCCAGCAGGTAGGCGGCCGCGCTGCCCGAGAACACCAGCAGGCCGCGGCGGGCTCGGGCGCGGGCCCGGCTGTCGACGATCATCGAGACCACGCCGAGCACCGGCAGGCCGGTGGCCGCGCGCAGGCTGCGCAGATCGAAGTGGGTGGGCCTGACCTGGTCGCGCAGGAAGGCGGTGGCCACACCCGCGGCCAGCGAAAGCACGAACAGGGCGCTGAGCAGCCAGGCCCGGTTCGGGAACACCGGATCCTGACCCGCGCGCGGCGGGTCGACCACCCGGAACTCGCCGATGCCGGAGGCCGCGCCCATCTGCTCCGAGAGCTGAACCGATTCGCGTCGGCTGACCAGCTGCTCGTAGCTGCGCTTGGTGATCTCGTAGTCCCGGGTGAGGGCCTTGTACTCGGCCTCCACCTTGGGCGCATTGGCGGCGCTGGCATGCAGCGAGGCGGCGCGCGACTCGTACTCGCGAACCCGCGCCCGGGCGGAGGCCACGGAAGCCTCCGACTCGGCGAGCGAGACGCGCAACTGCTGGTAGACCGGGTTCACCGAGGTGCCGGGCGGGCGGGCACCGGCCGACGGCGTGGCTTTCGCCGCGGCCTCCTGGCGGGCCACATCGGCCTTGCGCTCGACCTCGCGCGCGGCCTCGAGCTGCTCGAGCACGCGGCGGGTGGAGACCACGTCGGGGTGCTGATCGGTGTAACGCAGCTTGAGCTCGTCGATGCGCTTGCGCAGCCCGTCGATCCGATCGTCGTACTCGGTGCGCGCCGCGCGGGTGCCGCCGCCCGGCGCGGTGGCCAGGCCCGCGCCCATGGCAAAGCCACGGTCGTCGGTGGCGACGGTCTGGGGTTCGATGGCGAGCTGCTTCTTGAGCTCGTCGCGAGCCTGCTCGGCCTGTGCCAGCTCCATGCGGGCCTGCGACAGCGCGCCGCCGATCTCGCCGGCGCGGCCTACCGCGTCCTGGCCGAGTGCCGGCATGGCCGCGAGGTTGCGGATCTTGAAGTCCTTGAGCGCGCTTTCGGTCTCGGTGAGCCGCTGCTCGTAGGCCTTGATCTGGTCCTCGATGAACTTGCGCGCCTGGTCGTTGTCACGCCGGTTGTCGCCGAGGTTGGACTCGACGAAGATCGACAGGAAGGCCTGCACCACCTTGCGCGCCCGGTCGGGCTGGTCGGCGCGGTAGGTGATGGTGTAGAGGTTGGTGCCGCCCGCCGACGCGAAGCGGATGCTGCTCATCAGACGGTCGACCATCGCGTCGCGTTCGGCGGGCGAGCTCGCGCCGAGGTCGAGGTCGGCCATGCGCACCACCCGCTCCACGTTCGGGCGGCTCACCAGGGTGCGGCTCACCATGGCGATCTGCTGGTCGGCGTTGGGCTGAACCGCGAGGCCGGTCATCAGCGGCTTGAGGATCGACTGCGTGTCCACGTAAACCCGGGCGCTGGCCTCGTACTGGTTCGGGATCGCCATGATCACGAGCGTGCCCACCGCGCCCACGGCGAGCGTGGCGAGGAATCCCCACCAGCGGTAGTTCCAGAGTCCGCGCGCGCTGGCGCGGATCAGGTCCAGGATGTCCTGCATGAAGGCTCCGTGATGCCCGGTGACGGTCGGGTCGGGGTTCGTCGGATCAGAACCGGGCGTGCGGTGTCAGAACCAGCCTTCCGGGATGATGATCACGTCGCCGGGCCGCAGGTCGGCATTGGCGCTGACATCGCCGCCCTTGAGCAGGTCCTTCAGGCGCAGCGTGAACTGACGGCCGCGGTCGGAGGCCCGGATCAGCACCGCGCGGTTGCCGGCGGCGTAGTCGGTGATGCCGCCCACCGCGATCATCGCGTCGAGTACCGTCATGTTCTGCCGGTACGGCAGCGCCGAAGGCCGGGTGGCCGAGCCGACGATGCGGATCTGTTCGCTGGTCGGGCCGACGAAGTTGTTCACCACCACGGTGACCACCGGGTCCTGGATGTAGCGGGTCAGGCGCTTCTCGATCTCGCGGGCGAGGTCGGAGGGGTTCTTGCCGATCGCCACCAGATCCTCGATCAGCGGCGAGGTGAGCTTGCCGTCGGGGCGCACCGGCACCGCCATCGACAGCTCCGGGTTGCGCCAGACGATGATGTTCAGGTTGTCGCCCGGCCCGATCAGGTACTTGTAGTCGGGCACGGCGGCCTTGGCAGGGGCCAGCGGCAGGTTCGGCGACGCACAGCCGGCAAGAGCCAGCACGACGGTCGCGAGGGACACGAGGCGTTTCATCTCACGCTCCTGGGAAAGGTCGGTCGATTATCGAAGTCGCCTGAAGGCGTGCCGAGGGCATTTTTCACCTCGCGGGAAGCATTCCTGCCAACTGCTGCACAGGAACGGCGTAACTGATGCCGGTGGGCGAGCTGATCGCGGCCTCCCGCGTGCCCTTGACCAGCGCAAGGCTCACCACGCCCACCACCAGGCCGGTGCGTACATCGATCACCGGCCCGCCGCTGTTGCCGGGATACGCGGTGGCGTCGAGCTGCAGGATCTCGACGGGCACGCCGCGCAGCGCCTGCACGTTGCGCGCCTCGAGGCCGGCGGCGGTGGGCAGAGGGATCGCCATCGGCACCACGGCCGCGACCACGCCACGATGCGAGGCGGCATACAGTCCCAGTGCGCTGCCGATCGGAAAGCCGATCAGCACGATGTCGCTGCCCTCCGGCGGCATCGAGCCGGCCAGCCGCAGGCCGCGCACGCTGATCTCCGGCGGGCTCACCCACTCCAGCACCGCGAGATCGCTCTCGCGCCGCGTGGCCACCACCCGCACCTCGATCACCCGGTGGCCTTCGGCGGTGGCCACCGCCACCGCCAGCATCTCGCGGGTGCTCGGGTCGAGCGGCTGCACGACATGGGCGCAGGTGACGAACAGGCCGCTGCCGATCGCGAAGCAGGTACCTGCGAATCGGAAGGGCGGCTTCTGGATGCGCGAGTAGACCCCCACCGCGAACACCGAGGGCTTGCTGGCCGCGACGACCGAGGGCACGTCCCCCAGACCCGCGCCTTGAGCCCGGGCAGCACCGGCGAGCGGCGCGCCGGCGAACGCGGCGAGCGCGGTCAGCGCGCGCCGGCGTTGCATGGCAGCGTGCCGGTCGCTCATCGCACGGTACCTGCCGTGGCATCGGCCACCCATGCCGCGCGCATCGGCGCGGCCACCCGCGGGTCGAAGGGGTGTCGGTCGAAGGGGTAGAGCGCGCGCACCCGCTGCACATAGGCCAGGGTCTCGGCGTAGGGCGGCACGCCGCGATGGCGGTCCACCGCGCCTTCGCCGGCGTTGTAGCCGGCCAGCGCCAGCACCACGTCGCCGCGGAAGTAGGAGAGCAGCCAGCGCAGGTAGCTCATGCCGCCGCGCAGGTTCTCCAGCGGGTCGAGGGCATCGCGCACCGAGAAGCGCTCGGCGGTCTCGGGGATGAGTTGCATCAGACCCTGCGCCTGACGGGGCGAGCGGGCCTGCGGGTCGAAGTTGGACTCGGCGCGGATCAGGGCGAGCACCAGTCGCGGGTCGAGCCGGAACTCGGCGGCGAGCTTGAGCGCCG
>JBIKWU010000377.1:0-2994 GCA_044356115.1 Burkholderiaceae bacterium
AAGAAGTACCTGCACGCACTGCTGCGCAACCGCATCTACCTCGGCGAGTTGCCGCTCAAGGGCAGTTGGTACCCGGGAGCCCATCCGCCGATCATCGATCGCGCCCTGTGGGACCGGGTGCACGAGGTGCTGGCCAAGGACGGCCACGCCCGCTCCGTGCAGACCAAGTTGCGGTCCCGCACCGACAGCCTGCTGCGCGGGCTGATCTTCACGCCCAGCGGCGAGAAGATGTACCCGACCTACTCCAAGTCGAAGACTGCCAGTCGGGCCTACATGTACTACGTGTCTCGATCCGAGAGCCGCTTCGGCGCCCCCGGCAAGGACTTCTCCCGGATCCCGGCGCGCGAGATCGAAGCGCCGGTGGTGGCGCAGATCAAGTCGGTGCTCACGAGCCCCGAGGCCATCGCCGCCGTCGTGCGCCACCTGCAGATCCAGGGCTCGGCCATCGACGAGGCGGCCGCCGTCATGGCCATGGGCCGGCTGCGGGATGTCTGGGACCAGTTGTTCCCAGTCGAGCAGCACCGGATCGTCAACCTGATGATTGAGCGCATCGATCTCGTCCAGGCTGAGGGCACCGGCGAACTGCAGGGCATCAACGTGCGGTGGCGCAAGCTGGGCTGGGCGGAGTTAGTGCGGGAGTTCAAGCCCCGCAGCATTGGTGCAGAACTGGTGGAGGCCGAGGCATGACGGGCACAGGCACGGGCACCGGTGACAGCACCTTCGTGCCGCTCACCCTACGGCGCCGGGGGGTGCAGCGTGTGGTGCAGGCGCCGACCGGCGCGCACGACGTGACGCTGCTGGAGGGCATGGCTCGCGCCTTCTACTGGCAAAGCCTCATCGACTCTGGCGAAGTGCCCAGCGGCTCGGACATCGCCCGAGCGGAGGCGGTGCATCACTCGGTGGTCAACGAACTCCTCCGAATGACGCTGCTGGCACCGGACTTGGTGGAGCGGTTCTTGGAAGGTCGGCAACCGCGGTGGCTCACGCTCATGTGGTTCCAGCGGAACTCCCTGCCTGTGGACTGGGCGGCGCAGCGGGCGCTGGTGGCTTCTTTCGAGGGCGAACCGTGACCCGGCGCAACCGCTGCCTGGTGCAGGGCGGCGCCGTCACCCGCGAGATCCCGGCGCCCGCCGGAGGCGTGGTCATCGAGACCTTCGTGCCGTGGAAGATGGTCCGGCGCGGGGTGCGCAAGCGGATCGTCACGCCGCTGGGGGAGCCGGAGGCCTTCTCCGAGGAGGCCGCTGACGCCGTCACCGCCCATGACACGCCGCTGCTACGGGCGCTGGGGCTGGCGCATCACTGGCAGCGATTGCTGGACGAGGGGCGGGTCTCATCGGTTGATGAAATCGCTCATGCGGAAGGACACGACGTCAGCTACGTTCGCAGGCTACTTCGGATCACACTACTCGCCCCAGAGTTGGTGGGGCGGCTGACGGCGGGGGCGAGCACGGGTCTAGACGATCTATTGGGTCGGCCCGTCCCATGGAACTGGCACGAACAGGCCAGGCGCCAGACGACTGGCAAAAACTCAGCGGTTGGGCTGACACTAGGCGCCATGACCCCGCTCTATGTGGCCCGAAGCCACAACGGCACGTAAGGTGCTGGCGGCCGACGGGTATCTCTCAATGAGCAAATTCAGCAGTGCCTGCTGGATCGCATTGCGATCCTCGCCATGGTGCGCCCGTCGGTGGTCATTGGGGCAGAGTCCGACAACGTTCCACACCTGATCGGGGCCGCCGTCGGCAAGCGCGAGGACGTGATGCGTTTCTAGGAAGATCGATCCGGCAGCGGTCTTGAATCCAGGTTGACCGCAGTGTTCGCACGCACCCCGCGCCCGCACTAGCACGGCCTCGCGCACTGCGCTAGAGCGAGCAAATTCGGTGCTACTGACTTCATGACGCGGGGGGAGCGTGGCGTCATTGGCAGAGAACTGGTCAACGAACGGCGGATTCACTGGGGGCGAGTGCTCTGCCAAGGCAGCAGGCTCGCCCACGATGGCAGAAGAAATAGCGGGCTCTGAGGGATCGACCGCATCCGAAGCTTCCGCGGAATCTTCGTCGAGTACGTCCCGTATTGACTGAGCCTCCGACCGGACCAGTCGGAGTGCACCTGAGTCGTCCGAATACGCGGCCATGAGCCAAGGGGATTCGTCCAGCTCGCGGAATCGCACTTCGGATCGATCCCAGCCCAACTCATCTTCATCTCGATCGGTGCCTTCCAGAAGCACCACATGGACCTGCTTCCCGGTCCGGTATGCGCGTTGCAACAGGCTGTCGAAGCGGCGCGCGCGTGCTGCTTGGTCGCGAGCCCGGGACTTTACGTGTGGCGGGTTCTCCCGGGTGTTTGCGATCCGGTCTAGCCTGAGCGCGAAATCGCGTGGGTTGTCGTCGTAAACGATCTGATCCCCGCTCAACGCCAGCGACTTGTGCCAGATGCACACCAAGGACGGCTGATCGTTGCCGCCGAATGCCCACTCATAGCAGAAGTTCGGGTTAGCACTTGGCACCTTAACCGGGGTTCCGTCCTGCTTGGTAGCCCAGGGCGTGACGTCAATGCCGGCCAGCGCGACCAAGTCCATGATCTTCTGCGCGCGGTGAGGCTTCAAGGACTCAAGCGATGTCAGCGGCATGCCCAACATATTAGTCTGCTCGGCCTTGGCCGAAGACCGACCACCAGCAGGTAACGCGATTCCCGCTCGCCGTCCAGTCTCCAACTCGCACTCACCGCCCAGAAACCCGCATGAATCCTAGAGATGACCTCGGGAGTAGTCCTGAGGCGAGCAGAGAAGAGAGGGGCTCTCGGGGCCGGAAACGCCCAAAAGCGGGCGAACGGACCGCACGGCAGTCCTGAGGCAACCCGCCGTTTCCCTCGGGGAACAGGCGAAAAAAATGGGCCCAGAGAGGTCTCTGGGCCCTTGGTACTGGTGGAGCCGGCGGGAATCGAACCCGCGTCCGCAAGCCTTTGCCGGCCAGTTCTACATGCGTAGCCGTCTGA
>JBIKWU010000131.1:0-10681 GCA_044356115.1 Burkholderiaceae bacterium
CACCGAGTCGGTGAGCAGCGTGGTGAAGTTGTCCAGCGTGGGCGAGAGCACCACCCAGGGGCTGAGCCCGGCGGAGATCTCGGCGCTGGTCTTCAGCCCGGTGACCAGCATGTAGATGGGTGGCGTGAGAAAGAAGATCGCGAACACCACCAGGAAGAAGTACGACCAGACCAGCGCCCGCCGGCGGTCGCGCGACATGCTGCCGTAGCGGGCGGCGGCGGGAGTGGAGATGGCTGCTTGGCTCATGTCAGGCCTCGTTTCCGCGCTTGTTGACATCGCGCAGGATGAACGCTGCGGCGACGCCGAGAATGGGCACCATGAAGAGCGAGATGGTCGCGCCCAGCGGAATGTCACCGCCCTCGATGCCCAGCTTGAAGGCCCAGGTGGCGAACACATGGGTCGTGTCCACCGGGCCGCCGGCCGTGAGCACCCGCACGATGTCGAAGTTGGCGAAGGTGACGATCAGCGAGAACAGCACCGTGATCGAGATGATGTTGCGCATCATCGGCAGGGTGATGTACCAGATGCGCTGCCACCAGTTGGCGCCGTCGATGGAGGCGGCCTCGAAGAGCTGGTCGGGCACCGACTTGAGCGCCGCCAGGTACATGATCATGAAGAAGGGCGCGCCGATCCAGATGTTGACCAGGATGACCGAGAAGCGCGCCCAGTCGGTCTCGCCGGTCCAGGGGATGGCGGCCACGCCGAACTTGGCGAGGATCCAGTTGAACGCGCTGTAGGACGGGTCGAAGAGCCACAGCCAGGCCAGCGTGCTCATGGCGGGCGGAATCACCCAGGGCACGAGCAGCATGCCGCGCCACTTGCGCTGCCCCTTGGCCGGGATGTTGTGCACGAAGTGGGCCACCACGAAGCCGATGATCGCCTTGAAGACCACCGCGGTCACGGCGAAGATCACCGACTGCTTGACCACCATCCAGAAGGTCTCGCGCCCGAACAGGAACTCGAAGTTGCCCAGGCCCACGAAGCGCTCCATGCCCTTGTTCAGCATGGACAGGTGGATGGCATAGCCCGCCGGGTAGGCCACCAGGCAGGCGATGATCAGGATCAGCGGCAAGGCCATCAGGAAGGCGATGGTGGACTTGCGCTGGAAGAATCTTTCCAGGGTCATCGGGCGCCGTCGTGCGGACGCGCGAGGACCGCCGGTGACGGCGTCGGTCAAGGGAGTCTCCCGGAAGGGGGGATGCGATCCATGCGTGCCGGCCGCCTGAAGGCCGCCCGGCACGGTGGCCGGGCGGCGCGGCAGGGTATGGCGGCAGAGCTGCCGGTCAGACGCGCATGAAGCCTTCCAGCTCCCGCGAGGCCCAGTCGATGGTCTTCTCGATGTTCTCGCCCTTGGCGTGGCGCACCACCATCTTGGTCATCAGGCCCTGGGTGTAGATCTGGTTGGCGATCTTGGGATTGGCGGGTGTGCCGGCGATCGACAGGGTCTGGTGATTGTGCGGGTTGGGATAGTGGTAGAGCGTTCCCTTGGGCGGGCCGGCCTCGGCCCAGGTGGGCAGCGTGGTGAGGTTGGCGAAGGAGGGCAGGTCGTAGCCACCGCTGGCCGCGACCATCTTGCCGACCGCCTCCTTGGTGGAGAGGTGCCGCAGCAGGCTCTTGGAGGCCGCCTTGTTCTTGCTGAAGCTCCAGATGCCCCAGAAGAACGGCAGGAAGGGCGCGAAGCGGCCCTTGGGCCCGCTGGGAAAGCCGTGGGTCCAGAGCTGCTCGGCGATCTGTGGCGCGTCGCGCTTGGCCACCGCCCAGGCGCTGGGCGGGTTCATGATCATGGCGCCCTTGCCCGACACCAGCCATTTGTTGTTCGAGGCGTCGTCCCAGGCCGGCACGTCGGGCGGCAGGAACTCCATCAGGCGCTTGAGGTAGTCGAGCGCCTGGCGAACCGGGTCGGTGCGCACGGTGAGGTTGCCCCTGGCGTCGATCAGGGTGGCGCCGAAGGCCTGGAAGAACGCGCCGCAGGTGTCCACCGAATCGGAAGTCTGGCCGAAGCCGATGCCGAAGGGTACGCCGGCCTTGTGGCAGGCCTGCGCGGCCTTCAGGAAGGTATCCATGTTCCAGCCGTCGGCCTTGGGGGCACTGCCCGCCGGGTACATGGCGCGGATGTCGATGCCGGCGTGCTGCTGCAGCAGGTCGATGCGCGAGCAGGGGCCCTTGATCTGGCTGCCCGCGGTGGCCGGCACCGCCAGCCAGCGACCGTTGACCTTGCCGAGGTACTCCACGGTGCCGCTGACCGCGCCGTGTTCCTTGATGAGGTCCTTCATGATGTCGTCGACCGGCTCGAGCAGCTTGGCCTGATCGGCGGGCTGCCAGGTGGGGAAGGCGAGGATGTCGTGTCCCGACTTGGCCTGCGCCTCGGCGGCGATCGTGAGCAGGTTCTTGTTGCCCTGCGAGGTGATGTAGTCGATCTTGACCTCGACCTTTTCCTTCGCGCCCCATTCCTTGACCAGGTCGGTGGTGGCCTGGTTGGCTCCGGGCACCCAGTGGTCCCAGAACCCGATGGAGATCGAGCCGGCTGCGCGCGAGGTGTGCACATAGGGCGCGGCGAGGGCGGCGGTGGACACCTGCGCGGAACGGCGGATGAACTGGCGTCGGCTGTCGGACGTGCGGGACATGGGGGTCTCCTCCATGGGTCTGCGGTGATGCCCGGACGGCCGGGCGGACGGTGAATCCGGGGGCGCATGCCGGACCCTGAACGCCGGACGGCCGCGCCTCTTGCTTTTCGGATGAGCCGACGGACCAGCGTCCGCGGGCACGACCACGCTATGTCGGCGGTGGGCAGATGTCAACGCGCGATCGCGCATTGCGGATCGCCCCTGGCCTTCTGGCGGGCGCCGCGAGGCGGATTCCGCTTTCCCCGGGCGCAGGCTTGGCGCCTGCGCCGGGCCGGTCGAGACTTTCGCGCCGGTCGGCACCTGTCGGTGCCTGCCGCATCCAACCCTCCCACGCCAAGGACACCCCACATGCGCGAGAACACCGTCAAGACCATCTGGAAGCAGGGCGGCGCCGTCATCAACGGCTGGCTGGGCATTCCCAGCTCGGTGGCTGCCGAGAACATGGCGCAGGCCGGCTGGGATTCGCTCACCTGCGACCTGCAGCACGGTCTGGTGGACTACCAGGCGGCGGTACCCATGCTGCAGGCGATCAGCACCACCGGCACCACCCCGATGGCACGCGTGCCCTGGAACGAGCCTGGCATCATCATGAAGCTGCTCGACGCGGGCTGCTACGGGATCATCTGCCCGATGATCAATTCGCGCGCCGAGTGCGAGGCCCTGGTGGGCGCGATGCGCTACGCACCCAAGGGCTTTCGCAGCTTCGGGCCCACCCGCGCGATGTGGTACGCCGGCGGCGACTACGCCACGCAGGCCAACGACAACCTGCTGGCCATCGCGATGATCGAGACCCGCAAGGCGATGGACAACCTCGACGAGATCCTGAGCACCCCCGGGCTCGACGGCATCTATGTGGGGCCCTCCGATCTCGCGCTCTCGCTGGGCGGCGTGCCCAAGCTCGACCAGACCGACCCGCCGATCGTCGATGCCATCCGCCGCATCGTGGCTGCCGCGAAGAAGCACGGCGTGCACGCCGGCATCCACTGCGGCACCACCGCCTACGCGCGGCAGGCGATCGCCTGGGGGTTCCAGCTGGTGACCATCGCGGCCGACAACGCGCTGCTGGCCAATGCGGCCCGCACCGCGGTCACCGAGATGAAGGGCGCCCCGGTCACGCCGGGATCGGCGGGGCCGTACTGACCTGCACCAGCCGCTTGCCCATGGCCTCGCCGCGCAGCATGCCCAGCAGCGCGGCGGGCGCCTGCGCCAGGCCGTGCACGATGTCTTCGTGAAAGCGCATCTCGCCCGTGCCGAACCAGGCCGCGGCGCGCTGCTGGTAGGCGGCGAGCTTGTGGACGTGGTCGTACACGATGTAGCCGGTCATGGTGATGCGCTTTGACACCAGCAGCTGCATGCCCTTGACGCCGCTGTCCTCGGTCTCGTTGTAACGCGAGATCATGCCGCAGATGGGGAAGCGCGCGCCGACGTTGGCGTGACGCAGCGCAGCCTCCAGCGTGGCGCCGCCCACGTTGTCAAGGTACACGTCGATGCCGTTCGGGCACAGCTCGCGCAGCGCCGCGTCGATGTCCTGCCGCTTGTAGTTGAAGCCGGCGTGGTAGCCGCAGTGGCGCAGCACGAAGTCGAGCTTGTCGTCGCTGCCCACCGAGCCGATCACGCGGGCCCCGGCCTGGCGCGCGAACTGCCCGGCGAGCTGGCCGATGGTGCCGGCCGCCGACGAGATGTAGACCGTGTCGCCGGGCGTGACCTTGCCGAGCTCGACCACGCCCACCCAGGCGGTGAGCCCGGGCATGCCCATCGCCGAGATGGCGAGGCTGGGCCGGCCGAGCGCCGGATCGATGCGGTGCAGGCCCTCGCCGCGCGGCACGAGCACGCGCAGCGACCAGTCGAGAAAGCCCCACACGAACTCGCCCTCGCGAAAGCGCTCGTTGCGCGAGGCGATCACCCGACCGACCACGCGCGAGACGATGGGCCGATCGAGCGCGAAACCCGGCGCGTACGAGGGGCCCTCGTTCATGCGGCCGCGCAGATAGGGGTCCAGCGACAGCCAGATCGCCTGCACCACCACATCCTGCGGGCCGCAGGCCGGTTCGGGGCAGGGCTCGAGGCGGAAGCAGGATTCATCGGGCCAGCCGCTGGGGCGGCGGGCGAGCACGATGCGCTGGTTGGGATCGTGGGCGTCTGGGTGCGGTTGGGTCACGGCGCGGGCTCCGGGGAGGATGACGCACTGTAGCGCCGGCGCGGCCGCGCCGCGCGCCGGAGACTTCCGGAACGGCGCTGCCCGCGTCCGGCTTGCCGCCCGCCGCCCCGCGGGCAATCATGAACCGGCCCTTTCCATGAAGCGGCCCCTTCTCCTGCCGCATTCAGCGCATCAGGCGCACCCACCGCACCCACCGGAGCCCCGCATGGCCGACGCCGACTTCCAGACCCTGCTCTACGACATTCCCGAGCCGGGCATCGCCCGCATCCGCCTGAACCGCCCCGATCGGGCCAACGCCCAGGACACCGCGCTGCTCTACGAGCTCAACGAGGCCTTCGACCGCGCGGCGCACGACGACGAGGTGCGGGTGATCATCCTGGCTGCCGAGGGCAAGCATTTCTCGGCCGGCCACGATCTGGCCGAGAACGACAGCGCGGGCGCGATGCGCCGGTATCGCACCGTGGGCACGATGTGCGGTTTCGGCTGCGCCGGCGCCGAGGCCCAGATGGCGCGGGAGGAGGAGATCTACACCGGTTTCTGCGAGCGCTGGCGCAACATCCCCAAGCCCACGATCGCGGCGGTGCAGGGCAAGTGCATCGCCGGTGGGCTGATGCTCGCCTGGCCCTGCGACCTGATCGTGGCCAGCGATGACGCGTCGTTCGCCGACCCGGTGGTCAGCTTCGGGGTGGGCGGCGTGGAGTGGTTCCACCACGTGGAGGAACTCGGCGCGCGCAAGGCCAAGGAGCTGCTGTTCACCGGCGACGCGATCGGCGCGGCCGATGCGCTCAAGCTGGGCATGGTCAACCAGGTGGTGCCGCGCGAGCAGCTTCAGGAGGCCACCATGGCGCTGGCCCGCAAGATCGCGTCGAAGTCGCGCTTCGCGCTGAAGATGGCCAAGCTCGCCATCAATGGCGTGGCCGATGCCTCGGGCCGCGACATCGCCATGAAGAACGCCTTCCACCTGCACCAGCTTGCCCACACCCACAACCTGAAGGTGTTCGGCATGCTCATCGACCCCACCGGCCTGCCCGAGGCCACCCGCAAGGCGATGGCCGCCCGGCTTGCCGCGCGCGAGCAGGCCGGATCGCCGGGCGCGGGCTGATCAGCCCGCCGCCACCACCTCCACCCGGGTGTCGTTGAAGCAGGCGCCGTCGGCGAGGTCGCTGCGGCGCTCGGCGCTCACCAGGGCGCTGATGGTGCGCCCGGTGGGGCTGGTGGCCAGCCAGGCGCCCTTCTCGGAGGACACCACGCCCGGCGGCACGCGATCGGTGATGCGCAGGGGCAGTTCCACCTCGCCCAGCGCATTGCGCACCCGCACGCGCCGCGCCTCGTTCAGGCCGCGGGCCTGCGCGTCTTGCGGATGCATCAGCAGCGCCGGAGCTTCGTCGGGGCGCCCGCCGCTGCCCAGCAGCGTGGACGACACCCGCTGATCGGAGGCCGGCGAGATCAGCGCCAGGCCTTCGGTCTCGGCCGGCTGGTAGCCGGGCAGGCGCTGCGCGGCGCCCCAGCGCGCGGCCAGGGTCTCGGAGGCGAGCTCGATGCGGCCGCTGGGCGTGGCCGGCATCTGGTTGACCATGAGCGCCAGCGGCGCGCCATCATCGGCGCTCATGCGCAGCGCCTGCCCGATCGGCAGGCGGCTGGGCTGGTGCCCGCGCAGGCGCGGATGATCGGGGATCAGCGCGGCGTCCATCAGCGCGGCGTCATCGTCCTGGAAGCAGGGCTCCTGGAAGCCGAAGCGCGCCGCCAGCCGCCGGAAGATCTCGGTGTTGGGCAGCGCCTCGCCCGGCGGCGGCAGTACCGGCTCGGCGCGCTGCAGCCAGTGCTGGCCGTAGGCGGCGTAGAGGTCGGGGCTCTCGAAGCTGCCGGCCGCCGGCAGCACGATGTCGCACCAGGCCATGCTCTCGGTCATGGCGATCTCGATGCCGCAGGTGAAGATCTCCTCGCGGGCGAGACCGCGGATGACGCGGTCCTGGTCGGGCAGCACCACCACCGGGTTGTGGTTGTAGATGAACACCGCGCGGATCGGCGGATCGACCGGGTCTTCGAGCAGCAGCCGGCCGGCGTCGATCAGGTTGAGGGTGCGCGTGCCGGGGGGCAGCAGGTCGGGCCGGGTGAGCGCTGCCGGCGCGCGCGGAAACGCGAAGCCCGCGCCCAGCACGATGCCGCTGCGGGCATCGAGCCGGCCGAGCAGCGCGGGCAGGGCGATGGCGGCGCGCACCCCGCTGCCGCCGTTGCGGCCGCGCTCCAGGCCGTTGCCGGGGGCGAGCACCAGCGGGTCGGCCTCGGCCATCCAGCGCGCGAGCGTGCGGATGTCCTCGGGGTTCACGCCGCAGGCGCCGGCGGCCCGCGCGAGCGGCCACTGCGCGGCCTGTGCCATGAATTCGTCGTAGCCATGCACGTGCCGCTCGATGAAGGCGGCATCGTGCGCGCCGAGCGCGAACAGCTCGAGCGCGAGCGCGAAGCCGAGCAGCACATCGGTGCCGGGCAGGGGGGCGATGTGCAGGTCGGCGAGCTCGGCGATGCGGGTGCGCAGCGGGTCGATCACCGCCAGCCGGCCGCCGGCCCGTCGCGCCTGGGTGATGCCCCGCACCAGATGCAGGTTGGTGACCGTGGCGTTGTTGCCCCACACCAGGTTGAGCGCGGCGCCGGCGGCCGCCTCGGGCCCGATGCCGGCGACCGCCCCGTAGGTGCCCACCCAGGCCTCGCGCCGCACAGCGCCGCACAGCGAGCCGCGGTAGAGCTGGCTGGCGCCCAGCCGGTGAAAGAAGCGCAGCGACATGCTGTCGTAGGCGAGCATGCCGTGCGGGCCGGCGTAGTTGAGCGGCATCACGGTCTGCGGGCCGTGCCGCGCGATGGCCGCGCTGGTGCGGGCGTGGATCTCGTCGAGCGCGGCGGCCCAGCTGATCGGCTCGAACCGGCCGCTGCCGCGTGGGCCGGTGCGGCGCAGCGGCTGCAGCAGCCGTTGCGGGCCGTGCACCCATTGCGCGGTGTGGTTGGCCACCTTGTTGCAGATCACGCCCTCGGTGTAGGGCAGGGCGTGAGAGCCGCGCACCTGGGTGATGCGACCCTCGTTCACGGTGACCTGCAGGCTGCAGGTGTCGGGGCAGTCGAGCGTGCAGACGCTGGGATGGACGCTGGGCATGGGCGGATCTCCTTGGCGGTCATTGTCGCCCGGATCGAGACGCCTGGCTGGCCAGTCGTGCTGAAATCGTCGCGAGCCTGTCCGCGACCGGCCGGCGCGCAGGCCTTCCCAACCCCTCAGGAGATCCCCATGCCCGCACGCCGTCAGGCCATGGTCGTCACCGCCCAGCCCGAAGCCACCGAGGTCGGTGCCGACATCCTTCGTGCCGGTGGCAATGCCGTCGATGCCGCGATCGCGGTCGCCTTCACCCAGGGCGTGGTCGACCCCCTGATGGCCGGCATCTCCGGCTTCGGCAGCATGGGCCTGTACCTGCCGGGCCGGGGCTTTCACGAGTACATCGACTTCCACTCGCCGGCGCCGGCGGCCACCCGCCCCGACATGTGGGAAAGCCTCATCGAGTCCGAGGCCCGCGATGGTTACGGCTTCGTGCTGCGCGGCCGGGTCAACGATCTCGGCTACCAGTCGATCTGCGTGCCGGCCTCGCTGCGCGCCTACCATGACGCGCACAGCCGCCATGGCTCGCTGCCCTGGTCGGAGATCCTGCAGCCAGCGATCGAGTGGGCGCGACGCGGCTGGCGGGTGCGGCCGCATGTGCACTACTTCTGGTCCGACGAGGGCCAGATGGGGCGGGTGGGCTCGGCCGAGCGCATCGCGTTCTCGCGCACCGGCCGCGAGCTCTACTGCGACCCCGCTGGCGCGCCGCGCAAGGTGGGCGAACTGGTGCGCAACCCCGATCTCGCCAACACGCTGGCCCTGATCGCGCGCGATGGCGCCGACGCCTTCTATCGCGGCGAGATCGCCGATCGCATCGTCGAGGACATGAAGGCCCATGGCGGTCTGCTCAGTCGCGAGGACCTTGCCGGCTACCGCAGCCGCAGCGTCGCGCCGCTGTGGGGCGATTACCGCGGCCTGCGGGTGTCGAGCAACCAGCCGCCGGGCGGCGGCGTGATGCTGATCGAGATGCTCAACATCCTGCAGCGCTTCGACCTGCGCGCGCTGGGGCACAACAGCACCGACTACATCCGGGTGGTCTGCGAGGCGATGAAGCAGGCCACGGTGGACAAGGACCGCCACGTGGGAGACCCGGCCTTCGTCGACGTGCCGATCGCGCGGCTGCTCTCGGACGCGCATGCCGATGCCACCGCGGCGCGCATCCGCGCCGGCGAGAAGATCACCGTGCCGCGGGTGAACAGCGGACGGCCGAGCAGCGACACCACGCAGGTCTGCGTCATCGATGGCGAGGGCAACTGCGTGACCATGACCCACTCGCTGGGCATGCCCTCGGGGGTGATCACCGATGGCCTGGGCTTCCTGTACAACGGCTGCATGGCGGTGTTCGATCCGCGCCCCGGTCGCGCGGGCTCGCTCGCCCCGGGCAAGGCGCGCTTCAGTTCGGTGTGCCCCTCGATCTTCCTGCGCGAGGGGCGGCCCGCCCTGCTGATCGGCGCGCCCGGCGCCACCCAGATCGCCATGGGCGTGCTGCAGGCCTGCCTGAACGTGATCGACTTCGGCATGAGCATGACCGAGGCGGTGAGCGCGGCCCGCTTCTCGGCCACCAGCGACGCGATCGATCTCTCCAACCGGATCAGTTTCCGCACCGAGCGCGAGCTTCAGGCCCAGGGTTACCAGACCGTGCGCGAGGCCTTCACCTTCGGGTTTGCCGCCGTGCACGGGATCCGCATCGAGGGCGACCGCCTCGATGGCGGCGCCGACCCCGGGCATGACGGCAGCGCGATCGGGCTGTCGCTGCCCGGCTGAGCGCGTGTCGCCGCGTGCCGGTGTCGCCGCAGGCTTGCCCCTGCGGCGCCCCGGCCACGGGCCTCAGGCGGACTTGGCGTTGGGATCGGTGGCGAGCGTGACCGCGATGCGCTTGGCGATGTCCTTGGCCAGTTCGGTGGTGTAGCCGGCGCTGATCAGGCCGGCCTGCAGGCGGGTGGCCAGCCGTGAGGTGCCGTAGGTGCCCAGCCTGACCTTGCGGTGGAAGCCGCGGGCGCGGGCCAGCAGCACCGGGAGTTCCTTGTCGATGCGGCTGCGGTTGGCGCTGTGCGCGACCGATACATGGCGCACGAACTGTTCGGCCATGCCATCAGCCTCGGCGTCGATGGCGGCGCGCTGGAGAAAGTCGCGGATGATTCCCATGGGCTGTCCTGGAGGGCGGTCTGGCGTCGCGCGGCACGCGGGTGCGTGCGCGATCGCGGGTGCATGCGCGATGATAGCCGCGGGCCGAGTGCCTCCGACAGGCTCCGATGGGCGGGCGGGATCAGCGCCGTACGGCCTGATCGGCCGGGAATCGGTAGCTGCCGCCGCGAAACAGCCGCTGGCAGGCGTCGACCACCCGGGCGTCGAAGCCGGCGCCGCGGCCTGCCCGCAGGGCGCCGAGCGCGGCTTCCAGGCCACGGGCGTGGCGGTAGGGCCGGTCGCTCGCCATGGCCTCGACGGTGTCGGCCACCGCCAGGATGCGCGCGTCGCCACCGATCTGGTCGCCGCGCAGCCCCTGGGGATAGCCGCTGCCGTCGAGCCGCTCGTGGTGCTGGCGCAGGGTGCGCGCGATCGCCCAGGGCCAGCGCTGCGCCCCGAGAATGGCCAGGCCGGTCGCGACATGGCCGCGCAGCGCGAGGGTCTCGTGATCGGCCAGGGGGGTCGGCTTGGTCAGCGTCTGGGACGGGAGCGCGATCTTCCCGATGTCGTGGATCAGCGCCGCCAGCCTCAGACCCTCGATTCGGTACGATGGCAGGCGCAATTCGGTGGCGATCGCCA
>JBIKWU010000132.1:0-10589 GCA_044356115.1 Burkholderiaceae bacterium
GGCGAGGGAAGGGCGGAGGATGCCGCCGCGGGCGCTGCAGCGGTCGTGGCGGCCGGCGTGGCAGGTGCCGCGACCGGATGCGGCTGCAGGCAGCGCCGGTGCAGCGGCACGCACACCAGCAGGTTGAGCAGGGCATAGGCCACGAAGGAGCCGCGCCAGCCCCATTGCGCCACCATCCAGTGACCCAGCGGCCAGAAGACCGACGAGGCGAGCCCGCCGTACAGCGTGACCAACGAGATGGCGCGGCGCGCCCCTGCGCCGGCCAGCCGGGCCAGCGCCGAGAACGCGGTCTCGTACAGGCTCGCGCGCATGGCCACGCCCAGCAGCGTCCAGGCGGCCACCAGATGCGCCGGGTGCTGCGCGGCGGCCACCGCGAGCAGGCCCAGCGTGATGCCGATCGAGCCCAGCGTCATGACCAGGCGCTCGCCGTGTCGCTCGACCAGCGCGCCCATGCGTCGGGAGATCAGTCCCGAGACCAGCATGGCCCACGAGAACGCGCCGTAGGCGATGGTGATGCTCCAGCCGGTGTCGGCGGCCATGCCGGTGAACAGCACCGCCGAGCTGTAGTAGGTGGTGCCCCAGCCGACGATCTGGGTGATGCCCAGCGCCGTGATCGTGCGGCCGAGCACGCGGCTACTCGTGCTTGAGCGCGGGGAAGAGGATCACGTCGCGGATGTTCGGGCTGTCGGTGAGCAGCATCACCAGCCGGTCGATCCCGATGCCGCAGCCGCCGGTGGGCGGCATGCCGTACTCGAGGGCCCGCACGAAGTCGGCGTCGTAGAACATCGCCTCCTCGTCGCCTGCCTCCTTGGCCTGCACCTGGGCCTGGAAGCGCGCGGCCTGGTCCTCGGCATCATTGAGCTCCGAGAAGCCGTTGGCGATCTCGCGGCCGGTGATGAAGAGCTCGAAGCGCTCGGTGATGCCGGGCCGGGTGTCGGACTCCCGCGCAAGCGGCGAGACCTCCACCGGATAGTCGATGATGAAGGTGGGCTCCCAGAGCTGGCTCTCGGCAACCTCCTCGAACAGGGCCAGCGCGAGCGCGCCGGCGCCAGCGTGCCGATGGC
The DNA here is from genome assembly GCA_044356115.1 of Burkholderiaceae bacterium. Taxonomy (GTDB): domain Bacteria; phylum Pseudomonadota; class Gammaproteobacteria; order Burkholderiales; family Burkholderiaceae_E; genus Quisquiliibacterium. The sequence continues at coordinate 1,065 of JBIKWU010000132.1, forward strand.
GAGGGTCGTCAGTCTTGACGCCCAGCCGGCCGAGTTCGGCGCGCAGCCAGTCGGGCTCGTGCAAGGGCGCCTCCTGGTAACGCGGCGCGTACTTCACGATGGCCTGCGCGATGGTCAGGCGCTGGAAGGGCTGGCCGAGATCGAGCGCGCGCCCCTGGTAGCTGAGCGCGGTGGTGCCCGCGGAGGCCTGCGCGCAATCGCGGATCACCTGCTCGGTGAAGTCCATCAGCCACTGGTAATCGGTGTAGGCCGCGTAGAACTCCATCATGGTGAACTCGGGGTTGTGACGCGGGCTGATCCCCTCGTTGCGGAAGTTGCGGTTCACCTCGAAGACCCGCTCGAAGCCGCCCACGATGAGGCGCTTGAGGTAGAGCTCGGGAGCGATGCGCAGGTACATGTCCTGCGCCAGGGCGTTGTGGTGGGTGATGAAGGGCCGGGCCGCCGCGCCGCCCGGGATGGGATGCAGCATGGGGGTCTCGACCTCGAGGAAGCCGTGCCCGGTCATGAAGCTGCGGATCGCGGCCAGCGCGCGGCTGCGGGTGACGAAGGTGCGGCGCGTGTCGGGGTTGACGATCAGGTCGACGTAGCGCTGGCGGTAGCGGGTCTCCTGGTCGTGCAGGCCGTGGAACTTGTCGGGCAGCGGCCGCAGCGACTTGGCCAGCAGTCGCACCGCGCTGCAGCGCACCGAGAGCTCGCCCTTCATGGTCTTGAAGAGCACGCCCTCGGCCGCGACGATGTCGCCGAGGTCCCAGTGCTTGAAGGCCTCGTGAGCCGCCGGGCCCACACCCTCGTCGTTCATCCAGAGCTGCAGCCGGCCGGTGGCGTCCTGCACGGTGCCGAAGCTGGCCTTGCCCTGCACCCGCTTGAGCATCAGCCGTCCGGCGATCGACACCCGCACCGCGGCCTGTTCGAGCGCCTCGCGGCTGAGCGCCTCGTGCGCGGCCAGCAGCGGCCCGGCCCGGTCGGCGGGACGGGCGTCGTTCGGGAAGGCCGGGCCGGCCTCGCGCAGCCGCGCGAGCTTGGCGCGGCGCTCGGCGATGATCTGATTCTCGTCGGCGGCGGGCGCGGGGGAGGGTTCGTTCATGGTCCTAGACGCCCTGCTTCAGGCTGGCGAAGATGAAGGGATCGAGATCACCGTCGAGCACGCTGCGGGTGTTGCTGATCTCGACGTTGGTGCGCAGGTCCTTGATGCGGGACTGGTCGAGCACGTACGAGCGGATCTGATGACCCCAGCCGATGTCGGTCTTGCTCGCCTCGACCTTGTCCTGCTCGGCGCGTCGCTTGCGCAACTCCAGTTCGAACAGGCGGGCGCGCAGCATCTTCATGGCCTCGTCCTTGTTGCGATGCTGCGAGCGGTCGTTCTGGCACTGCACGACGATGTTGGTGGGCAGGTGGGTGATGCGCACCGCCGACTCGGTCTTGTTCACGTGCTGGCCGCCCGCGCCCGAGGCCCGGTAGACGTCGATGCGCAGGTCAGCCGGGTTGATGTCGACCTGGATGGAGTCGTCGACCTCGGGGTAGACGAACACCGACGCGAACGAGGTGTGCCGGCCGCCGCTGGAGTCGAAGGGCGACTTGCGCACCAGCCGGTGCACACCGGTCTCGGTGCGCAGGAAGCCGTAGGCGTACTCGCCCTCGACCTTGAGCGAGGCGCCCTTGATGCCGGCGGTGTCGCCTTCGGTTTCCTCGAGCACCTCGGTGCGAAAGCCCTTGCGTTCGCAGTAGCGCAGGTACTGGCGCAGCAGCATCTGCGCCCAGTCCTGCGCCTCGGTGCCGCCGGCGCCGGCCTGGATCTCCATGAAGCAGGGATTGGGGTCGGCCGGGTTGGCGAACATGCGCCGGAACTCCAGCGCCTCGACCTGCTGCTGCAGGCCGGCGACATCGGTCTCGACCGCCTCCAGGGTGGAATCATCGGCCTCCTCGCGAGCGATGCCGTAGAGCTCGTCGGCATCGGAAAGCCCGGCGTCGAGTTCGGTGATGCGCAGCACCACCGACTCGAGCAGCTTCTTCTCGCGGCCGAGGTCCTGCGCGCGCTGCGCGTCATTCCAGACATCGGGCGCCTCCAGGGCGCGGTCGACTTCGATCAGGCGGGTACGCTTGACGTCGAAGTCAAAGATACCCCCGGAGTTCGATCACCCGACGGCGAAGGTCGGCGATCAGGGCGGCGAGGGCATTGAGGCGTTCGGCTTCCATGGGATCCTGTCTGGCGCTCCACGGGGGAACGCACCGGTGCGAAACCGGCCATTATAGGGAGCCCGGCGGGCGATCGGCCCGAAGTCTGATCAGGCGCGGGCTGCCGCGATGCAGCCCGGGCGGGTATCAGCGCAGGGCCTGCGAGTAGGGCGGGCTGCCCAGGCTGCTGCGCGGTTCGTACTTGGCGGGGCCCATCCAGCCGAAGTGCAGGGCGACCGCGACCGCCGCGAGGGCGCTGGTGACGCCGGCCGCGAAGCCTGCGCCCAGCGGCAGCGAGAACAGCCGCAGGCGTCGGCGCGGCTCCGGGTGGCTCAGCCTGAGTTCGCGCGCGGCCTGCCGCACGTCGCGCGTGTGCACTTCGAAGGCATGCGCGAGCGATGCCGCCATCAGGGCCTTGTCGGCGAGCAGGTTGATGCGCCCGGGGAGCCCTCGCGACAGCACGGCCACGGCCCGTACCGCGCCGACCGAGAAGATGCGCGGCCCGTCGTAGCCGGCGTTGCGCAGCCGACCGTGCAGGTATTCATGCACCTCGTCGCGCGACAGCCGGTTCAGACGCAGGGTGTGCTCGATGCGGTCGTTGAGTGCGCCGAAGGCCTCGAGCGCGAGGCGCTTTTCCAGCTCGGGGGGCCCGACCAGCACCAGGCGCAGCGCATTGCCGCCGCGGCCCACGCCCTGTCCGAGCAGGCGCAGGTGCTCGAGGGTTTCCAGCGGCATGGACTGGGCTTCATCGATCAGGACGATGAGCTTCTCGCCCGAGATGGCGCTGTGGTTGAGACGGTCGCGCAGGTCGGCGCGCATGCGGCGCGGATCGGTGCGGTGCACGGTCATGCCGAGCTTCTCGGCGAGCATCACGTCGATCAGGCGCGGGCTGAGCGCGGGATCGGTGACATGAACCACCCGATAGCGTTCCGGGGGAAGCTTGCGCAGCAGCCAGCGGCACAGGGTGGTCTTGCCCGTGCCATGCTCGCCGATGATCCGGAGGTAGCCGTTCTCGCGGGCGATCAGATGCAGCAGCGAACGCGCGGTCTCGTGCCGCGTGCCCGGGAACACCAGTTGCTTCGGCTCGTTGGCGGAATCGAAAGGCAGGTGCTGCAGCCCGAAGTGCGCGAGATACATGCCGCCGATTATCGGGCGCAGCCTGCCGCCGGGCGCGGAACTTGATCACGCTCAGCGCGGCGCGCCCACCTGCTCGATCAGCAGTTGCAGCGAGGCGCGCCCGCCCCAGTCGTTGCGGTTGAGCCGGTAGGCGATCAGCGCCCGGCGCGGCAGTGGCTCGGTGCGCCCGAAGGCGATGGCCGCGAAGGTCTGCGTGCCGATGCGCAGGTCGACCCGCAGGTGCCGCTCCTTGAGCAGGCGCTGGCCGAGCACCTCGGCCTCGTCGGCGAAGAGCGGGGCCGGAAAGCCCTGGCCCCAGACCGCGCGGTCGATCGCCTCGACCAGCTCGAGGTCCACTGGCTCGCCCGCGAGCGCGCCGTCGGTGGCCAGCTCCGGCGAGAAGGCGCCGGGGTCGGCGAGTTCGGCCACGGCCTGCTCGAAGCAGGCGCCAAAGCGCGCCAGCGCGTCGGTCCGCAGCGTGAGGCCGGCGGCCATCGCGTGCCCGCCGAAGCGCAGCACCGCGCCCGGCGCGCGCTTGGCGGCGAGGTCGATCGCGTCGCGCAGGTGCACGCCGGGGATCGAGCGGCCCGAGCCCTGCAGGCAGCCGGCCTCGCCGGCCGGCGCGAGCGCCAGGGTGGGGCGGTGGTGGCGGTCCTTCAGTCGGGTGGCCACCAGGCCGACCACGCCGGCGTGCCAGTCGGGCCGGTGCACCACCAGCGTGAGGGCGCCGGCCGCCGGCTCGCCCACCTCGGCCAGGGCCTCGTCGCGCATGCGCTCCTCGAGTTCGCGCCGCGAGCGGTTGATGCCGTCGAGTTCGGCGGCGAGCGCGTGGGCCTCGTCCTCGTCGTCAGTGATCAGGCACGCGATGCCCAGGGAGATGTCCGATAGCCGGCCGGCCGCGTTGATGCGCGGTCCCACGCCGAAGCCGATGTCCTGGCAGCCGGCGCTGCGCCACTCGCGACCGGCCACCGCGAAGAGCGCGCGAACGCCGGCCTGCGCCTGGCCGGCGCGGATGCGGCGCAGGCCCGCCGACACGAGCAGCCGGTTGTTGCGATCGAGCCGCACCAGATCGGCCACCGTGCCCACCGCCACCAGATCGAGCAGCGCCTGCAGCGCCGGCTCGGGCCGGTCGCGGAAGGCGCCCCGCGCACGCAGCAGGGCCCGCAGCGCGAGCAGCAGGTAGAACATCACGCCCACGCCGGCCAGGTGCTTGCTGGCGAAGCCGCAGCCGGGCTGGTTGGGATTGACGATGGCCGCGGCCTGCGGCAGTGACTCGCCGGGCAGGTGATGGTCGGTGACCACGACATCGATGCCCAGCGCACGGGCCCGGTCCACGCCTTCGAGGCTGGCGATGCCGTTGTCCACGGTGATGATCAGTGCCGGTCGGCCCAGGCGCGGATGGGCCGCGGCCAGATCGACGATGGGCGGGGTGAGGCCGTAGCCATGCTCCAGCCGGTTGGGCACGAGGAAGTCGACCACCGCGCCCAGCGCGCGCAGTCCGCGGATGCCCACGGCGCAGGCGGTGGCGCCGTCGCAATCGTAGTCGGCCACGATGAGCATGGGCTCGCGGGCGGCGATCGCCCGGGCCAGGCGCTCGGCCGCGGTCGCGATGCCGAGCAGTCCGTCGGGCGGCAGCAGGTCGGCCAGCGAGGCCTTGAGTTCGTCGGCCTGTCCGATGCCGCGCGCGGCGTAGACCCGTGCGAGCACAGGGTGCAGGCCGGCGGCGAGCAGTCGCTCGCGCGCGGGCGCCGGCGCGCTGCGGGTGACCAGGCGGGGCGGGGCGGCGCTCATGCCGTGGGCGGGGCGAGCGCAGCCAGCGCGTCGAACCGTCGCCACCAGCGCCAGCGTCGGCCCGGGTCGGCTGCCAGGGTGAGCACGCGACGCTCACCGGTGAGTACCACCCGCAGCGTGCCCGGGGCGGCGGCGCGCAGCGCGCGCCACTGCGGGCCGTCCAGCCAGGTGTCGGCCCGCGTCCAGGCCTGCGCCCAGGCGTGGGCGTCACCCATGCGTCGCGGCACGCGCCAGACGTCGAGATCGACCAGCACCGGTCCGGCATCGCGGCCCCAGTCGGGCAGGGGCTGCGCGTGGCCACGGGTCTGCCAGCCGGCGGCGCCTGCCAGACCGGTGAGGGCGGGGCAGTCGCTGATGAGCAGGCCGCGACCGCGGGCGGCAAGCGGTGTTGTGACGAAGCCGTCCAGCCAGAGGGCATTGACCGGCCGCCGACCGGCCTGCTCGCGAGCCAGGTTGACCGGATGGTCGTGCCAGCCCATCTGCACCTCGGTGAGCAGACGGCGCCAGGCGCGGGCGGCCTGCCCGGCCGGCTGATAGGCGATCACATGACGGCCGCTGGCCAGGGTCCAGGGCCAGGCCTGCAGCGCCCAGGGCACGCCGAGGGCGAACCAGGCCTCGGGCCGCGGCGCCTGCAGCACGAGCCCCGCGGCCTCGAAGGCCGGCGCGGCGCTGCGGGCGAGCTCGGCGGACTCGGCTGGCTCGAGGGCGAGCTGCGAGGGGTCGGTGAGCAGGGCGTGGTCGATGCCCAGGTGCAGATGACAGGGGCGCAGGCCCCACCACGGTGGCGTCAGCCCGAGGCCGGCACCGGTGAAGGCCTGGATCGCATCGCCCGCCGGCACGCCGAACTCGCTGCGCAGCCAGTCGTCCTCGGGCAGTTCGGGCAGCGGGTCACCGGCGAGTCGGCGATCCTGCGCAAGGCGGCCGCCGATGAGCAGACGCTGCAGCGCGCTGGCCGCGGGCAGGCGCAGCGCACCGGCCGGGTCGGCGTCGGGCGCAGCACCAGCGCACAGCAGGGTGATCGGGTTCATGGGCGGGCTCGGGAGGGTGGGCATTCTATGGCACACTCGCGCGCCGCCCTCCTGCTCTCATCTGCCTTGCCGTTTCCGTTCGAACTCCAGATCGGGCTTCGTTACACGCGGGCCGGCCGTCGGGCGGGCCGCCGTGACGGCTTCATCTCGTTCATCTCGGCCATGTCGGTGGCCGGCATCGCGCTCGGCGTGGCGGCGCTGATCACCGTGCTCTCGGTGATGAACGGCTTCCAGAAGGAAGTCACCGACCGCATGCTCTCGGTGCTCTCGCACATCGAGGTCTATGGTCCGCAGGCCGGACTGGCCGATCCGCAGGCGCTGCTCGATCGCACCGCCGCGCACCCGCGGGTGGTGGCCGCCGCGCCCTTCGTGGTCGGGCAGGCCATCATCGCGCGCGGCGAGACCGTGCGAGGCGCGATCGTGCGCGGCATCGATCCGGCGCGCGAACCCGCGGTGGCCGATTTCCTGGCCGGGCCCTCGGGCAAGCTGCTCGCGGGCCTCGCGCCCGGCGAGTTCGGCGCGCTGGTGGGTGTTGAGATGGCCCGGCAGCTCATGCTGCAGGTGGGCGACCGCATCGCGCTGGTGGCCCCGCAGGGCACCACCACGCCGGCCGGCGTGGTGCCGCGACTGCGGCAGTTCACCGTCACCGGCATCTTCGACTCCGGGCACTACGAGTACGACAGCACCCTGGTACTCACCCACCTGCAGGATGCCGCGCGGCTGTTCCGCGTGGAGGGCGCCAGCGGCGTGCGCCTGAAGACCTCGCAGATGATGGCTGCCCCGGCCATCGCGCGCGAGCTCTCGGCGGTGCTGGGGCCCGAGTTCCACGTGCGCGACTGGTCGCGCGAGAACCGCAACTGGTTTGCCGCGGTGGAGATCGAGAAGCGCATGATGTTCATCATCCTCACCATGATCATCGCGGTGGCGGCCTTCAACCTGATCTCCATGCTGGTGATGACCGTGACCGACAAGCAGTCGGACATCGCCATCCTGCGCACCCTGGGCGCGAGTCCGGCCAGCATCCTGGCGGTGTTCATCGTGCAGGGCGCGGTGGTCGGGTTGCTCGGCACCGGGCTGGGCGTGGCCGGTGGCGTGCTGCTCGCGCTGAACATCGACGGCGTGGTGGGCGCGGTGGAGCGCCTGTTCGGCTTCCAGGTGCTGCCCAAGGGCATCTACGTGATCAGCCATCTGCCCAGCGATCTGCGCTGGCCCGATGTCGGCCTGATCGCCGCGGTCTCGTGCGCGCTGGCGCTGCTGGCCACGCTCTACCCGAGCTGGCGCGCCTCGCGGGTGCGGCCGGCGCAGGCGCTGCGCTATGAGTGAGGCCGTGGTGGTTCCGCCGGCGGGCGAGGGCGTGGTCGCGGATGCGCCGGTGCTCGCCTGCGCGGGCCTGTGCAAGCGCTATGACGACGGCGGGCTGGGGGTGGAGGTGCTGCGCGGGGTCTCGCTCGCGGTGCAAGCTGGCGAACGGGTGGCCATCGTCGGCGCGTCGGGCTCGGGCAAGAGCACGCTGCTGCATCTGCTCGGTGGTCTCGATGCGCCCAGTGCCGGCGAGGTGCGCTGGAGCGGGCATGATGTCGCGGCCCTGGGCGAGACCGAGCGCGGCGCCCGGCGCAACCGGCTGCTCGGCTTCGTCTACCAGTTCCACCACCTGCTGCCGGAATTCAGCGCGCTCGACAACGTCGCCATGCCGCTGCGCATCCGCAGGCTGCCCTCGGCGCAGGCGCGCCGCGAGGCCGCCGCCCTGCTCGAGCAGGTCGGGCTCGGTGCCCGGCTCGCCCACCTGCCGGGCGAGCTCTCCGGCGGCGAGCGCCAGCGGGTGGCGCTGGCCCGCGCGCTGGTCACCCGGCCGCGCTGCGTGCTCGCCGACGAGCCCACCGGCAATCTCGACCGCGCCACTGCGCGGCAGGTGTTCGCGCTGATCGAGTCGCTGGGTCGCGAGTCGGGCACCGCGTTCATCATCGTCACCCACGACGGCGAGCTCGCCGCGCGCGCCGATCGCGTGCTGGCGCTGCGCGACGGCGTGCTCGCGCCGGCCTGAGCCGCGCCGCGCCGGCCGCCGTGCTGGTCGACACCCACTGTCACCTCGACGCGCCGGAGTTCGCCGGCGAGGCCGCGGTGCTGCGCCGGCAGGCGCTGGCGACGGGGGTGGGGCTGATCGTCGTGCCGGCGGTCGAAGCGGGCAATTTCGCGGCGGTGCGGGCCCTGGCCGCGGCCGAGGAAGGCGCGCGCTGCGTGTACGCCCTGGGCATCCACCCGATGTATGTCGATCGGGCGCGCGACGAGGACCTCGCGCTGCTGCGCCAGGCGCTGGCTGCCGCGATGGATGATCCGGCCCTGGTGGCGGTGGGCGAGATCGGGCTCGACGGCTTCGTGCCCGGGCTCGATGCCGCTCGCCAGGAGCGCTTCCTGGAGGCGCAGCTGCGCCTGGCCCGTGAGTTCGACCTGCCCGTGATCCTGCACGTGCGTCGCGCCCAGGACCGGGTGCTCAGGCATCTGCGCCGCCTGCGGCCCTCCGGGGGCATCGCCCATGCCTTCAATGGCAGCCATCAGCAGGCGCAGGCCTTCATCGATCTCGGGCTGGCGCTGGGCTTCGGTGGCGCGATGACCTTCACGCGGGCCCTGCAGATCCGGCGCCTCGTGAGCGACCTGCCGGCTCACGCCCATGTGCTGGAGACCGACTCGCCGGACATCGCGCCGGCCTGGCGTCATCCGGGGCGCAACGATCCCGCGCAACTGGGCGGCATTGCCGAGGTGTTCGCGCAGCTGCGCGGCCTGAGCGCCGAGCGCGCGGCGGCCGAGTCCACCGCCAACGCGGTGCGGGTGTTGCCGCGGCTGGCGGCCTGGGTCGGGCAAGCGGGGGCTTCGGCCCAAGACGACGCCTCGTCCTGAGGGCCGAGCCGCACCGGCCGCCTGGCCGATGGCGATGCAGCCCGTGTCGCGGAATCATCGGGCATGACCCGATCGGCGCGCTGGTGGCATGCCCTGGCCGTGCTGGCGGCCTGTCCGCCGGGCGCGCTGGTGGTCGGCACCTGCTGGGCCGTGCAGCAGCTCGCCACGCTGCCGGCGCCGGCGCTGGCGCAGGGGCTGCTGGTCGCGGGGCTCGGCCTGCTCGCGCTGGGCGCCGGGGTCGGCGCTGGGCTGGGCCACCGGCGCTGGCGAGGGTCGGGCCGGTCGCTGTCGGCGCTTCTTGTGCTGCTCGGTGTCGTGCTCGCCAGCGGCGGCTGGGCGCTGCTGCGGGCCCATGAGGCCCTGGCCAGCCGGCTGTCGCCTGCCCTGGAAGGGGTGGAACTGGTGGTGCGCGGCATGGTGCTCGACATGCCGGTGCCCTCGGCCCAGGGCTGGCGCACACGGTTGCGGATCGATGCCATCGAAAGCCCGGCAGGCCTGCCGGCCGCGTCCATCACAGCCCGACTGC
>JBIKWU010000378.1:0-2959 GCA_044356115.1 Burkholderiaceae bacterium
TGGCTTCGCCGTCTCGGCATGGGCCGTCTGCCCGGCGACCTGAACTTCCGCGCCTTCGGGCGGGAGTGGTCGCTGCCGATCGCCTCGACCATCGTGCTCTCGATGATCGCCGCCGCCATCGCGCGGCTGATCTGAGCCGGCGCGGGTCAGCGCGGCAGGGCCTGCGCGATCGCGTGTTCGCGCGCCTGCCGGATGCGCTCGCGCACCGCCTCGCCCGGCGGGCCGGCGGCGGCCACCGCGCCGGCATCCACCGCGGCGGCGGCGGCCAGCGCCGCGCGCAGGTGGGCGGCTGCCGGATAGGGGCGGTCGGCGTGGCCCAGCCGGCCGCGGGCATCGGCCTCGCAGGCGGCCAGCACCTCGGGCAGGCGGGCCGGCCGCCGGAAGGCGTCGAGCCGCTCCAGCAGCGCCAGCAGGGTGGCGGGCCGCAGCTCCAGCGCCCGGTGCACCAGGCCGTGCTCGCGCGCCACCAGACGGGCGAGGTCGCGCACCTCCACCGGCACCCGCAGCCGCTCGCACAGCGCGGAAAGCCGCGCCACCGAGCGGGCCTCGTGGCCGATGTGGCGCGGCAGCACCTCGGCCGGCGTGTCGGCCTTGCCCAGGTCATGGGTGAGCGCGGCGAAGCGCACCGCCAGCGAGCCGCCGGCGCGGGCCGCGGCATCGACCACCATCAGGGTGTGCACACCGGTGTCCACCTCCGGGTGGTGGTCGGCGCGCTGCGGCACGCCCCAGAGTCGATCGACTTCGGGCAGCAGCCGCGCCAGCGCGCCGCACTCGCGCAGTACGGTGAACATGCGCGAGGGCACGGGCTCCATCAGGCCGCGGGCCAGTTCCTGCCAGACCCGCTCGGGCACCAGCGCGTCCACCTCGCCGGCCACGCACATCGCACGCATCAGGTCCAGGGTCTCGGGGGCCACCGTGAAGTCGGCCAGCCGCGCCGCGAAGCGCGCCAGCCGCAGGATGCGCACCGGGTCCTCGACGAAGGCCGGCCCGGCGTGCCGCAGCACACGCGCGGCGAGATCGGCCTGCCCGCCCAGGGGGTCGATCAGCCGCCCGGTCTCGTCGCGGGCCATGGCGTTGATGGTGAGGTCGCGCCGACGCAGGTCATCGTCCAGGCTGACCCCGGGCGCGAAGTGCACCTCGAAGCCGCGATACCCCGGGGCGGTCTTGCGCTCGGTGCGGGCGAGCGCGTATTCCTCGTGGGTCTGCGGGTGCAGGAAGACCGGGAAGTCCTTGCCCACCGGCCGAAAGCCCAGCGCCTGCATCGCCTCGGGCGTGCCGCCCACCACCACCCAGTCGCGGTCACGCACCGGCAGGCCCAGGAGCTCGTCGCGCACCGCGCCGCCCACGCAGTAGATCTTCATGGGGTGGCCTGCGTTCGGGTCGGCTGCCTGCCGCTCGGGCCCGCGCGGGTCAGCCCGCGTGGGGCCGTCGCGCTGCCCGGTGGCCCGCTCAGCGATGGGCCCTGGCCTGCTGCGAGGCCAGGCGTGATCCCTGGCGTGACAGCCAGGCCGGCGCCACCGCGGCCAGCGGCGTGGGGGTGGTGATGCCCAGCGCCGGGCTCATGGGCCCGGTGGCGATGTTGTCGACCCGCAGCGAGTCGAAGTTGTCGGTGCTCATGAGCGGACGCGGCAGCGCGCCCATGAGCCCCGCCTGGATCTGGCCCAGGGTGAAGGGCAGGGCGATCACCGGCCGGGGGTGGCCGCTCCAGCGCCCGGCGAGCTGCACCAGTTCGCGCAGGGTATAGACCTCGGGTCCGGCGAGCTCGAAGCTGTGCCCCAGGGTGGCGGTGCCGCGCAGGCAGTTCACCACCGCCGTGGCGACATCGCCCACGAACACCGGCTGCAGGCGGGCCTGGGCCTGGGCCAGCGGTACCACCGGCAGCAGCCGCTGCAGCCGCGCGAAGACGTTCAGGAAGGCATCCTCGGGCCCGAAGACCACCGAGGGCTGCAGGATGGTGAAGGGCACGCCACCGGCCCGCACCGCCGCCTCGCCGTCGGCCTTGGAGCGCAGGTACATGGAGGGCAGCTGCTCGCGGGCGGCGCCGGCGCCCAGCGCCGACACATGGATCAGCCGGCCCACCCCGCTGCGCGCCGCGGCATGGGCCAGGCGCGCCGGCAGGTCGACATGGGCTTCGCGGAATGCCGGACCGTAGGGGTCGCCCCAGCGGCTGTGCAGCACGCCCACCAGGTTGACCACCGCGTCGCATCCCTCGAGCGCCTGCCAGAACGAGGGCGAGCCCGGCCGGGTCTCGATGACGTCCACGGTGGGCAGCGGCAGCAGGTGCCGGGCGCGCTCGCGGTGCCGCGTGGGCACCACCACCCGCACCCCCTGGGCACTGAGGCGGGCGACCACATGGGTGCCGATGAAGCCGGTGCCGCCGGCGACGAGGACGCGATTCAGACTCATGGTGGCTGCGCAGGGAGAAGGTGTCGAGGAGGGGGGGAAGGTGCGGTGTGGTGACCGGGCCGAAACCTAACCCGGCCGCGCGATCAGGGCAACTCGGAGGGCCGCATCGCGCCCGGCGCGACGCTGCCCAGACGCTGCTTGAGCGATTGCGGGCGGCCGGTCATGAGCGCGCCGTAGAAGGCGGCGTTGGAGAGCACCTTCTTGACGTAGTCGCGGGTCTCGGCGAACGGGATGATCTCGGCGAAGGCCGCGCCCTCGATGGCCGCGGGCAGGGTGCTGCGCCACTGGCGCGGCCGGTTCGGGCCGGCGTTGTAGCCGGCCGAGGCCAGCAACGGCGAACTGTCGAGGTCGTCGTGCACCGAGCGCAGGTAGTAGGTGCCGAAGCGCAGGTTGGTGTCGAGCTCGTTGAGCTGCTCGAGGCGGAAGTCGTTCACGCCAAGCCGCCTCGCGATCCAGCGCGCGGTGGGCGGGATGATCTGCATCAGGCCCTGCGCGCTCGCCGAGGAGCGGGCGTCCATGATGAAGCGCGACTCCTGGCGGATCAGGCCGTAGA
>JBIKWU010000379.1:0-2941 GCA_044356115.1 Burkholderiaceae bacterium
CCTCGGGAAGCCGACCGGTCGGACCCGCTTCAAGGGCCGCGCCCTGGCGGTCACGGGTGAGCACCGTGCCCATCGGGGCGCCGTTCAGCCGGATCTGACCGTGCTCGAGGGTCACCTCGTCGCCGGGCATCCCGGCCAGGATCTTGATGAGGACGGTGCCTCGGGGCAGTCGTTGCGCTGCCGACCAGCGAAACGCCACCAGATCGCCGCGCTTCGGTTCGCTTCGGTGATCGATCAGGAACACGCGCTCAGGCAGGCTCTCGGAGAGGTTGATGCCGATCGAGAAGCGCGCCTGAAAGGCGATCGCAAGGCCGATGCCCAGCAGCCACCACCGGCCCTGGCGCCGCAGGATCGGTCCAAGGCGCAGGCGCTCCAGCAGACGTGCCGCCAGGCAGCGGCGCGAGCGGGTGAAGATCAGGCGCATGGCGGGCATCTCCTAGAGGCCCAGGCGCTGGCGTGCCTGGGTGGTGAGATCGGGCAGGCTGTTGCCGGTGCCCAGCACCGCGCCGCGCGCCAGCAGCAGGCAGCGGCACTCGGTGGGCAGCGTCTCCAGGAGCGTGCGCATCTGCGTGCCGAAGGTCGCCGCCTGCTCCAGGGCATGCGCCCGCTCGGCGTGGGTGGCATCGGGGCGCGCGAGCACGGCGGTGAGTTCGCGCTCCTTCAGGCGGTAGAGCTCGGCCACGTCCAGTACCGCGAGCGCGGGGCCGCCCCAGGGCATCCACACCAGCACGGCGGTGACCAGCGCGGCGATTGCTGCCACCTGGGCCAGCAGCAGCGCGGTGAGCGTGCGTACGCTCAGGGTCATGCCGCGCCCCGCTCGCGCAGCACCGCGTCAATTGCTGCCTCGATGTCCAGCCCGCGCGCGCGGTGCGCCTGGATCGCGTTGAAGTCCTCCGCGCGGCTGCTGAAGAGCAGCAGGCTGTGGGGATCGAGCATCAGCCGGCCCACGCCCTGGCCGGCCGGGCTGTGGATGAAGACCTCGGAGTAGGCCCCATGCTCGGTGCGCAGCGACTGCAGCAGCCGCTTCATCGCATCGTCCATGGTGAGCTGGCCAAGCGACTCCATGCGCTCGATGGACTCGGGCTTCTGGCGCAGCAGCAGCATCCAGTCGGAGTTCTCCAGCGCCGCGCGCGCCGCAGGATTGCGGTAGTAGTCGTCCACGCTCTGGGTGGCCGACATGAAGGCGCCGCGGTACTTGCGCGCGCGCCGGTAGCCCGCCTCGATGAACTCGGCGGTGGCCCCGCCCGAGAGCAGATCCCAGGCCTCGTCGATGATCACGATCTTCTTGCGCTCGCGGCTGAAGTACATCTCGCGGGTGATGCGGTACATGACGATCAGCAGCACGACCGTCTGCAGATCCTTGCGGGCCTTGAGCTCCTCGAGTTCCAACACGATGAAGTCGGCTGCGAAGTCGATGTTTGCGGGGCCGTCGAAGTAGCGGCCGTAGGCGCCCTCGCGGGTGTAGGGATGCAGCATCGTGGCCAGATCCTTCAGCCGCCGATCGCCCGGGTCGGGGGTGCCGTCCTCGGGCTCGCCCAGGCTGCCGGTGGCGAGCAGCGCGTGCACGTCGCTCACCGTCATCGCGCGGCCAAGGCGCTTCCAGACCTGCTTGATCGCCGCCGCAAGGCTCGAGTACCGAAAGGCATCGAGCGGCTCGCGGGGCGACACCATCTGCGCGAGCAGCGGCTGCAGCAGCTCCATCTCCTCGTCGATGTCCTCCACCAGGCTGAAGGGGTTGAGCGAGATCGGGGCGCGTTCGGTGAACTCGATGAAGCTGCCTCCGAAGTGCCGGCAGGCCTTCTCGTAGGAGCGGCCCACATCGATGATCCAGACCCGGGCGCCGGTGCCCAGGTAGGCGGCCGCGATCTCGTTCAGCAGCAGCGACTTGCCCGAGCCCGAGGTGCCGGCGATCGCCACGTTGTAGTTGCCGGCCGGGTTGTCGTAGACGTCGATCGCCATGAGCTGGCCGCGCCGCCCGCCTAGCAGCAGCACCGGCGTGCCGGTGCCGGCCCACTCGGCCACTATCGGCGCGAGATGCACGGCGTTGGCCGAGGTCTTGGTGCTCACCCGTCGCATGCGACGCAGGTCGGCGTGGAAGGCCGCGCTCAGCGTCATCGGAAGGCTCGCGAGCAGTCCCTGGGCGGCCATCATCGTGTCCTGGGTGAGCTCGAAGCCGCGGGCCCGGAAGATCGCGCGCGCGGCCTGCTCGGCGCGGGTGACCTGCGCGGGCTGGGCAAACAGGGCCACCTGCACGCCGAGTTCGACGAGCTGCTGGCCTTGGTCGAGCGCGCGCAGCACGATGTCCCAGTCGGCCTTGCGGCTTTGCAGATCGGGCAGAAAGCGCGCCATCTGGCTTCCTGCATTGGTGGTGGCGCGCGCCGCGCGCAGGTACGCCCAGCTGCGTGTGCTCTCGGCATCGGGCAGGTGCGCGCTGAGCGTGATCAGGAACGGGCAGGGGTACTGAAGCGTGGCCTGGTAGAGATCGCCGATCAGGCTGCCGGCGTTCCAGAGCGCAAAGCGCGGCGGATAGGAGCGCACCGACATCAGGCGGGCGTGCACCGGCTCCGAGGCCGCCGGATTCTCGAAGACCAACCCCCGGTGATCGATCAGCACCCGTGTGGCGGCATCGATCACCTGTCCGGCAAGCGGCCGGCCTTCGTCGTGGTGCAGGGGAATGGCTTCGCCGGCATGCCGGTGAGGGTCGAGCAGCCCCGAGACCCACTCGATCAGGTCGTCGGGCTCCCAGGGCCGCGACGGAAAGCCCGCTGCGTGCAGGGTCGCGCGCACGCTGTCGCGCATCAGCAGCAACTCGTCGAGCCGACCCAGGTTCTCGGGGCCGCCGGGCAGGCTCACGCTGAGCACCAGGCGGTAGTGCCGAAAGAGATAGGCCTGCGCGCCCAGGGGCGAGACCCGTGCAGCGCTCAGGCAGTGCGCCACCCGG
>JBIKWU010000006.1:0-32506 GCA_044356115.1 Burkholderiaceae bacterium
GGCGGTCTTGAGCGCCTCGTGCCACTTGCGCACCAGCTGCTGGTGCAGCCGCGGCGATTCGGTCTCCAGGCGTCGGATGACCGCCACCGGGATGCGGCAGGCCTGGATGTCGGTGATGGCCACCGCGGTGGAGTCGTAGGGCGCGCCGGCGGTGGTCTCCAGACCTGCGATGTCGCCCGGCCCGAGCAGGCGCACGATGCGCTGCGAGCCATCGGCGTGGTAGCGCACCAGCTTGATCAGGCCCTTGCGCACCGTGAACACGAAGTCGCCCCGCGCGCCCTCGGCGAAGACCGTGTCCTGCGGCGCCAGGGAGAGGTCGTGGATGGGCTGATCGATCAGCTGGAAGTCGGCGCTGTTCAGGTTGGCGAACAGTGACTGGGCGCGGATGCCGCAGCTGTCGCAGTCGGACTCGCTGACGGAGTGGAGCTTGACTTGCATGGTGAGCCTTTCGGCCGGCTCTGATGGTCTCTGGATTATGGCCGATCGGGCCGGGCTGCGGGTTGGCGGCGCCCGGGCGGGCCCCTGTCGGGCCGACCCCGATACCCGATCAGCCTGCCCGACCTCAGACCCGGCCGTTCCGGACGGTGTAAAATTGTCGGTTTCGCTCTTGCCCGGAACCCACGGAGCCCCGCATGAATCAGTCGAGAAGCGCCGCCGCCATCCCGTCGCAACCTGTGGGTGACCGAGCCGGCGGCCTGCGGGCGGTTGATGCCCGAACCATGACTGGCGCCCCCGAGTGGGTGCAGCACGCCGGGCTGATCGACTGGGTGGCTCGCATTGCCGCGCTGACCCAGCCCGAGCGCATCCACTGGGCCGACGGCTCGCAGGCCGAGTACGACCGCCTGTGCGCCGAGATGGTGGCCGCCGGCACCCTGCGGCCGCTGAACCCGGCCAGGCGTCCGGGCTCCTACCTGGCCTGGTCCGACCCCACCGATGTGGCCCGGGTGGAAGACCGCACCTTCATCTGCACCGAGCAGCGCGAGGAGGCGGGCCCCACCAACAACTGGATTGCCCCGGCCGAGATGCGCGCCACGCTCGACGGCCTGTTCGCCGGCTGCATGCGCGGCCGCACCCTGTACGTGGTGCCGTTCTCCATGGGGCCGCTGGGCAGCCCGATCGCCCATGTGGGCATCGAGCTCTCCGACAGCCCGTACGTGGTGGTCAACATGCGCATCATGACCCGCATGGGCCGCGCGGTGTACGACGTGCTCGGCGAAGACGGGCACTACGTGCCGTGCGTGCACAGCGTGGGCAAGCCGCTGGCGGCCGGCGAGGCCGACGTGGCCTGGCCCTGCAACCCCACCAAGTACATCGTCCACTTCCCCGATACCCGCGAGATCTGGTCCTTCGGCTCGGGCTATGGCGGCAACGCCCTGCTCGGCAAGAAGTGCTTCGCGCTGCGCATCGCCTCCAACATGGGTCGCCAGGACGCCCTTGCCGGCGGCATCGGCTGGCTGGCCGAGCACATGCTCATCCTGGCGGTCACCTCGCCGCAGGGCGTCACCCGTCACGTGGCGGCGGCCTTCCCCTCGGCCTGCGGCAAGACCAACTTCGCCATGCTGATCCCGCCCAAGGGCTTCGAGGGCTGGACCGTGCGCACCATCGGCGATGACATCGCCTGGATCAAGCCGCAGCCCGATGGCAGCCTGCGCGCCATCAACCCCGAGGCCGGCTTCTTCGGCGTGGCCCCCGGCACCAGCGCCAAGACCAATCCCAACTGCCTGGCCTCGCTCTCGCGCAACACCATCTTCACCAATGTCGCGCTCACCGATGACGGCGATGTCTGGTGGGAGGGTCTGTCCGATCCGCCCGCGCACCTCACCGACTGGCAGGGCCGCGACTGGACCCCGGATATCGCCCGCGCCAACCCGGTCAACGGCAAGCCCCGCCCTGCGGCCCACCCCAACGCGCGCTTCACGGTGCCGGCCTCGCAGTGCCCGTCCATCGACCCCAACTGGGACAACCCCGCGGGCGTGCCGATCGACGCCTTCATCTTCGGCGGCCGGCGCTCCACCACCGTGCCGCTGGTGACCGAGGCCCGCGACTGGGAAGAGGGCGTGTACATGGCCGCCACCATGGGCTCCGAGACCACCGCCGCGCAGGCCGGCGCCACCGGCATCGTGCGCCGCGACCCCTTCGCCATGCTGCCCTTCTGCGGCTACAACATGGCCGAGTACTTCGGCCACTGGCTCGACATCGGCCACCGCCTCAAGGCCGCCGGCGCGCGCCTGCCGCGCATCTTCTGCGTCAACTGGTTCCGCACCGACGAGAACGGCCGCTTCGTGTGGCCGGGCTTCGGCGACAACATGCGCGTGCTGGTCTGGATGCTCCAGCGCCTCGAGGGCAAGGCCCAGGGCGTGGAGCATGCCTTCGGCACCACCCCGCGCTATGACGACCTGGTCTGGGACGGCACCGAGTTCCCGCGCGCCGCCTTCGAGCGCATCACCGCGGTCGATCCGGCCGAGTGGCAGCGCGAGCTCATCCTGCACGACGAGCTCTTCACCCAGCTCGCCCAGGGCCTGCCCAAGGCGCTCACCCGGGTGCGCACGCAGCTGCAGTCGCGTCTGGGCGGCTGACCCCCGCGCGGCCGCCGGCCTGCGCCGGCATTGCCGCGGCCCTGTCCCGATTCGCCACGGGCGGCCCGCGGGGCAGGGCGGCTTGCAGGTAAAGTCCGGTCATGGGCGCCGCCGCCCGGCGCGCCCGCCAGCCGGAGATCCGCATGAGTGCCATTCCCACCGCGCCCACCCGCGTGGTAGCGCCTGCCGCCGCCACCGCCTTCAGTGCCGCCGCACGGCGCGACATGACCTATCACCTGCACCCCACCAGCAACCTGGCGCTGGTGCAGCACGAGGGCCCGCTGGTGATCCAGCGCGGCGAGGGCGTGTACGTGTACGACGAGGCCGGCCGCCGCTACATCGAGGGCATGGCCGGGCTGTGGTGCGCCGGCCTGGGCTTCTCGGAGCGGCGTCTGGCCGAGGCCGCCCATCGGCAGATGCTCGAACTGCCCTTCTACCATTCCTTCTCGGGCAAGGTCCCGGCCATCTCCACCCAGCTCGCCGAGACCCTGATGTCGGTGGCGCCCGAGGGCCTGACCCGGGTGTTCTTCGCCAATTCGGGCTCCGAGGCCAATGACTCGGCGGTGAAGCTGGTCTGGTACTACAACAACGCGCTGGGCCGACCCGACAAGAAGAAGATCATCGGTCGGCGCAAGGGCTATCACGGCGTGACCGTGGCGGCCGGCAGCCTCACCGGCCTGCCGTCCACCCACAACGATTTCGACCTCCCCGCGCCCCGCATGCTGCACACCGCCACGCCGCACTACTGGCGCGAGGGGCGGCCGGGCGAGACCGAGGAGGCCTACGCCGAGCGGCTGGCCGCGGAGCTCGAGGCGATGATCCTGGCCGAGGGCGCCCACACCATCGCGGCCTTCATCGCCGAACCTGTCATGGGCGCGGGCGGGGTGATCGTGCCGCCGGCCGGCTACTTCGAGCGGGTGCAGCAGGTGCTGCGCCGTCATGACATCCTGTTCATCGCCGACGAGGTGATCTGCGGGTTCGGGCGCACCGGGCAGATGTTCGGCTCGCAGACCTTCGGCATCCGGCCCGACATCCTCACCTGCGCCAAGATGCTCACCAGCGGCTACCAGCCGATGTCGGCCATGATGGTGGGCCCGGGCATCTTCGAGGCCCTGGTGCGCCAGTCCGAGAAGCTCGGCGTCTTCGGTCATGGCTTCACCTACTCGGGCCATCCGGTGCCGGCGGCGGTGGCCCTCGAGACCCTGGCCATCTACCGGGAACGCGACATCGTCGGCCATGTGCGGCAGGTGGCGCCGGTGCTGCAGGACGGCCTGCGGGCGCTCGCCGATCACCCGCTGGTGGGCGAGGCCCGGGGCCTGGGCCTGATCGGCGCGCTGGAGCTGGTGCGTGACAAGCGCAGCCGCGCGAACTTCGATCCCAGGGCCGGCGTGGGCGCGAAGGTGGTGGCCAACGCCCAGAAGCGCGGCGCGATCGTGCGCACGCTGCCGGGCGACTCCATCGCCTTCTCGCCGCCGCTGATCATCCAGCCGCACGAGATCCGCGAGCTGCTCGATGCCGTCAAGGGCGCGCTCGACGACACCTGGGCGCAGACCCGCGCGCTGGCCTGAGCGGGCCGCGTCTGGCTGCCGCGGCTGGGCCCGCTGCGCCTGGCCCGCTGCGGCCCGCGCCGGGCCATGAAAAAGGGCGCCCGCGGGCGCCCTTCTTCTGGCTCAGGCCGGTGATCAGTAGATGAACACCGGGTTGATGATGGCCTGCACCGCGCCGGTGATGCGCGAGGGGCCCAGCGTGAACAGGCCCTCGTAGACCTTGTCCTTCACGGCTTCCTCGGCATTGACGTTCTCGAGGATGAAGGTGCCGTTCTCGGCCAGCAGGATCTGGTGCACGTGGAAGAGGTCCGTCGGCTTCTCGAACGGGATCACCTCCAGCCCCCAGGTATCGGCGCCCACCATGGCCACGCCCAGCGACGTGAGGTAGCGCGCGCCTTCCACGCCCAGGCCCGGCTCCACCGATCCGTAGCGCTTGTCGTCCTTGCCGATCAGCTTGGTCCAGCCGGTGTAGAAGATCACCACGTCACCCTTGCCGATGGGCTTGATGCCCTGGCGGGCGATGGCCGCGTCGATCTCCTTGCGGTTGAAGGCCGTGCCCTCGGGCACCGGGTCCTTGCCGAGCAGGCCGACCATGTCGAGGATGACCCCGCGCGTGGCCACCGCCGGCACGGTCTCGATGCCGAACTTCTTCAGGCCGCCGGCGGTGACGAAGTCGCCGGCCTTGGTGCAGTTGTAGTAGACGTTGGCGGTGCCGATGTGGCCCAGGCCGTCGAGCTGCGAGCCGATGCCCACCCAGCCCATGATGATGTCGTCGTTGTAGTTGGTCTTGGTGGCGCCCAGCGACGCGCCGTTCTCCTGGCCCGGCGAGAGCACGGTGAGCGAGAAGGTGCGCGGCGGATAGGCCGGGGTGCGGCTGTTGGTCTCGATGCCCATGCGGATGGACTTGCCGCGCTTGACCAGCTTGGTGGCCTCGAGCACGTTGGCCGGGGTGATGTTGTTGAGCGCGCCGATCTGGTCGTTGGCGCCCCACTTCGACGGGGTGCAGTTCTGGGCCTGGGCCGGGACGGCGAAGGCCAGTGCGGCGGTGGCGGCCAGGGCCGAGGCGATGCGGGTCAGGGTCATGCGTCTTCCTCCTTGGTTGAACAGCGTGTTGGTCTTGTGATGGGTGCGGGGGTGTCTTGCGGGGCGGCGCTGGCGGCTCGGTGTGCGGGCGGGGGCCTCAGGTACCTCAGGTGCCCGGGCAGCTCAGGCGCACCACCGGCACGGGCTGCGCGCCCCAGCCCTGGGTCTCGAGGGTTTCCAGGGCGGCGCTGCCCTGGCAGGCATGGCCGGCCGGCAGCGGCGGGTCATCGGCGCTGAGCGCCACGTACCAGGAGGCATCGAACAGGCGCACGGTGAGCGGGCCACGATGCGGCTGCTCGAGCGCCACCTCGAAACTGAGGTGGATGCGCTGCGCCGACTGTTCGGCGCTCAGGCCGCGGGTCACGCGGAAGCCGGGGCTTGCCTCGGTGCCGCTTCCCAGGCTCAGGAAGTAGCCCTGGGCCGATACCAGTTGGTCGTTCAGACGGGCGAAGGCGGCGAGCTCCTCGGGGTCGGCCACGCCGTTGCGATTGGCGTCGATGCCCCGCAGCGCCAGCAGCGAGGTGAGCGGGTCCAGCATCCACCGCACCGTGAGGCCCACCACCGCGCCGTCGCGCAGGACCGGGTCGAGCTGGTAGCTGAAGCGCGCGTGGGGATGGGCCTGGAGCGCGGGCGCGGCGCCAAGGCTCACGCCAAGCGTGAGCAGCGCGCCGATCAACCACCGTTGGAACGCCCGGAAGACCTTTTTATTGCAACAGACTTGCATTTGATGCGGCGGGAGGCGAGACTTTGCTGGGGCATTTCATTCCCGATCGGGCAGGATGCACTGAAGGCGTGCACGCCGCAAGTCTCTGGCGCGCCGGCCAGGGCGTCTGGCGCGGGTCCGCTGGCATGGCTCAGGCCGGCGCCAGCCGATGCGCCTGGGTGATGGCCGCCAGCAGGCTGCGCGGGTCGGCCAGGCCGGCGCCGTGCTCGCCCGGCTGGCCGGCGATGTCGAAGGCGGTGCCGTGGTCGGGGCTGGTGCGCACGAAGGGCAGGCCCACGGTGATGTTCACGCCTTCATCCAGGCCCAGGTACTTCACCGGGATCAGCCCCTGGTCGTGATACATGGCCACCACCGCGTCGAAGGTCTTCAGCCCGCGCGCGCGCATGAACACCGTGTCGGGCGGAAAGGGCCCCTGGGCGTCGATGCCCAGCGCGCGGGCCTGCGCGATGGCCGGCGCGATGAGGTCGAGCTCCTCGCGGCCGAAGAGGCCGCCTTCACCGGCGTGCGGGTTCAGGCCCGCCACCGCCAGCCGCGGCGCCGCGATGCCCATGCGGCGCAGCCCGGCATCGGTGATCTGCAGGGTCTCGAGCACACGCGCGGTGCTCACCGCGGCGATCGCCTGGGCCAGGGACACATGGATGCTGACCAGCACGGTGCGCAGCTCGGTGTTGGCCAGCATCATGCGCACCGGCGGGTTGCCGGCCAGATGCGCGAGCAGCTCGGTGTGGCCGGGCCAGTCGTGGCCGGCGAGCCTGAGCGCCTCCTTGGCCAGGGGCGCGGTGACCACCGCCCGCACCTCGCCGCGCAGGGCGAGTTCGGCCGCGCGGCACACGCAGCGATAGGCGGCCTCGCCGCCGGCGGCGCTGATCCGGCCCACCGGCAGGTCAGGCGGCAGTGTGATCACTGGAATCACCGGGAGCCCGTCATCGAACGCGCCCGGCAGATCGGCGGGAAACCCGCCGGCGGGTGCATTCGAGGCCAAGGCCGCGGCCGGGGTGGCCACCGGGCGGATGCGCAGGCCCAGGCGCAGGCGCTCGGACTCTCGCTGCAGCAGGCCCGGGTCGCCGACGACCACGCAGGGCGCGGGCAGGCCGCCCGCGGCCGCCTTCAGGATGATCTCGGGGCCGATGCCGCCCGGATCGCCCAGCGTGATGGCGATGGGCCGTACGCGCATCAGCGCCCCGCCGCCTCGAGCATGGCCTGCAGCAGCACGTCGGCGCCCGCGGCCAGGTCGGCCGGCTTGGCGTTCTCGATCTCGTTGTGGCTGATGCCGTTCTCGCAGGGTACGAAGATCATCGCGGTGGGGCAGGTGCGCGCGACATAGACCGCGTCATGACCGGCGCCGCTGGCGATGCGGCGCACCGGATGGCCCAGCGCGCGGGCATGGCGCTCGATGCCGCCGACCAGCGTCGGGTCGAAGGCGCAGGGCGGGAAGTGCACCACCTCGCGCAGCGTGATGCTCACGCCGTCCTGGCGCTCGACCTGCGCGGCCGCCTCGTGCAGGCGGCGCACCATGCTGTCGAGGGTGTCGGCGCTGGCATTGCGCAGATCAACCGTGAACTCCACCCGGCCGGGAATGACGTTGCGCGAGTTGGGGTGCACGAAGAGTTGCCCGACCGTGCCGCGGGCATAGTCCGGCGAAGACTGCGCGATCTCGCGCACTGCCTGCACCATCCGCGCCGCGGCCAGCAGGGCATCGCGCCGCATGGTGAGCGGCGTGGGCCCGGCATGCGCGTCCTGGCCGGTGACGGTGGCGTCGAACCAGCGCTGGCCGAGCGCGCCTTCCACCGCGCCGATGGTGATGCCCTCGGCCTCCAGCACCGGCCCCTGCTCGATGTGCGGCTCGAAGTAGGCCGAGAACAGCGGCGCGGTGTCGGCGCCGGCATAGCCGATGGCGGTCAGCGCCTCGCCCACGCGGATGCCCTCGCGGTCGGCCTGATCCAGGCAGTGCGCCAGCCCGAAGGCGCCGGCATACACGCCCGAGCCCATCATCACCGGGGTGTAGCGGGTGCCTTCCTCGTTGGTCCAGATCGCCACGCACAGCGGCCGCTCGGTGACGATGCCGGCATCGTTCAGCGCGCGCAGCACCTCCACGCCGGCGAGCACGCCGTAGTTGCCGTCGAAGCGCCCGCCGGTGGGCTGGGTGTCCACATGGCTGCCCACCGCCACCGGCCGGTGCGCCGGCTCGGCCACCGCCTGCGCGTCGGGCCCGCGTCCGGTCAGGCCGTTGCCGAGCCGGCCGGGCCGGATGCCGAAGACATTGCCGATGGCGTCGACGCGGATCTCGCAGCCGGCCTCGCGCAGCCAGCCGGTCACGAGGTCACGGCCCTGGCGGTCGAGCTCGGTGAGGGCGAGCCGGCACACCCCGCCCTTGGGGGTGGCGCCGATCCGCGCGAGGGTCATGAGGCTGTCCCAGAGGCGATCGGGGTTGATGCGCGGGGCGATGAGGGCCTGGGGCTGGGCGGACATGGCGGACTCCGGGGTAGGGCAGGGGGTGAGGGTGTCAGGGGGTGGCGCCAAGCGCGCCGGACAGGTCGCGGGCCAGGCCGCTGATGGCGCTGATGAGGGCCTGACGGCGTTCGGCGCTCAGGCCGGCCTTGATCACGCTGACCGCCACCGCGGCCTGGGCTCTGGGTTCGCGCGGGCCGAAGACCGGGGCGCCGAAGCACTGCATGCCCTCGGCGGTTTCCTCGTCATCCATGGCCCAGCCCTGCTGGCGGGCCTGGGCGAGCTGGCGCTGCAGGGCGGTGAGCGAGCGCACACTGTGACGGGTAAGCCTGGGCAGCGGGGCATCGGCCAGCAGCAGGCCCGCCTGCTCGGGCGGCAGGAAGGCCAGCATGGCCTTGCCCGAGGAGGTGCAGGCCGCCGGAAAGCGCCCGCCCACCCGGAAGTTGACCGCCAGCGGCCGGGTGCCCGGCCGGCAGGCGAGGTAGCGCACCTCGGTGCCTTCGAGCTCGGCCAGCATCACGGTTTCGGCGCCCAGGGCGGCGCGGCTGCCGGCGAGCTGATGGAAGGCGCGCAGGATGTCCGACTGCGCCTCATAGGCGCCAGCCCATTGCAAGGGCCGCGGGCCGAGGCTGAATTCGCCGTTGCTGCTGCGGCGGGCAAGGCCGTGGGCCACCAGCGTGGCGAGCAGGCCATGCACGCTGCTCTTGGGCAGGCTCAGGCGGCGGGCGAGTTCGGCCAGGCCCAGCGGCTCGCGCGTGGCGGCGAGTTCATCCACCAGACGCACGGCCCGATCCACCGCCGGCACCCGGGGGGTGTCAGCGGCGGCGGCGCCCATGCCCGATGCGGCGCGGGGCGCGCGGCTGCGTGCCGGCGCGGGCGCGGAGGCGGAGCTGCGAGGCGGGGTCATGGCAGTGCCGGGGTCAGGGCCGGATTGACAGCGGGGAAGGGCGGATTCGATAATTCTTCCATAGATTGAATGCGCGTTCAACAGGCTGAACAGCCGCAGGCCCTCCCCGGGCCTGACCATCAGGAGAAGTTCATGGGAAGCTCGGACAGCCGCCTCGCGGCTCAGGTGGGTCACTGGATCGCCGGTGGCGATGTCGCCGGCAGCGCCGACGACCGCTGGGGTGATGTCTTCAATCCCGCCACCGGCGAGATCGCCCGTCGGGTGGCGCTGGCCACGCCGGCGCAGGTCGACCTCGCCGTCAAGGCCGCCGCCGCGGCGTTTCCGGCCTGGTCGGGCATGCCGGCGCTGCGCCGGGCGCGGGTGCTCTTCAAGTTCAAGGAGCTGGCCGAGCGCCACGCGGCCGACTTCGCCGCGCTGATCACTGCCGAGCACGGCAAGGTGTTCAGCGATGCCGAGGGCGAGCTCACCCGTGGCCTGGAGGTGGTGGAGTTCGCCTGCGGCATTCCGCAGCTCCTCAAGGGCGAGTACAGCGAGCAGGTGGGCACCGGCATCGACATGTACTCGGTGCGCCAGCCGCTGGGCGTGTGCGTGGGCATCACGCCCTTCAACTTCCCGGCGATGGTGCCCATGTGGATGTTCCCGGTGGCGCTCGCCTGCGGCAACACCTTCGTGCTCAAGCCCTCCGAGCGTGACCCCTCCGCAGCGCTGTTCATCGCCCGACTGCTCAAGGAGGCTGGCCTGCCCGATGGCGTGTTCAACGTGGTGCAGGGTGACAAGGTGGCGGTCGATGCCCTGCTCACGCATCCGCAGGTGGACGCGGTGAGTTTCGTCGGCTCCACCCCCATCGCCCGGTACATCCACGACACCGCGGCGGCGCACGGCAAGCGGGTGCAGGCACTGGGCGGGGCCAAGAACCACATGGTGGTCATGCCCGATGCCGACCTCGACCAGGCGGTGGACGCGCTGATCGGCGCGGCCTACGGCTCGGCGGGCGAGCGCTGCATGGCGGTGTCGGTGGCCGTGGCGGTGGGTGGCGTGGCCGATGCCCTGGTCGCGCGCCTGAAGGCGCGCGTGCCGGCGATTCGCGTGGCCGACGGC
Organism: Burkholderiaceae bacterium; assembly: GCA_044356115.1. Lineage (GTDB taxonomy): Bacteria > Pseudomonadota > Gammaproteobacteria > Burkholderiales > Burkholderiaceae_E > Quisquiliibacterium. Next base: position 10,384 of record JBIKWU010000006.1, read on the forward strand.
ATGGACCCGGCCGCCGAGATGGGCCCGCTGGTCACCCGCACCCACTTCGAGAAGGTGCGCGGCTATGTCGACACCGGCGTGGCCGAGGGCGCGCAGCTGGTGGTCGATGGCCGGGGCGTGGTGGTGCCGGGCCGCGAGGGCGGGTTCTTCCTGGGCGGATGCCTGTTCGACCATGTCACGCCGGCCATGCGCATCTATCAGGAGGAGATCTTCGGCCCGGTGCTGTGCATCGTGCGTGCCGAGGGCTTCGAGCACGCGCTGCGGCTGATCAACGAGCACGAGTTCGGCAACGGCACCGCGATCTTCACCCGTGACGGCGATGCCGCCCGCGAGTTCGCGCACCGGGTGCGCATCGGCATGGTCGGCATCAACGTGCCCATCCCGGTGCCCATGGCTTTCCACTCCTTCGGCGGCTGGAAGGCCTCGCTCTACGGCGACCACCACATGCACGGGCCCGAGGGCGTGCGCTTCTACACCCGCTACAAGGCGGTCACGCAGCGCTGGCCCGCCGGCATCCGTGCCGGCGCCGAGTTCGTCATGCCCACCATGAAGTGAGGCGACCATGACCCTCACGCTCAAGAGCGACCTGCTGCTGCGCGACCGCGGCTACATCGACGGCCAGTGGGTGGTGGCCGACAACGGCGCGCGCTTTGCGGTCACCGATCCGGCCACCGGCCAGACCATCGCCGAAGTGGCTGACATGGGCGTGGCCGAGACGCGTCGGGCCATCGATGCGGCGGCGCGCGCGCTGCCCGCGTGGCGGGCGCGCACCGCCAAGGACCGCGCCGCGGTGCTGCGGCGCTGGTTCGATCTGGTCATGGCCCATGCCGATGACCTGGCGGCGCTGATGACCGCCGAGCAGGGCAAGCCGCTGGCCGAGGCGCGCGGCGAGGTGGTCTATGGCGCGTCCTTCATCGAGTGGTTCGCCGAGGAGGGCAAGCGGGTGTGCGGCGAGGTGATCCCCACCTACGCGGCTGACCGGCGCATCCTGGTGCTGAAACAGCCGATCGGCGTGTGCGCGGCGATCACCCCGTGGAATTTCCCGATCGCGATGATCACCCGCAAGGTATCGCCGGCGCTGGCCGCGGGCTGCACCGTGGTGGCCAAGCCGGCCGAGGCTACGCCGCTCTCGGCGCTGGCCCTGGCCGCGCTGGCCGAGCAGGCTGGCTTCCCGCCCGGGGTGTTCAACCTCATCGTGGCGGATGGCAGCAAATCGCCGGAGATCGGCCTCGAACTCTGCACGAACCCGGTTGTTCGCAAGCTGTCGTTCACCGGTTCCACCGAGGTGGGCCGCATCCTGCTGCGCCAGTCGGCCGATACCGTCAAGAAGCTGTCCCTCGAACTCGGCGGCAATGCTCCCTTCATCGTCTTCGAGGATGCGGATCTCGACGCCGCGGTGGAGGGCGCGCTGGCGTCCAAGTACCGCAATGCCGGTCAGACCTGCGTCTGCGCCAACCGGCTCTACGTGCACGATGCGGTCTATGACGCCTTTGCCGCGAAGCTCGCCGCCCGGGTGGCCGAGTTCAAGGTCGGGCCGGGCACCGAGGCGGGCGTCACCATCGGGCCGCTCATCGAAGCGGCGGCGGTGCGCAAGGTGGAAGAGCACATCGCCGATGCCTTGTCCAAGGGCGCGCGCGTGGCCCTGGGCGGGCAGCGCCATGCGCTGGGAGGACTGTTCTTCCAGCCCACGCTGCTCACCGAGGTCACGTCCGACATGCGGGTGGCCCGCGAGGAAACCTTCGGTCCGGTGGCGCCGCTGTTCCGCTTCCGGTCTGACGAGGAGGTGGTGGCCATGGCCAACGCCACCGAGTTCGGGCTGGCGGCCTACTTCTTCTCGCGCGACATCGGCCGGGTGTTCCGCGTGGCCGAGGCCCTCGAGACCGGCATGGTCTGCGTCAACAGCGGCCTGCTGTCCACCGAGGTGGCGCCATTTGGCGGCGTGAAGCAGTCTGGCCTGGGCCGTGAGGGCTCCCGTCACGGCATCGAGGAATACCTCGAGCTGAAGTATCTCTGCCTGGCCGGGCTCTGATCGCACGGGGAGGGCGGCGGGCGATGGAAGACTTCGACTACATCGTGGTGGGCGCGGGCACGGCGGGCTGCCTGCTGGCCAACCGGCTCTCGGCTGATCGCCGCAACCGGGTGCTGCTCCTGGAAGCGGGTGGCAAGGACGACTACGTCTGGATCCACATCCCGGTGGGGTACCTCTACTGCATCGGCAATCCGCGCACCGACTGGATGTACATGACCGAGGCCGAGCCGGGCCTGAACGGCCGCAGCATCCGGTATCCCCGGGGCAAGGTCTTCGGGGGGTGCTCATCCATCAACGGCATGATCTACATGCGCGGCCAGCGGGGTGACTATGACGGCTGGGCCGAGCTCGGCAACGCTGGCTGGGGCTGGGACGAGGTGCTGCCCTTCTTCAAGCAGCATGAGGACTACTACCGCCTTGACGGGGGTGCCCAGGACCCGCTCCACGGCCATGGGGGTGAATGGCGGATCGAGGCGCAGCGCCTGCGCTGGGAGATCCTCGATGCCTGGCGCGAGGCGGCCGCTCAGCAGGGTATTCCGGCCTGCGACGACTTCAACCGGGGTGACAATTTCGGCTGCGGCTACTTCGAGGTGAACCAGCGGCGCGGCTTCCGCTGGAACGCGGCCAAGGCCTTCCTGCGGCAGGCCATCACCCGACACAACCTCACCGTCATGAGCGGCGCCCACGTGGAACGCCTGCAGCTCTCGGAAGACGGCCGGCGCGTGCTCGGCGTGGCCGTGCGCGATGCCGGTGGCGGCGCTGCCCGGGTGGTGGCTGCGCGCCGAGAGGTGGTGCTGGCGGCCGGCGCCGTGGGCACGCCCCAGATCCTCGAGCTCTCGGGCATCGGGCGGCCTGAGGTCCTCGCGCAGGCGGGTGTGCCGGTGCGGCTGGCCGCGCCCGGCGTGGGCGAGAACCTGCAGGATCACCTCCAGTTGCGCACGGTCTACAAGGTCCGGGGGGTGGCCACGCTGAACGTGCAGGCCAATTCCCTGCTGGGCAAGGCGCGCATGGGGCTGGAGTACCTGCTCTTCCGCACCGGGCCCATGTCGATGTCGCCCAGCCAGCTCGGCGCCTTTGCCCGCTCGGATCCCGGGCAGGCCCGGGCGAATGTCGAGTATCACGTGCAGCCGCTCTCGCTCGACAAGTTCGGCGATCCCCTGCATCGCTTCCCGGCGATCACGGCCTCGGTGTGCAACCTGCGGCCCACGGCGCGCGGCAGCATTCACATCCACAGCCCCCGCTCGGAAGATGCGCCGAAGATCGCGCCCAACTACCTCTCCACGCCGGAAGACCGGCAGGTGGCTGCGGACTCCATCCGCCTCACCCGACGCATCGTGGGCAGCCCGGCGCTGGCGAAGTACGCGCCCGAAGAGTTCGTGCCCGGCCCGCAGTACGACTCCGACGAGGCGCTTGCCGAGGCGGCTGGGCTGGTGGGCACCACCATCTTCCATCCCGTGGGCACCTGCAAGATGGGCCCGGCGTCCGATCCCTCGGCGGTGGTGGATGGTCAGCTGCGCTTTCGCGGCGTGACGGGCTTACGCATCGCCGATGCGTCGGTCATGCCCACCATCACCTCGGGCAACACCAATTCGCCCACGCTGATGATCGCCGAGCGTGCGGCGACATGGATGTTGGCGGCGCAGTAGGGCGTCGCGGCGGGGGAGGGTCGAAGAGGGCCGCGACGGGATACCGCCTTCGGTCAGGGGACTCCCGCGGTGGATCCGGCGTGCTCGCCGCGCAGCCTTGTCAGGCCTCGCGGGCGAGGTTCTGTTCCACGTGAAACAGAGGTCGTGCGGAACAGGGGAGCGCCGTGACGCAGGCTGCGCGCCTCACGCAGCCCGGTCAGGTGGGCCATCCGCGGCGCTCCGCCACGGCACACCCGCCCCTCGGGGCGGTGTCGCCTGGCCCGGCGCTTCGCGGCGTCAGGCAGGCCCGGTCGCAGGCGGCTGTTTCACGTGAAACAGCCGGGCCGGGAATCCTGCTCGCCGAGTGCCTTGGGATCGCGCGCACCCAACGCACCCGGCGTGCGGCACGACCCCCTCGCACGAAGATCACCCCACGGCCACCGGTTTTCGCTATCATGGCCGGTTTCGCCGCTGCCAGGCAGACACCGATGGATTATCCGAAGACATTCGATGTGATCGTCGTGGGCGGGGGCCATGCGGGCACCGAGGCCGCCCTGGCCAGCGCCCGTCTCGGTGCCAGCACCCTGTTGCTCACCCACAGCATCGAGACCCTGGGTCAGATGTCGTGCAATCCCTCCATCGGCGGGATCGGCAAGGGCCATCTCGTCAAGGAGATCGATGCCCTGGGCGGTGCCATGGCTGCTGCCACGGATGAAGCCGGCATCCAGTTCCGCATCCTGAATGCCAGCAAGGGGCCAGCGGTACGTGCCACCCGCGCCCAGGCAGACCGCGTGCTTTACCGGCAGGCCATCCGGCATCGCCTCGAGAACCAGCCCAATCTGCAGATCTTCCAGCAGGCGGTGGACGACCTGATCGTCGAGGGCGATCGGGTCTGCGGTGCCGTCACGCAACTGGGCTTGCGATTCCGTGGCCGTGCGGTGGTGCTCACCGCCGGCACGTTCCTGAATGGCCTGGTGCATGTGGGCCTGGCGCGCTACCCCGCCGGCCGCGCAGCCGACCCGCCGTCGGTCTCGCTGGCCGCGCGCCTGCGTGAACTCAAGCTGCCGCAGGGCCGCCTGAAGACCGGCACCCCGCCGCGCATCGATGGCCGCACCATCGACTTCTCGCGCTGCGAGGCGCAACCCGGCGATCTCGATCCGGTGCCGGTGTTCTCCTTCCTGGGCAATCCGGCGCAGCATCCGCGCCAGTTGCCCTGCTGGATCACCCACACCAACCCGCGCACGCACGAGATCATCCGCGGCGGCCTGGATCGCAGCCCGATGTACACCGGCGTGATCGAGGGGGTTGGGCCGCGCTACTGCCCCTCGGTGGAAGACAAGATCCACCGCTTCGCGGACAAGTCGGCGCATCAGGTCTTCCTGGAACCCGAGGGCCTCGACACCCACGAGGTCTACCCCAACGGCATCTCCACCAGTCTGCCTTTCGATGTGCAGCTCGAGCTTGTGCACAGCATCGCAGGCCTGGAGAACGCCCACCTGATCCGCCCGGGCTATGCCATCGAGTACGACTACTTCGATCCCCGAGGCCTGAAGGCCACGCTCGAAACCCGCGCGATTGGCGGCCTGTATTTCGCGGGGCAGATCAACGGCACCACCGGCTACGAGGAAGCCGCGGCCCAGGGCCTGCTCGCCGGCCTGAACGCCGGTCTGGCGGTGCTCGGGCGCGAGCCCTTCACCCTGCGTCGCGACCAGGCCTATCTCGGCGTGCTCGTCGATGATCTGATCACCCGCGGGGTGTCCGAGCCTTACCGGATGTTCACCAGTCGCGCCGAGTACCGCCTCAGCCTCCGGGAAGACAACGCCGACCTGCGCCTCACCGAGATCGGGCGCAGGCTGGGCTGTGTCGACGATGCCCGCTGGGCGGCGTTCTGCCGCAAGCGCGAGGCCATCGAGGCCGAGCTGCAGCGCCTGCGCGACACCAGCGTCAACCCGCGCAAGCTGCCGCCGGAGCAGGCCACGGCGGTGCTGGGTCAGCCCATCGAACGGGATCACACCCTGGCGGATCTCCTGGCGCGGCCCGAGGTTCGCTATGCCGCCCTCATGACCGTGGCCGGGCCGGGTGTGGACGAGCGCGCCGAGTCCCTGGGCCTCGATGCCCTCAGGGCCACCGAGGTCGTGGAGCAGATCGAGATCCAGTGCAAGTACGCCGGCTACATCACCCGACAGCAGGCGGAGGTGGCGCGAGCCAGCCGGCACGAGGACCTGGCCATTCCGCCGGGCTTCGACTACAGCCAGGTGCGCGGCCTGTCCAACGAGGTGCGAGGCAAGCTCTCGGCGCAACGCCCCGAGACGGTGGGGCAGGCCTCGCGCATCTCCGGTGTCACGCCGGCCGCGGTATCGCTGCTGCTGGTCTACCTGCGCAAGCGGCGCCTGCAGCAGGCGGCCTGAGCGGTGAGTCGACCCGGCAAGCCCGTGCCCGCGCGCGGCGCCCGCGGCCGGGTGCCGGGCCTGCCCGACGATGCCCCGGCGCGGCTCGCCCAGGCCCTCTCGGCGTTGGGGCTGACGCTGCCGCCATCGCGCGAGCCGATGCTGCTCGCCCACCTCGCCCTGCTGGCGCGCTGGAACGCCACCCACAACCTCACCGCCGTGCGCGACCCCGCAGAGATGCTGGTGCAGCACTGCTTCGACTGCCTGGCGATCGTTCCGCCGCTGCGCGACGCGGCCCGGATGGGCCGTGACCACCTCGCCGATGGTGCGGTGGTGCTCGATGTGGGCAGCGGTGGCGCGCTGCCCGGTGCGGTGCTGGCCATCTGCGCGCCGGGGGTGCAGGTGCACTGCGTGGACGCCGTGGCCAAGAAGGCGGCCTTCATCCGCCAGCTGCGGGCCGAACTCGGCCTGGCCAACCTGCATGCCCACCATGCTCGCCTCACGGCCGAGGGCGAGCGGGGACAGCCCGTCATCGCGGTGCCGCCGGTCACCCTGGCGGTTTCCCGGGCCTTCGGCTCCCTGGCCGACTTCATCCGGCTGAGCCTGCCCCTCATGGCCGATACCGGTGTCTGGGTTGCCATGAAGGGTTTGATGCCCGACGATGAATTGCGTGAACTGCCTCAGGGCGTGAACGTCTCGGCTGCGATTACACTGGCCGTTCCGCAGATGCACGCCCGTCGCCACCTCCTGCTGCTCGAGCGCCGCGGCGCGCCAGCCGCCGCCTGACCATGTCACGCATCTTCGTCGTCGCCAACCAGAAGGGTGGGGTGGGCAAGACCACCACCACCGTCAATCTCGCTGCCGCACTGGACCAGCTCGGCCAGCGGGTGCTGCTGGTCGACCTGGACCCCCAAGGCAATGCCACCATGGGCTGTGGCATCGACAAGCGCACCCTGCAGCAGTCGGTCTATCAGGTCCTGATCGGCCAGAGCTCGGTGGCCGAGGCTGCCCAACCCACGCCCCACGGCGGCTTTCGCGTGCTCCCGGCCAACCGCGAGCTGGCGGGCGCCGAGGTCGAGCTGGTCGACCTCGAGCGTCGCGAACTGCGCCTGCGTGATGCGCTCGCCGCGGTCAGCGATGAGGTCGACGTGGTGCTGGTGGACTGCCCGCCCTCGCTCTCCATGCTCACCCTGAATGGCCTGTGCGCCGCCCACGGCGTGATCATCCCCATGCAGTGCGAGTACTACGCGCTCGAAGGATTGTCAGACCTGGTCAACAGCATCAAGAAAGTGCACGCTAACTTCAACACCCGCCTGAAGGTGATCGGCCTGCTGCGGGTGATGTTCGATCCGCGCATGACCCTTTCGCAGCAGGTGTCCGAGCAGCTCTCCCAGCACTTCGGCGACAAGGTCTTCAAGGCCATCATCCCCCGCAACGTCCGGCTCGCCGAGGCGCCCAGCCATGGCATGCCGGGCGTGGTCTTCGACCCTTCATCCAAGGGCGCGCGCGGCTATGTCGAGTTCGCCACCGAACTCCTCGAGCGCCTCCGGAGCCTTCCCGATGACTGACACACCGCCTCGGCGCAAGCCGCCCGCCGCTGCCAAGCCCAAGGGGCTGGGGCGCGGCCTGGACGTTCTCCTGGGGGCTGACCTGCCGGTGATCGGCACGGCCGCCGCGCCCGGTCCGGTGGCCACGCTGCCGGTGGCCCGCCTGCAGGCCGGCCGCTACCAGCCGCGCTCGCGCATGGACGAATCCGCGCTTCAGGAGCTGGCCGACTCCATCCGCCAGCATGGCGTGATGCAGCCCATCCTGGTCCGACCGATCGAGTCGCACCGCTACGAGATCATCGCCGGCGAGCGCCGCTTCCGCGCGGCCCAGATGGCCGGCCTCGACGAGGTGCCGGTGCTGGTGCGCGAGGTGGCCGACGAGCAGGCCCTGGCCATGGCCCTGATCGAGAACATCCAGCGCGAGGACCTCAATCCGCTGGAGGAGGCCCAGGCCATCCGCCGGCTGATCGATGAATTCAGCTACTCGCACGAGCAGGCCGCCGAGGCGATCGGCCGCTCGCGCAGCGCCACCTCCAACCTGCTGCGGCTGCTCAACCTGGCCGAGCCGGTGCAGGCCTTCCTGCTGGCCGGCGACATCGACATGGGTCATGCCCGCGCGCTGCTGGCGGTCGATCGCGCGGCGCAACTGATGCTCGCCCACGAGGTGGTGGAGAAGCGCCTGACCGTGCGCGACACCGAGAAGCGCGTGCTGCAGCACCAGCGCGCCCAGGATCCGGCCAGCGTCGCGCCGCGCAGCGCTGGCGGTCGCCGGCCCGACCCTGACGTGCAGCGCCTGCAGACCCGTCTGGCCGACGCGCTGGCCGCCGAGGTGAGCATCCGTGTGGGCGCGCGCGGCCGGGGCCAGCTGGTGATCGCCTTCGCGGGCCCCGAACAGTTCCAGGGTCTGCTCGAGCGGCTGGGGCTCGGCGGGGCCGATCAGGCCGACTGAACCCGCTGTCAGCCTGGCTGCGAAGCGGCCTGCGCGGTGGTCCCGGACGGCGCGCTGCCCGCGCGCGTGCCCGCCGGCCCCAGCGCGGGCACCGGGTTGCTGCGCACGTAGTCGGCAAACGCCGCGCCGCTCAATGACCGGGTGAAGACCCAGCCCTGCAGCAGGTCGGCGCCCCAGCCGGCCATCAGCACCCGGTGCTCGGTCTTCTCCACGCCCTCGGCGACCACTTCCTTGCGCAGCGCGTGCAGCATGCCGATCGCCGAGCGTGCCAGATCGCGGGCTTCCTGGCTTTCGAGCAGGTCGACCAGGAAGCTGCGGTCGAGCTTGATCGAGTCCACCGGCAGCCGCTTCAGGTAGGTGAGCGAGGAGTAGCCGGTGCCGAAATCATCCAGCGCCAGGCTCAGGCCCATGGCCGCCAGCGCATTGAGCCGCTGCTCCACCTCGCGCGGCTCGTCCATCAGCAGGCTCTCGGTGATCTCCAGCTTCAGGCCGCTGGGCGGCATCCCGGTCTGCGCGAGCACCTCGCGCACCTCGTCGACGAAATCGGGCCGCTGGAACTGGTGCACCGACACGTTCACGCTCACCACCGAGACCGGTACCCCCTCGCTGCGCCACTGCATGAACTGCCGGCAGGCCTCGCGCAGCACCCAGCTGCCGATCGGCGAGATGAGGCCGGTTTCCTCCGCCAGGGGAATGAAGCGGCCGGGCGGGACCATGCCGCGCTCCGGGTGCTGCCAGCGGATCAGCGCCTCGCAGCCATGGATGACCCCGCTGCGGGCCTGCACCAGCGGCTCGTAGTGCAGGATGAACTCGCCCTGGGCGAGCGCGCGACGGATCTCGGTGTCCATCTCGGCGCGGCGCACCGCCTCGGCCTCCATGTCGGCCAGGTAGATGGCCACCGAGCCCTGGCCCTTGGCCTTGGCCCGGTACATGGCCATGTCGGCATGGCGCAGCAGCTCGGTCGGGTCGCTGCCCTGGTCGGGATGGCTGGCAATGCCGATGCAGGCGTTGATGTAGCGGTTCGCGCCGGCCAGTTCGAACGGGCGGGCGCGGCCACCAGGCGCCTTGCCTGCGCCTCGGCCTCGTCGTCGTCGGCCGCCGACAGCGCCAGGGCGAACTCGTCGCCGCCCAGCCGCGCCACCAGACCCCGGTCGCCCAGGGTCGCGCGCAGCCGCGTGCCCACTTCGCCCAGCATGCGGTCGCCGGCGGCGTGGCCCAGGCTGTCGTTGATGTGCGAGAAGCCGTCCAGGTCGACGAACATCACCGTCTCCCGGCGGCCCTCGGCCTGCGCCCGGGCCAGCCGCTCGCCGAGCTGCTCCAGGAAGTTGGGCCGGTTGGGCAGGCCGGTGAGCGAATCGATGTTGGCGCGCACTTCCAGCAGGGCGGCCCGCCGTGCGGCGGCAATGCCCACCGCCAGCCGGCCCGCGAGCCCGGCGATCAGATCCTGCTCGGCCGGCGCCAGGGGTGTGCCGGCGTCGCGAGCGGCCAGCAGCGCTCCGGCCAGGGCCCCGTCGGCCAGCACCGGCTGCAGCTGCGCCGGCTGCTGCGCGTGGGGCAGCAGCGCCTGCGCGCTGACCGACTCCCCGGGCTGCATCATTCGGCTGCCACCGGCCGCGCTCAGCGCCAGCCAGTCGGCATCCGGGCTTGGCATCAGCCAGTCCTTGCGCTGCTCGGCGTCACCGCGGCACAGCCACCAGCCCTCGCTGTCGGCGACGGCCACCATCACCGCCGCGCCGGGCAGGCCCCGGCCGAGCAGGTCGCGGGCGATGCCGGCGATTTCGCGCACCGGGCGTCCCTCGAGGATCATCTGGTCGATGCGGGCCAGCGCGCCCAGGGTGTCGAACTGGCGGGCCAGGCCCTCGGCCATGCGGTTGAAGGAGTGGCCGAGTTGCGCGAACTCGTTGTTTCCGCCGATGGGCACCCGGTGGGCAAAGTCCCGATCGGCCAGACGTTCGGTGGCCTGGGTGAGCGACTGCAGCGGGCCCAGGGTGCGCCGCACGGCCACCAGGGCGAGCAGCAGCGCGCACATCAGCGCGATGAGCGCGGTGGGCAGCACGGTCTGGTTGAGCTGGCGCTCGGCGGCCTCGGCCACGCGGGTTGGCTGGGTGAGCACCAGCAGCCAGCTCTCGCCGTCGAACCGGGACTTGAGGAAGACCTCGCTGAAGACGCTGGCCTGATTGCCGTCCACGCCGCGCGAGTCGACCCGCCCCAGCACCTGGTTGGGCGGGCGGCTGGCCAGGGTTTGCAATACCTCCGAGGGAAGCGGGCGCTCACAGCGAATCGGGCGCAAGGCCGCATCCAGGGCGCAGAGCGTGGCCGAGTTCGCCTGCAGGTCGGCCCCGTCCCACAGCACGGCGGGGTTCAGGCGCAGGGCCAGCGTGGACCCACGGCCGGCGCCCCCCGCGGCGGTGGTGTCGGGCCTGAGCACCCAGACCTCGGCCGAGCGGCCATCGGCCGCCGGCAGCAGTGCCAGTCGGCTGCGGCCGGTCCCGGGCAGGGTCTGGCTGGCCAGCGCGGCGGGCGGCGGGTCTGAGGGGCCCGGTACCACCCAGCGGGGTGGCGCGCCGGTTGACACTTGCGCCACGCGGTCGAAGGCACCACTCGGATCGGAAAGCAGGCCGCGCAGGTCATCGCGCTCGATCTGGCGAACCGCCAGCGTGTCGAAGGCGATCAGGCGCTCCACCAGGATCTGGGTGAAGGACTCGATGGACTCGCCCAGCGAGGCATAGTGACGGGCGAGCAGCGCCTCGCGCGCCTGGCTCAGACCCACGCCGAGCGTAATGGCCGCCGGGATGATCCCGAGCAGCAGGAAGGCCAGCAGCATGCGCCGTGCCACGCGCGTGCCGAGGGCGCTGCCCGCCCACGCAGGGGTGGCTGGCCGGTTCACGCTATTTGCTCGTGCTCGCGGTGGGGTCGAGGTCCCTGGCAAACCCGACGAAGCGGCCATCCAGCCCGCGCACCACATCATCGAGCGCGTTCTCGTTGTCGATGCGCACAGAGGTCAACCCGTCCCGGCCGATGCTGTAGAGGTCGTAGTCGTTGTTCAGGGGCTTGAGGTTCTTGCGTTGCCGGGCCCTGCCGTTGCCTCTCTGCGTCTCGAGATTGAAGTACTCGTAGGCCCGCCCCCAGGGGTCGGTGGCGCCGTCACGTCCGACCTCCGACAGCGCGTCGGGCAGCTTGCGGTTGTTCAGCTCGTAGGCCTTGATCCGGTTGGCGATCTCCATGAGGTCGCTCATGGCCTGGGCCGACTTGGCGCGGTCGAGGTAGCGGTCGTAGGCCTGGACGCTGAAGGTGGCGATGATGGCCATGATGCCCACCGCCACCATCACCTCCAGCAGGGTGTAACCCAGCTCGCGAAGTCGGGCGCGCCGTCGCGCGGCGACGTCCTCGGCCGCTGGGCGCGGGTCGGCTGGCAGCGCGGGCGTGGGGTGTTCCGCGCGCGCGGGCAAGGGCAGGCTCATGCCCGGGATGATCCGGCCCGCCACGGCCGCCTGACCAGCGGGCCGGGACGGAAGGCTCGGGATCCCGGTCGAACGGCCCGCGGGGCGGGCCTTGTCGCGCCGCGCGCCACGCCGGCACGCGCTGCCCGCACCAAGGCGCTCACTGCAGGGTGAGACCGCTCTCGCGCACGAAGCGGGCCCAGCGCTCGGTCTCGCGCGCCACCATGGCGTCGACCTCGGTCGGGGTGCCCGGCGGCAGCGGGCTGCCGCCCACGGTCTCGATGCGGGCGATCACCTCGGGGTCGGCGAGCGCCCGAGCCAGCTCGGTGGCCAAGCGCTGCAGGGCAGGGCGGGGCGTGCCCGCCGGCGCCAGGAAGGCGTACCACGAGATGACCGGCGCCTCGGGGAAGCCGGCCTCGGCCAGGGTGGGCAGATCGGGGAATTGCGGATTGCGGGCCGGCGCCACCACGGCCAGAGCGCGCATCTTGCCGGCCTTGACGTGCGGCGCGGCCACGCCGAAAGGCATCAGCGCGAACTCGATCCGGCCGGCGACGAGATCAGGCACCACCGGCGGGTAGCCCTTGTAGCCCACCGGCGTGAGCTGGATGCCGGTCTGCTTGCGCAGCATCTCCACCCCCAGGGTCTGGGAAGTGCCGTTGCCGGCATTGGCGTAGTTGAACTGGCCGGGGCGGGCGCGGGCCAGCGCCACGAACTCCTTCATGCTGCGGGCCTCCACGGTGTTGGCCACCACCGCCAGATTGGGCACCTGGCCGAGCATGGCGATGCCGGCGAAGTCGCGCGAGGGATGCCACGGCAGCCGCGAGAAGGCGGGCAGCGTCACGTGCGAGAGGGTGGCCAGCAGCAGGGTATGGCCATCGGGCTCGGCGCGGGCCACCGCCTCGGTGCCGATGCTGCCGCCGGCGCCCGGCCGGGCCTCGACCACCACCGGTTGCCCGAGCGCGGCGGCGAGCCGGTCGGTGACCGCGCGCGCCATGAGGTCGACGATGCCGCCCCCGGGGAAGGGCACGATCACGCGCACCGGCCGGCTGGGCGACCAGGCCGCCGTCGACGGGGCCTGCGCGGTCGTCTGGGCCGCGGCGATGCCGGGCGCGAGGCCGATCACAAGGCCCGTCGCGACGGCTGACGTGGCGCTCACCGCCAGGCCGGCGACGAGGCCCACCGCCGGACGCAGCGTGTTCAGGATTCGGAGGGTGAGCGGTGTCATGCGTTTCCTTCGGGGCAGGGCGGCCAACCCCGGCCGCGCCGTTCCATGATGCAATCGTCGCCCGTCAGCGCACATCCCCGAGGCGACCGCCATGTTCCAGAACGCTCTCTTCCAGGGCCACCGCATCCTTGTCACCGGTGGCGGCACCGGCCTGGGCAAGGCCATGGCCGGCCGGCTGCTGCAACTGGGCGCCGGCATCGTGATCTGCGGCCGCCGCAAGGGCGTGCTCGACGCCACGGCCGCCGAACTCATGGCGCAGCACGGCGGCCAGGTGGACACCTTCGCCTGCGACGTGCGCGACGCCGCCGCGGTCGACGAGATGATGGACGACATCTTCGCCGCCGGCCCGCTCACCGGCCTGATCAACAACGCCGCCGGCAACTTCATCAGCCGCACCGAGGACCTCTCGCCGCGCGGCTTCGATGCCGTGGCCAACACCGTCATGCACGGCACCTTCTACGTCACCCATGCGGCCGGCCGACGCTGGATCGCGGCCGGGCGCAAGGGCACGGTGCTCTCGATCATCGTCACCTGGGTCTGGACCGGCTCGCCCTTCGTCGTCCCCTCGGCGATGTCCAAGGCCGGGATCGACGTGATGACCAAGTCGCTGGCGGTGGAGTGGGGCCGCCACGGCATCCGCCTGAACGCCATCGCCCCGGGCATCTTCCCCACCGAGGGCGCGGGCGCGCGGCTGCGGCCGGTGGCGGGCGCCGTCGGGGTCGAGACCACCCACAACCCCATGGGCCGGCTGGGCCGCATGGAAGAGCTCACCGACCTGGCCGCCTTCCTGATGGCCCCGGGCTGCGAGTGGCTCACCGGCCAGACCATCGCCATCGATGGCGCCAACTGGTTGGCCAACGGCGCCTACTTCAAGCAGTATCTCGACTGGACCGACGAGCAGTGGGCGCAGGCCCGCGCCCGCATCAAGGAGGCCAACGACCGCGACAAGGCGCAGCGCTCCACCTGAGCGCCGCGTCGCGCCCCCGGCGCCGGGCCTCGCGCGGCGGGGCTCTCTCGCGGCGGGGCATCGTGTGCCGGCGCTGCCCGCGCCGCTGCTGCCCGCGCCGGCGCCTCGCTTGCTGTCGTCTCCGGTCTGCTTTCCATCTGCCTCACGCCCATCACCCAGCCATCCGGACCCGCCCATGAAGCTCTTCCATTCCCCCGCCTCGCCCTATGTCCGCAAGTGCATGGTGGTCGCCCACGAAACCGGCCTGGCCGCGCGCATCGAGCTGCTGCCCTCGGCCGCCCACCCGGTCAATCGCGATCGCAGCATCGTCGAGCGCAACCCGCTGGGCAAGGTGCCCACGCTGATCACCGACGAGGGCGACGCGCTCTACGACAGCCGCGTGATCTGCGAGTACCTCGATGCCCGCGCCGGCGCGCGGCTCTTCCCGGCGGCCGGCCCGGCGCGCTGGCGCGCGCTCACCGACCAGGCCCTGGGTGACGGCATCCTCGATGCCGCCCTGCTGGTGCGCTACGAGACCGGCATGCGGCCCGAGCCGCTGCGCTGGCCCGACTGGACCGCCGGCCAGCTCGACAAGATGCACACCGGCCTCGCCCGCATCGAGGCCCAGGCCGAGGGGCTGGCCGGGCGGGTCGACATCGGCACCATCACGCTCGGCTGCGTGCTCGGCTACCTCGACCTGCGCTTCGCGCATCTCGAGTGGCGGAAGGCCCATCCGCGCGCCGCGGCCTGGTTCGAGGGCTTCAATGCCCGCCCGGCCATGCAGGCCACCCTCCCGCGCGCCTGAGGCGCGCCCTGCGCGGCCAGGCGCCCGCCCGGGCGTCCGGCCCCTGCCCTGATCCCGCCGCAGCGGCCATGACCCTCACCGAACTGCTCGCCCATCACCCCCGGCCGGATGAGCCGGCCGTTCACGACCGCGATCGCGCCGTCACGCCGGCCGAACTGGCCGACGAGAGCGCCCGCCTGGCCGGCGCCCTGCAGGCCCTGGGCGTGGGCCAGGGCGACCGGGTGGCGGTGTGGCTGCCCAATGCCACCGCCTGGCTCGCGGCCTTCTTCGCCTGCGCCCGGCTGGGCGCGATCGCGGTGGCGGTGAACACCCGTTTCCGCTCGGCCGAGCTCGCCGACATCCTCGGGCGTTCCGGGTCACGGGTGCTGTTCACCTGGCCGGCCTTCAGCCGGGCCGATTTCGTGGCCACCCTCGCCGGCTGCCCGGCCGAGTCGCTCGCCGCGCTCGACGCGGTCATCGCCTACGACGAGGGCGAGCCGCAGGCCGCGGCACGGCTGGCCGAGCTGCGCGCCGCGCTGCCGGCGCGGGCGCGCCTGAGCGCCTACGCGCAGTGCGTGGCCGGCGAGCCGCTGCGCGAGGACCATGCCGCGCCGCACCTGGGCTGCGCCATCTTCACCACCTCGGGCACCACCAAGGCGCCCAAGTTCGTGCTGCATGACCAGCGCACGCTCGTGGGCCACGCCGGCGACGTGGTGCGCGCCTGGGGCATCGACGCGGCCTCGTCCATGCTGCTCGCCCCGCCCCTGTGCGGCGTGTTCGGGGTGTGCAATGCGCTGGCCATGCTGGTGGCCGGGCGGCCCTTCGCCATGATGCCGGCCTGGGACGCGCGCCTGGCCGCCGCGCTCATCGCGCGCCACGGCTGCACGCACATGAACGCCACCGACGAGGCGATCGACCAGCTGCTGGCGCTGCACGACCGCAGCCCGGCCTACCCCAGCCTGCGCTTCGTGGGCTATGCCGCCTTCAATCCCGCGCTGGCCGACCTCTTCGACCGCGCCGACGCGCGCGGGCTGCGGGTGCTGGGCCTGTACGGCATCAGCGAGATCCAGGCGCTGTTCTCGCGCCAGTCGGAACACGCCCCGCCCGAGGAGCGCCGACTGGCCGGCGGGCGCCCGGTGAGCCCGCTCGCCCAGGTGCGCGCCCGCGATCCCGACTCCGGCCAGGTGCTGCCGCACGGCGAGTCGGGCGAGCTCGAGTTCCTCGCGCCCGGCTCGATCATGGTCGAGTACTTCGGCAACCCGCAGGCCACCGCGCAGGCCCTCGACGCGCAGGGCTGGTACCGCTCGGGCGACCTCGGCTACACCACCGCCGACGGCCGCTTCGTGTTCCTCACGCGCATCGGCGACTCGCTGCGCCTGGGCGGCTTCCTGGTCAGCCCGGCCGAGATCGAGGAGTGCGTGCAGCAGGTGCCCGGCATCGATGGCTGCCAGGTGGTGGGCGTGACCACCGCGGGCGCGCTGCGGCCGGTGGCCTTCGTCACGATGCGGCCCGGCGCCGTGCTCGACGAGGCCGCGGTCTGCGCGCACGTGGCGGCGCGCCTGGCGCGCTACAAGGTGCCGGCCCGGGTGTTCGCCATCGAGGCCTTTCCGGTCACCGAGGGCACCAACGCCACCAAGATCCAGAAGCACCGGCTGCGCGACATCGCCGTGCAGCGGCTCGCCGACACCGCGGCCGCGCCGCGCCGGCCTTCCACCCCCTGACCCCAGCGCCCGCCATGACCGACATCGCCTCGCTCGAAGCCCGCCTGCGCGGGCTCTTCTCCGACCTCATCGGCCTCACGCTGGTGCAGGCCGAGCCCGACCGGGTGGTGGCCACCCTGCGGGTGCGACCTGATCTGTGCACCGCCGGCGGCATCCTGCATGGCGGGGCCATCATGGCCTTTGCCGACACCCTGGGCGCGGTGGCCACGGTGCTCAACATCCCCGAGGGCGCGGGCACCGCCACCATCGAGTCCAAGACCAATTTCTTCCGCCCCGCGCCGGTGGAGAGCACCGTCACCGGCACCACCACGCCGCTGAACAAGGGGCGCCGCACCCAGACCTGGGAGACGCGCGTGACCACCGCCGAGGGCAAGCTGGTGGCGGTGGTCACCCAGACCCAGATGGTGCTCTGAGCGGCGGCCTACACCCCGGCCGGTCGCGCCAGGGTTTCGGCCCGGTCCACCGAGCGCACCGGCAGGTCGCGCACCTCGCCGCCCTTGAGCAGCCGCAGCGTGACCTCGGTGCCCGCCGGCCCCAGGCCCCACAGGCGCCGATAGAAGTCGGCCTGACCGGCCACCCGCTGGCCGCCCACCGAGAGCACGATGTCGCCGGGATCCACGCCCGCGCGCTCGGCCGGGCTGCCGCGCGACACCCGCACCACCATCAGGTTGCCACGGACGAACTCGGTGCTCATGCCCAGCCAGGGCTGGACCGGGGCCGAGCGCCGGCCCTTCGCGAGCAGGTCGGCCAGGATCGGCTTGAGCAGGTTCACCGGCACGAACAGGTTGCCAGGCAGGCCACGGCGGTCTTCGCCGGCATCGTTCACCACCAGCGAGCCGATGCCCACCAGCCGGCCGTCGCCGGCGATCAGCGCCGCGCCGCTCCAGTTGTTCACCGGCGGGAAGGTGTAGATCGGCCGCTCCAGCAGGTATTCCCAGCTGCCCGCGAAGGGCTTGCGCGACACCACCACCAGCTCGGTGGCCTCGCGCTCGCCCTGGCCCACGGTGAGCACGGTGTCGCGCTCGGTCACGCGGTCGGAGTCACCGAGCTCCAGCGCCGGCAGGCCCAGCGGCAGCGCGGTGCGCACCAGGCCGAAGCCGCTGGCATGGTCGTAGCCGGCCACGGTGGCGGGCACGCGCCGCCCCTGCGCGGTGGTGACCTCCACGGTCTCGGTCTCGAGCAGCAGATAGCCGATGGTGAGCACCAGCCGCTCGCCGATCACCACGCCCGAGCCGCTGCGCCGCGGGCCGAGCGAGGCGGCGCTGGGTGCGTCGGCGATCGCGATGGCCTCCACCCGCACCACGGCCGACACGGCCGCCTGCCGGGCGGCGTCGCTCGCGCCGGCGCCCTGGGCGGCGCCGGGTGGCGCGGCGGTCTGGGCGTGGAGCGAGGCGGCGCCGAGCAGGCTGACACACAGGCAGAGCGACCGGACCAGGGCGCGCATGACGGTCTCCGGAACGAAGGGAACTGACCTGGATCATGCGCCGTGTGGCGCGCAGGCGGATGCTGCGGCGCAATGCCGCGTGGGGTCTTTGCGGAAGACAGCCGGCCGCGAGGCACAGCCGTGAGCAGGGTCTGATTTGACCCTCTTGGGGCAAACCCTTAAAATCTCAAGTCTTTGCCTGTCGCAAGCCGACGCCATCATGTTTGTCGCCGTGGGCTTGCAGGTTGGAGCCGTCAGTGTGCTCGGTGTTCTCACCGGGCTGGTGGTCAACTGGACGAGCGCGCTCTTTTTCGTGCTCGGCGGCATGGCGGCGGTGGTTCCCAACGGGTTGTTCGCCCTGAGGCTCGCCCTGCAGAAAGGTCGCTCGCCGGAGTCCTATCCGGCGGTGTTCTTCCTGGGCGAGTTCGCCAAGATCGGCCTCACCGCCGGTCTGCTGGCCTGGGTGGTCCATGCCATGCCCGAGGTCCGGTGGTTGCCACTGGTCCTGGGCCTGATCGTGGCCCTGAAGGCGCCGCTGTTCGCGCTGCTGCTGGTCCGGGATGCGCCGCTGAACTGGCCACCCCGGGGCAGCGGTCCTGAAGTACCGAGGTCGTCAACGGATACCTAGAAGCACACAGAAGCCATGGCAGCCGACGCTCACGCACCCACCCCCTCCGAATACATCGTCCACCACCTCACCCATTTCAATGGCACCGGTGAGGCGCAGAAGTCCATCGTCGACTTCTCGGTGGTCAACTGGGACACGGTGTTCTTCTCGGTGCTTCTCGCCGTGGTCACGGCCTTCCTGCTCGCGCGTGCCGCCAGCAAGGTCACCTCGGGCGTGCCCGGCCGCTTCGTGGGCGCCATCGAGTCCCTGGTGGAGTTCGTGCACGAGCAGGCGCGCTCCATCGTCAAGGGCGACATCTCCTACATCGCGCCGCTGGCACTCACCTCGTTCGTCTGGATCGTCCTGATGAACGCCATGGACTTCCTGCCGCTCGATCTGCTGCCCAAGCTCTGGGAAGGCTATTACGCGGCCACCGGTCGCGACCCGCACCATGCCTACCTGAGGGTGGTACCCACCGCCGATCTCAACGGCACGCTGTCGCTGTCGATCGTGGTGCTGTGCGCCTCCATCTACTACGGCATCAAGATCAAGCACCCGGGCGGCTTCGTCCATGAGCTGTTCTCGGCGCCCTTCGGCAGCGGCATCCTGCTGGCCCCCTTCAACTTCGCGCTCCAGCTCATCGAGTACGCCGCGAAGACCGTGTCGCTCGGCATGCGGCTGTTCGGCAACATGTTTGCCGGCGAGCTGGTGTTCATGCTGATCGCGCTGCTCGGCGCCACCGCCACCTGGTGGGGTTTCGGCCTGCACTTCCTCACCGGTCTGGGCTGGGCCATCTTCCACATCCTGATCGTCGTGCTGCAGGGCTTCATCTTCATGATGCTCACCCTGGTGTACATCGGCCAGGCCCACGAGGGCCACTGACCGGCCACCGCTTCCGCTTCACCTCTTTTCAACCTCAAGTTCCTGTCGCTTTCAAACCAAGGAGTCATCATGACCAACGTCGCTCTGGTTGCCATCGCTTGCGGTCTCATCATCGGTCTGGGCGCGCTCGGCGCGTGCATCGGGATCGGCATGATGGGTGGCAAGTACATCGAAGGCGCCGCCCGCCAGCCCGAACTCATGGACAAGCTGCAGACCAAGATGTTCCTGCTCGCCGGTCTGATCGACGCCGCGTTCCTGATCGGCGTCGGCATCGCGATGATGTTCGCCTTCGCCAACCCGTTCAAAGGCTGAACCGGGTTCCATCCTCCCGACTTCTCCAGTAAAGGAAGTCAGTCGTGAACATCAATGCGACGTTGATCGTCCAGATCGTCGTCTTCGTGGCGCTCTGGTGGTTCACCGCCAAGTTCGTCTGGCCGCCGATCACCCGGTCCCTCGACGAGCGCAGCAAGCGCATCGCCGACGGTCTGGCGGCTGCCGACAAGGCCAAGGCAGATCTTGCCTCGGCCGAGCGTCGCGTGGCCGACGAGCTCAAGAAGGCCCGCGACGGCGCGGCCGAAGTGCGCTCGGTTGCCGAACGCCAGGCGGGTCAGGCCCTCGAGGAAGCCCGTGCCGAAGCGGCCCGGATCGTGGCTGCTGCCAAGAAGGCCGCTGAAGAAGAGGCTGCCCTGGCCGCGCAGCGCGCCAAGGATCAGCTGCGTGACCAGGTCGCGCAGCTGGCGGTGGCGGGTGCCGAGCGCATCCTGCGCCGCGAGATCGACGCGAACCGCCACGCCGATCTGCTGGCCGATCTGAAGAACGAACTGCGCTAGGAATCGAGCATGGCCGAGTCACTCACCATCGCCCGCCCCTACGCCGAAGCGGTCTTCAAGCTGGCGCGCGACGCCGGTTCGCTGCCCTCGTGGTCCGACGCGCTCTCGCGTCTGGCCGCGGTGGCCGGCAACGATGCCGCGCGCGAACTGCTGGGCAACCCCCGGCTGAGCACCGCCCAGGTGTCGCAGCTGGTGGCCGAGGCCTGCGGGCAGCTCGAACCCCAGCAGTTCAACTTCGTGCAGGTGCTGGCCGAGAACGAGCGGCTGTCGGTCCTGCCGGACATCGCCCGGCACTTCGAGACCCTGCGCAGCGGCCACGAGAACATCGTCGACGCCCACGTCACCTCGGCATTCCCGCTCACCGACGCCCAGGTGGCCGAGGTGACCGGCACGCTGCAGGCGAAGTACGGCCGTCAGGTGAAGGTCACGGTGTCGGTCGATGCCGATCTGATCGGAGGGGTCTCCGTGCGGGTCGGCGATGAGGTCATGGATGCGTCGGTGCGCGGCAAGCTCGCGCAGCTGGCAGGCGTGCTGAAGGCATAACGCGGCGGCTTTTACCGACGCGCACCAAGGAATCAGGAGAGTCTCATGCAGCTCAATCCGGCTGAGATCAGCGAACTTCTCAAGAGCAAGATCCAGAACCTGCAGGTGTCCGCGGACACCCGCAACCAGGGCACCGTGGTGTCCGTCACCGATGGCATCTGCCGCATCCACGGCCTGTCTGACGTGATGCAGGGCGAGATGATCGAGTTCCCCGGCAACACCTTCGGCCTGGCGCTGAACCTCGAGCGCGACTCGGTGGGCGCGGTGGTGCTCGGCGAGTACGAGCACATCTCCGAGGGCGACACCGTCAAGGCCACCGGCCGCATTCTCGACGTGCCCGTGGGCCCCGAGCTGATCGGCCGCGTGGTCAACTCGCTCGGCCAGCCCATCGACGGCAAGGGCCCCATCAACGCCAAGCTCACCGACGTGATCGAGAAGGTGGCCCCCGGGGTCATCGCGCGGCAGTCGGTGTCGCAGCCGGTGCAGTCGGGCCTGAAGGCCATCGACGCCATGGTGCCGGTGGGTCGCGGCCAGCGCGAACTCATCATCGGTGACCGCCAGACCGGCAAGACCGCGGTGGCCATCGACACCATCATCAACCAGAAGGGCAAGGGCCTGTACTGCGTGTACGTGGCCATCGGCCAGAAGGCCTCCACCGTGGCCAACGTGGTGCGCAAGCTCGAAGAAAACGGCGCCATGGCCTACACCATCGTGGTGGCCGCCACCGCCTCCGAGTCGGCCGCCATGCAGTACATCGCCGCCTACTCGGGCTGCACCATGGGCGAGTACTTCCGCGATCGCGGCGAAGACGCGCTCATCGTCTACGACGACCTCTCCAAGCAGGCCGTGGCCTACCGCCAGGTGTCGCTGCTGCTGCGCCGCCCGCCGGGCCGCGAAGCCTACCCCGGTGACGTGTTCTACCTGCACTCGCGCCTGCTCGAGCGCGCCGCGCGCGTGAACGCCGACTACGTCGAGAAGTTCACCAACGGCGAGGTCAAGGGCAAGACCGGCTCGCTCACCGCGCTGCCGGTCATCGAGACCCAGGCCGGTGACGTGTCGGCCTTCGTGCCGACCAACGTGATCTCCATCACCGACGGCCAGATCTTCCTCGAGACCGACCTGTTCAACGCCGGCATCCGTCCCGCGATGAACGCCGGCATCTCGGTGTCGCGCGTCGGCGGTGCA
>JBIKWU010000213.1:0-6896 GCA_044356115.1 Burkholderiaceae bacterium
GCTCGGCCATGCGCCCGAGCGCGTGCGCCCTCTGCTGCAGGGGCTGGCGCTCCAGATGGTGGAGAACCCCGCCTGGCGCGACGGGCAGCAGGGCTCGGTGCAGGCGGGCCTTGCCGCGCTCGCGCCGGTGCTGGCCGAAGGCGCCCATGCCGGGGTGGCGGTGGTGCTCTCCGACCTCCCGCTGCTGCAGCCCGCGCACCTGCGCGAGCTCGCGCAGGCCTTCGCGCGCCGGGGCGCGGCCCGCTGCCTGGTGCCGCGCCACCGCGGCGAACGCGGCAACCCGGTGCTGTTCGAGGCCGGCCTGGTGCCCGAACTGCTCGCCGAACCGGGCGGGCCGCGCGACTGGATTGCCGCCCATCCCGAGGCGGTGACGCGGCACGATGCCGCGCACGCCGGCTTCACCACCGACCTCGACACCCTGGCCGATGTCGCAGCCCTGCAGGCCCTGCCTGGCGGGCCGCGCATCCGCCTGCCCTGAGCGTGCCGCGTCGGCCATGAGCGACATCGACCTGCTGGTGCTGGGCGCGGGGGCGGCCGGCCTGTTCTGCGCCGGCGTGGCCGCTCGCCGCGGCCTGCGGGTCATGGTGCTCGACCACAGCGCCGATCCCGGGGAGAAGATCCGCATCTCGGGTGGCGGTCGCTGCAACTTCACCAATGTCGATGCCGGCCTGCCCGAGCGCTACCAGAGCGCCGACCCCGGCTTCGCCCGCCACGCGCTGCGCGCCTATCCGCCGGCCGACTTCATCGCGCTGGTGCGCGCGCACCGTATCGCCTTCCACGAGAAGCACCGCGGCCAGCTCTTCTGCGACGGGTCGGCCACGCAGATCGTGGCCATGCTGCGCGCGCAGGCCGATGTCGGCGGCGTGCGCTGGCGCCTGGGCTGCGCCGCGGGCGCCATCGAGCCGCTGGCCGACGACGCCGGCGGCGCGCGCTTTCGCGTCGAGACCGCCGCCGGTGCGGTGCGCTGCGGCTCGCTGGTGGTGGCCACCGGCGGATTGTCCATCCCGAAGATCGGCGCCACCGATCTCGGCCACCGCATCGCGCGGCGCTTCGGCCACCGGGTGGTCGAACCCCGGCCGGCGCTGGTGCCGCTCACCTTCGCGCCCGAGCAGTGGGCGCCGTGGTCGGGCCTGGCCGGGGTCTCGCAGGCGGTGGGCATCCGCTGCCCTGCCGCGCCCGACAGCCCGGCCTTCCTGGAGGACCTGCTCTTCACGCACCGCGGCCTGTCCGGGCCGGCGGTGCTGCAGGCCTCCACCTTCTGGCGCCCGGGTGAGCCGCTGGAGATCGACCTCGCGCCCGATGACCAGGGGCTCGATCTGCTCGGCTGGCTGCGCGGCAACCGCGAGCACACCCGTGGCCAGCTCGCCACGGTGCTGGCCCAGCGCCTGCCGCGGCGCGTGGTCGCGCAGTGGCTCGGCGATCTCGCCCGGTCGCACCCGCGGCTCAATCCGCAGGCCCGCCTCGCCGAACTCGGCAACCGCGACCTGCAGGCGCTGGCCGACGCGCTGCGCCGCTGGACGCTGCTGCCGAATGGCTCGGAGGGCTGGCGCAAGGCCGAGGTGACCGTGGGCGGCGTGGCCACCGCCGAGCTCGATCCGCGCAGCCTGCAGTCGCGGCGCCAGCCAGGGCTGCACTTCATCGGCGAGGTGGTGGACGTGACCGGCTGGCTGGGCGGCTACAACTTCCAGTGGGCCTGGGCCTCGGGGCACGCCGCGGGCCGGGCCGCCAGCGGGCTTCAGCCGCCGCGCAGCAGCACCAGCAGCGCGCCCGCCCCGCCGTCGTTGGGCCGGGCCTGACAGAAGGCGAGCACCTCGTCGCGCTGCACCAGCCAGCGCAGCACCTTGCCCTTGAGCACCGGCTCGCGGGCGACCGATCCGAGCCCCTTGCCGTGGATCACCCGCAGGCAGCGCCGCTGCTCGCGCAGCGCCTGGGCGAGGAATTCGACGAGGGCGACGCGTGCCTCGTCGACCCGCTTGCCGTGGAGGTCGATCTGGCCCTGCACGGTCCATTGGCCGCGCCGCAGGCGGCGGACCACGTCGGTGCCCACACCCTCGCGGCGAAAGGAGAGGTTCTCGTCGGTGTCGAGCAGGCGCTCGATGTCGATCTCGTCGGACATCGATTGCGCCAGGGCTAGCCGTTCATCGGCCTCGCGCTGCAGCGGGCGCGGCGCCACCGGTTCGCGCGCGGGCAGGACTCGCGGCGCCGGCTTGAGCGGCACGGCGTCGGCCATCGCGTCGCGAAAGACCGCTGCTTCGCGGGCGAGCCGTGCCTGCTCGCGGCGCTGCGCCTCGCGGGCCTCGGCCTCGGCACGCGCCTGCCGCGCGAGCTGCTCGCGCAGGCTGGCCAACTCGCTGAACTGCTTCATGGCGCGCCGCTGGCCCTCAGTGCCCTTCCTGGGCCTCGAGGTAGCGCTGGGCGTCGAGCGCGGCCATGCAGCCGGTGGCCGCGCTGGTGATCGCCTGGCGATACACGTGGTCCTGCACGTCGCCCGCCGCGAACACGCCCGGCACGCTGGTGGCCGTGGCCTGGCCCTGCAGGCCGCTGCGGGTGACGATGTAGCCGTTGGCCATCTCGAGCTGGCCCGCGAAGATGCCGGTGTTCGGCGTATGCCCGATCGCCACGAACACGCCCTGCAGGGCGATGTCGGCGAGGCCGCCGTCGCGGGCATCGCGCAGGCGCGCGCCGGTCACGCCGGTGGCATCGCCCAGCACCTCGTGAAGCTCGCTGTGCCAGCGGATCTCGACGTTGCCGCCGCGGGTCTTCTCCATGAGCTTGTCGATCATGATCGGCTCGGCGCGGAAGCGGTCGCGACGATGCACCACGGTGACCTTGCGGGCGATGTTCGAGAGGTACAGCGCCTCCTCGACAGCGGTGTTGCCGCCCCCGACCACGCAGACATCCTGGCCGCGGTAGAAGAAGCCGTCGCAGGTGGCGCAGGCCGACACGCCCTTGCCCATGAAGGCCTCTTCGGACGGCAGCCCCAGATAGCGCGCCGAGGCGCCGGTGGCGATGATCAGCGCATCGGCGGTGTATTCGCCGGAATCGCCCACCAGCCGCACCGGCCGCTCGTTCAGGTGGGCGGTGTGGATCTGGTCGAAGATCATCTCGGTGCCGAAACGCTCGGCGTGGGCCTGGAAGCGGGCCATGAGGTCAGGGCCCTGCACACCCTGGGCGTCGGCCGGCCAGTTGTCGACCTCGGTGGTGGTCATCAGCTGGCCACCCTGGGCGATGCCGGTGATCAGCACCGGCTTGAGGTTGGCCCGGGCCGCGTAGACCGCGGCGGTGTAGCCGGCGGGGCCAGAGCCGAGAATGAGGAGACGGTGGTGGCTGGGCGCTGGCATGGTTTCTCGATTCGTTGTAAAAATTTCAACAAATCATCGACTTAGGCGGATTTATTGAAGTAGGGGTTTCTGAATTGCTCGCAGATAGTGCAAAATTATAGGGTTTCTCAGGATCCGAGGTGGTCATGGCGCATGAAGAAAACAAGGCGTTCCTCAGACGGGTGCCGCTCTTCTCGAGCCTCACCGAGGCGCAGCTCGATGGCGTGGCCGCCGGCAGCGCCCGGCGCAGCTATCCGCGGGGCCGCACCATCGTGGCCGAGGGCGAGGCCTCGCAATCGATGTACCTCCTTCTCGCCGGCCGCGCCAAGGTTCAGCGCTCCGACTCCGAAGGCAAGGAGGTCATCCTGGCCGTGATCGGCTCGGGCGAATTCTTCGGCGAGATGAGCCTCATCGACGACGCGCCGCGCTCGGCCAGCGTCATCACCCTCGAGACCTGCGAATTCATGGCGGTGGGCAAGGACACCTTCAAGACCATCCTCATGCAGAGCCCCGAGCTGTGCATGGCGGTGATGCGCGGGCTGGTGCGTCGCCTGCGCGAGGCCGACATGAAGATCGAGACGCTCGCCCTGCTCGATGTGTACGGCCGGGTGGCGCGGGTGCTGCTCGACTTCTCCGAGCTGGTCAACGGCGAACGTGTCGTGCGCAACAAGCTGCCACGCCAGGAGATCGCCAAGATGATCGGCGCCTCGCGCGAGATGGTGTCGCGGGTCATGAAGGGCCTGGAGATCGACGGCTACATCGTGCCCATGCCGGGCGGGCAGCTGGTGCTGCGCGAGAAGCTGAGCACCTACATCAGCTGAGGCCCGCGCCGGCATGACCCGTCTCGCTGCAGCCGCCACGGCCGCGCGCCGTCCGCCGGCGCCGCTGCAGCCGATCGCCCTGGCGCTGCCCGAGCGCGCGCGACGGCTGCTGCGCGAGGCCCGCTGGATTGCCACCGTGGCCGGGGCGGCCCTGCTCGCGCTCATCCTCTTCACCTATGACCGGGTCGATCCCGGCTGGTCGCACGCGGTGTCCGGGCAGGCCGTGGTCAATGCCGGCGGTCGTGTCGGGGCATGGTGCGCCGACCTGCTGTTCTACCTCTTCGGCCTGTCCGCGTATCTGTTCGTGGCGCTGCTCGGCCTGCTGGTGTGGCGCGACTGGCGTCGGCTGCGCGAGCCGCTGCCGCCCGCGCCGCCACCGACCCTCACCGCGGCTGGCCGGCGCAGCCTGAGACTGTCGCCGCGCGTGCCGGCGGCGGGCGAGGGTGATCCGGACGCCGGCACTTCCCGCTTCCCCTGGGAGCGCTGGGGCGGCTTCGTGCTGCTGCTGCTGGGCTGCGCCGCGCTCGAGTCGGTGCGGCTGCATTCCCTTGCCATGGCCTTGCCACTCGCCCCGGGCGGGCTCTTCGGACGCCTGCTCGGCGATCCCGCCATCACGCACCTTGGCGCGGTCGGCGGCACCCTGCTGCTGCTGGCCATGATCGCCACCGGCTTCAGCCTCTGGACCGGGCTGTCCTGGATCCAGCTGGCCGAGTCGGTGGGCACGGTGCTCGAGACCGCATGGCTGCGCGCAGCCCGTGCGGTCGCGGCGCGGCGCGATCGGCGCATCGGCGAGGTGGCCGCCGAGGCGCGCGAGGAACAGGTCGAGGAGCTGCGCCGCATCATCCAGGATGACCCCGAGCCCGTGCGCATCGAGCCGCCCGCGCCGCCCATCGAGCCCTCGGTGCGGGCCAGCGCCGAGCGTCAGGCGCCGCTCTTCTTCGACCTGCCCGCCGATACCCAGCTGCCGGCGCTGTCGCTGCTCGATCCGCCCCCGGTGCTGCAGGAGTCGGTGCCGGCCGACACCCTCGATTACACCTCGCGGCTCATCGAGAAGAAACTCGCCGACTTCAATGTGGCCGCGCGCGTGGTGGCCGCCTATCCGGGTCCGGTGATCACCCGCTACGAGATCGAGCCGGCCACCGGGGTCAAGGGCAGCCAGGTGGTCAATCTGGCCAAGGACCTCGCCCGCGCGCTCTCGCTGGTGTCGCTGCGGGTGGTCGAGACCATTCCCGGCAAGAACCTGATGGGGCTCGAGTTGCCCAATCCACGGCGCCAGCCGGTACGGCTCTCCGAGATCCTGGGCTCGCAGGTCTACGCCGAGAGCAGCTCGGCGGTGACGCTGGCGCTGGGCAAGGATATCGCCGGGCATCCGGTGTGCGCCGACCTTGCCCGCATGCCGCACCTGCTGGTGGCGGGCACCACCGGCTCGGGCAAGTCGGTGGGCATCAACGCCATGCTGCTGTCGCTGCTCTACAAGAGCGACCCGTCCGATGTGCGCATGATCCTCATCGACCCGAAGATGCTCGAGATGAGCTCCTACGAGGGCATTCCGCATCTGCTCGCGCCGGTGGTCACCGACATGAAGCACGCCGGCAACGCGCTCAACTGGTGCGTGGCCGAGATGGAGCGCCGCTACCGGCTGCTCAGCAAGCTCGGCGTGCGCAATCTCTCGGGCTACAACGCCCGCATCGCCGAGGCCGAGAAGCGCGAGACGCCCATCCCCAATCCCTTCTCGCTCACGCCCGACGCGCCCGAGCCGCTGGGCCGCCTGCCGCAGATCGTGGTGGTCATCGACGAGCTCGCCGACCTCATGATGGTGGTGGGCAAGAAGGTCGAGGAGCTGATCGCGCGGCTCGCGCAGAAGGCGCGCGCGGCGGGCATCCACCTCATCCTCGCCACGCAGCGGCCTTCGGTCGACGTGATCACCGGCCTCATCAAGGCCAACATCCCCACCCGCATCGCCTTCCAGGTGTCCTCCAAGATCGACTCGCGGACCATCCTCGACCAGATGGGGGCCGAGTCCCTGCTTGGTCAGGGCGACATGCTCTACCTGATGCCCGGCGGCGGCGTGCCGGTGCGCGTGCATGGCGCCTTCGTCAGCGACGAGGAGGTGCAGAAGGTGGTCGCGCACTGGAAGTCGCTGGGCGAGCCGCAGTACGTCGAGGGCGTGCTCGAGGGCGGCGTGCCGGCCGAGGCCGACACCGGCAGCGCGGTGGGCTTTGGCGGTCTGCAGCAGACCCTGTCGGAGGCCGGCGTCGATGGCGAGTCCGATGCCATGTACGACCAGGCGGTCGCTGTCGTGGTGCAGCACAAGCGGGCCTCGATCTCGCTGGTGCAGCGTCATCTGCGCATCGGCTACAACCGCGCCGCCCGTCTGCTCGAGCAGATGGAGAAGGCCGGCCTCGTCTCGGCCATGGCCACCAACGGCAACCGCGACATCCTCGTCCCCAAGCGCGACGAGCCCTGAGGCCATGGCCCGGCTCCTGCGCGCGCGGCGTCGCCTGATCGCTGGCCTGCTGGCCGGCCTGAACGCCGGTCCGGGTGTCGGTCTGATGGTCGGCCCGGGCGCGCCGGCCCTGGCGGCCGACACCGCGCTGGCCCAGCTGCGCGCCTTCATCGCCGCCACCGCGTCCGCGCGGGGTGCGTTCACCCAGCGCACCGCGCGCAGTGGCGGCGGCGTCGAGACCGTGTCAGGGGTGTTCGCCTTCCAGCGACCGGGCCGCTTCCGCTGGGAGGTGCGCAAGCCCTACGACCA
>JBIKWU010000347.1:0-3560 GCA_044356115.1 Burkholderiaceae bacterium
GCTGGTGGCCGACGGCGAGAAGCTGCATTTCCTCGACCGAGACCTCAACCAGGTCACGGTGCGCCGTCTGGGCGATGCGGTGGGCGCGAGCCCGGCCGCGCTGCTCTTCGGCGGTCAGGAACTCGATCGCGCCTTCACGCTCAGCGAGAGCGGCGCGCGCGAGGGGCTCGACTGGGTGCTGGCGGTGCCGCGCAGCCGCGAGGCCGGCTTCGACCGCATCCTGATCGGCCTGCGCGCCGGTCAGCCCGAGCAGATGGAGGTGCGCGATGCGTTCGGGCGCACCACCGTCTTCGTGTTCTCGGCGCTTGAGCGCAACCCGCGACTCGAGGCCGATCTCTTCCGGTTCACGGCGCCGCGCGGCGCCGATGTCGTGGAGCAGTGAGATGCAGGCACCCGCCCGGGTCGGCGACCCGATCGCCGCGGTCGACACCCCCGCGCTGCTGCTCGACCTCGATGCCTTCGAGGCCAACCTGAGGGCGGTGCACGCCGCGGTGGCCGCCAGCGGGCTCGCGCTGCGCGCCCATGCCAAGGCCCACAAGTGCGTGGCCATCGCCCGCCGGCAGGTCGCGGCCGGCGCGGTGGGGGTGTGCTGCCAGAAGGTTGCCGAGGCCGAGGTCTTCGTGGACGCCGGCATCACCGACGTGCTGGTCAGCAATCAGGTGATCGGCGCCTCCAAGCTGCGCCGGCTCGCGCGTCTGTCGCAGCGGGCGCTGATCGGCGTGTGCGTGGATCACCCTCAGCAGGTGCGGGCCCTGGCCGAGGCGCTGGCGCAGGAAGGTGGCCGCATCGACGTGCTGATCGAGGTCGACGTCGGCGGCGGTCGTTGCGGCGTGCTTGGCGAGGCCGCGGTGCTGGCGCTGGCCGAGCAGGTGGCGGCCTGCGGTCCGGCGCTGCGACTGCGCGGCCTGCAGGCCTATCACGGCCGGGCCCAGCACCGACGCTCGCCCGAGGAGCGACGCGAGGCGATCGCGGCGGCGGCAGCGGCGGCGGCGGCCGCTCGTGACGCGCTGCGCGCGGCCGGCCACGCGTGCGCGGTGGTCACCGGCGCCGGCACCGGTACCTACCCGCTGGAGGCGGCCACCGGCGTCTACACCGAGGTGCAGCCTGGCTCCTACGTACTGATGGATGCCGACTACTTTGCCAACCAGCCCGACCCGCGGGCGCCCGCGCTGCGGCAGGCGCTCACCGTGCACTGCCAGGTGATCAGCGAGCGACCCGGCCAGGTGGTGCTCGATGCCGGGCTGAAGGCCTTCTCGGTGGATTCCGGCCTGCCGGTGCCGCTGGCCGAGGGCTGGCGCGCGGTGTCGATCTCCGACGAGCATCTGGTGCTGCGCCCGAGCGGGGAGGGCGCGCGCGCGCCGCTCGCGCTGGGCGACACCCTTCAGGTGGTGCCCGGCCATTGCGACCCCACGGTCAACCTGCACGACCACCTGGTGGCGCATCGTGCGGGCCGGGTGGAGGCGGTATGGCCGGTGGATGCGCGCGGCGCGCTCACCTGAGCGATCCGACATGTCGGCGCCTGCCCAGGCGGTGATCGGCGCGCTGCCCGCGGGTGACACCGGCCGGGAGCGGGCCACCATCGCGCTGGTGGGCCTGGCGCATGGCAGTTCGCATTTCTTTCATCTGAGCCTCGCGCCGCTCTTTCCCTGGCTCAAGACGGCCTTCGCGCTGAGCTATGCCGAGCTCGGGCTGCTGGTGACGGTGTTCTTCGTGGTCTCGGCGGTCGGTCAGGCACTGTCGGGTTTTCTGGTCGACCGGATCGGCGCATGGCCGGTGATGATGGCGGCGCTGTCCACCTTCGTGCTCGCCGCGCTGGTGCTGGCCGGGGCCTCGGGCTATGCCGGGCTGCTGGCGGGCGCGGTGCTCTGCGGTGTGGGCAATGCGCCCTTCCATCCGGTGGACTACTCCATCCTCAACGCCCGGGTGGGGCCGGCCCGGCTGGGCAAGGCCTATGCGGTGCACGGGGTGAGCGGCTCGCTGGGCTGGGCCGCGGCGCCAGCGCTGCTGGCCGGCACCGCGCAGTGGCTGGGCTGGCGTGCGGCCTTCGTGTGCGCGGCGCTGGTGGCCCTGGCCGTGCTGGGCGCGGTGTGGCGCTGGCGCGCGCTCATGCAGGGGGTGGGTGGGGTGCCGCGCGCGGCGGCGTCCCAACCCGCTGCGGCATCGGCTGACAGCACCTTCGGATTCCTGCGCCTGCCCGCGGTCTGGATGAGCTTCGGCTTCTTCTTCGCCTGGGCGGCGGCGCTGGGCGGTGTGCTCACCTTCGGCCCCGAGGCCGCGCGTCAGCTCCATGCGCTGCCGGTGGGGTGGGTGGCCTCCTGCGTCACGGTGTTCATGCTGGGCAGCGCCGCGGGCATGCTCGCCGGTGGCCTGCTGCTCACCCGCCCCGAGCGCGCGCCGCAGGTGGTGGCGGTGTCGCTCGGTGTCTCGGCGGCGCTCGCGCTGCTGGTGGGCGTCACCGATTGGCCGGCCTGGACCGTGCCGGTACTGTTCGCGCTGATGGGCCTGGGCATGGGGCTGGCCGGGCCGGCGCGCGATCTGCTGGTCAAGCGCGCCACGCCGGCGGGCGCCACCGGCCGGGTCTACGGCATGGTCTATTCAGGCCTGGACATCGGCATGTCGCTCAGCCCGGCGCTCTTCGGGCTGATGATGGACGCCGGACGCTTCGGTCTGGTGTGGGCGGGCATCGCGGCCTTCCAGTTGCTGCTGATCGGCAGCGCCCTGAACATCGGTCACCTCACCGGGCGCGTCGCGCCGCGGGCGGCCTGAGATGCTGCCCGGCCCCGCCGCCCCACTGGCCGAGCGGCTGCGGCCGCGCCATCTCGACGAGGTGGTCGGCCAGGCGCATCTGCTCGGGCCGGGCAAGCCGCTGCGGGTGGCCTTCGAGTCGCGACGGCCTCACTCCATGATCCTCTGGGGGCCGCCGGGCGTGGGCAAGACCACCCTGGCCCGGCTGATGGCCGAGGGCTTCGAGGCGCAGTTCATCCCCATCTCGGCGGTGCTCGGCGGCGTGAAGGACATCCGCGAGGCGGTGGCCCAGGCCGAGGTGGCCGCCGGGCAGGGGCGTCGCAGCATCGTCTTCGTCGATGAGGTGCACCGCTTCAACAAGGCCCAGCAGGATGCCTTCCTGCCGCACGTGGAGAGCGGGCTGTTCGTGTTCGTGGGCGCCACCACCGAGAACCCGTCCTTCGAGGTGAACGGAGCGCTGCTCTCGCGCGCCCGGGTGCATGTGCTGCAACCGGTGGACGCGGCCGCGCTGACCCTGCTCTTCGGGCGGGCGCTCGCGCGGCTGGCCGCCGACGGTCAGCCCGCCCCGGCGGTGAGCGATGACGCTCGCGATCGCCTCGTGGCCTGGGCCGATGGCGATGCGCGCCGGCTGCTCAACGCCATCGAGCTGGTGGCCGACACCGCGGCCACGCAGGGCATCACGCGCGTGGACGTGCCGGCGCTCGAGCAGATGCTCTCGCAGAGCCTGCGCCGCTTCGACAAGGGCGGCGACGCCTTCTACGACCAGATCTCGGCGCTGCACAAGTCGGTGCGCGGCTCGCATCCCGACGCGGCGC
>JBIKWU010000007.1:0-32375 GCA_044356115.1 Burkholderiaceae bacterium
GCGGGTCATGTCGCGCGCCTTGCGCGCGGCGTCGCGAGCGCGCGCGGCCTCGACGATCTTGCCGCAGATCGCCTTGGCGTCGGCCGGCTTTTCCTGCAGGAAATCCTCGAGCGCCTTGGCCACCAGCTCCTCGACCGGCGCGCGCACCTCGGACGACACCAGCTTGTCCTTGGTCTGCGAGCTGAACTTGGGCTCGGGCACCTTCACGCTGAGCACGCAGGTGAGGCCCTCGCGCATGTCTTCGCCGGTGGTTTCGACCTTGGCCTTCTTGGCCAGCTCGTTTTCCTCGATGTACTTGTTGATGACGCGGGTCATGGCCGCGCGCAGCCCGGTGAGGTGGGTGCCGCCGTCGCGCTGCGGGATGTTGTTGGTGAAGCACAGCACCTGCTCGCTGTAGCTGTCGTTCCACTGCATGGCCACTTCCACGCCGATGCTCAGGCCGGCCTCGGTGTCTCGGCTGCCGGTGGCATGGAAGACCGTGGGGTGCAGCGAGGTCTTGTTCTGGTTGATGTACTCGACGAAGCCGCGCACGCCGCCGGCGAAGGCGAAGTCTTCTTCCTTGCCCTGGCGCTGATCGACCAGCTTGATGCGCACCCCGTTGTTCAGGAACGAGAGCTCGCGCAGCCGCTTGGCCAGGATCTCGTAGTGGTACTCCACGTGCGTGAAGATGGTCTCGTCGGCCATGAAGTGCACTTCAGTGCCGCGCAGCTCGGTGGTGCCGGTGACCTTGATGGGCGAGACCATCACCGGCGTGCCCGCCGCCACGCCCAGCGCATTCACGCCCTCGGGCACCAGCACCTGCACCGGCTCGGGGTTCTGCGGCACGCCGCGATGGAACTCCATGAAGTAGGCCTTGCCATCACGCCGGATGACCAGGCGCAGCCACTTTGAGAGGCCGTTCACGCAGGACACGCCCACGCCGTGCAGACCGCCCGACACCTTGTAGCTGTTCTGGTCGAACTTGCCACCGGCGTGCAGCTCGGTCATGACGATCTCGGCGGCGCTGCGCTTGGGATCGTTGCGGTCATCCCACTTGATGCCGGTGGGAATGCCGCGCCCGTTGTCGGTGACCGAGATGGAGTTGTCGGTGTGGATGGTGACGACGATCTCGTCACAGTGGCCGGCAAGCGATTCGTCGATGGCGTTGTCCACCACCTCGAAGACCAGGTGATGCAGGCCGGTGCCGTCGGAGGTGTCACCGATGTACATGCCCGGGCGCTTGCGCACCGCCTCCAGCCCTTCAAGGATCTGGATGGAGGTTGAATCGTAGCTCTTGGCGGCGTCGCTCATTCGGTGCGGTGTCCTGCTGGGGAAGACAGCCCGGCGTCATGCCGGGCAAAGGTAGGGAGATGCGCGCGGATGCGCTTGCGGCGCGGGTGGGCGCTCAGATGCGCATGGGCATGACCACGTACTTGAAGCTCTCGTCTTCGGGCACGGTGAGCAGCGCGCTGCTGTTGGCGTCGCCGAAGTCGATGGCCACCTGATCGCACTTGAGGTTGCCGAGTACGTCCTGCAGGTAGCCCACGTTGAAGCCCACCTCGAGCGGCTCCGCGGTGTAGTCAACCTCGAGCTCATCCACGGCCTCTTCCTGCTCGGCATTGCTGGTCTGCACGCGCAGCGTGCCTGCCGACAGCGCCAGCCGCACGCCGCGGAACTTGTCCGAGGTGAGGATGGAGGCGCGCCCGAGCGAGGCCGCCAGGGCCTCGCGCGAGACCAGCGCCCGGCGCCGGTAGCCGCTGGGGATCACCCGCTGGTAATCGGGGAACTTGCCCTCCACCAGCTTGCTGAGCATCTCGACCTCGCCAAAGCGCAGGCGCACCTGGTTGGCGGCAACATCGATCAGCACCGGCTCGTCGTTGTCGTTGAGCAGCCGCTGCAGCTCGAGCACGGTCTTGCGCGGGATGATCACCTCGTTGCGGGCGAGTTGCGCGTCTTCGAGCGTGGTGTGGCAGTACGCCAGCCGATGGCCGTCAGTGGCGATGACGCGCACCGCGTCGCCCTCGGTGACCAGCAGCAGGCCGTTGAGGTAGTAGCGGATGTCCTGCTGCGCCATGGCGAAGTGGACCATCTGGAAGAGGTGCTTGAGCTGGCGCTGCGGCAGCGAGAACGACGCGCTGAAGGCGTCGTTCACGGCCACGGTGGGGAACTCTTCCGCCCCGAGCGTCTGCAGCGCGAAGCGGCTCTTGCCGGCCTGGATGGTGGCCTTGCGCTGCGTGACCGACAGGCTCACCTCGGGCCCCTCGGGCAGGGCGCGCAGGATGTCGATGAGCTTGCGGGCCGACACCGTGGTGGCGCCGCTGTCGGCGCCGGCGCCGAGCGATGCCGTGGTGCGGATCTGGATCTCGACGTCGGTGGCCAGGAAGGACACTTCTTCGCCGGTCTTGGTCAGCAGCACGTTGGCCAGGATGGGCAGGGTGTGTCGACGCTCGACGATGCCGGCCACGGTGGTCAGCGGCTTGAGGATCGCGTCTCGGGTGGCTCTTATGTATTGCATTGTCTTATCTCTTCCTGTTGTTGTTCATGAGGAAGTGGCAACGCTGTGGACAACCAGCGCAGATGCAGCGCCGGCGCGGCTTGCCGGGCGATGACATGGGGTGGACAAGCCGGTTCGGCCAATGTGGGCAAGTTGGGGACGAACGCCCGCGCCGCGACGAGCGGCCACTTGTTCACACTGGCTCAAGCCGATATGCACGGCTTTTGAACAGGCGCCGGATTGCCGGCGGCCTGGGCTGCGCAGGGGAAGCATGGGGTTCATCCGCGCAGGGTCTGTTCGAGCACGTGGATCTGGTGGTTCAGATCGGTGTCGTGCTGGCGCTGCTCGGCGATCTTGCGGACCGCGTGCAGCACGGTGGTGTGGTCGCGCCCGCCGAAGGCCTCGCCGATCTCGGGCAGGCTCTTCTGGGTGAGCTCCTTGGCCAGGTACATGGCCACCTGCCGCGGCAGCACGATGTGGGCGTGCCGGCGCTTGCCGTACATCTCGGCCACTTTGGTCTTGTAGAAGTCGGCCACCGTCTTCTGGATGAACTCCACCGAGATCTGGCGGCGGTTGAGCGCGAGCAGATCCTCGAGCGCCTCCTTGGCCAGCTCCAGCGACACCGGCCGCTCACGAAAGCCGGCATAGGCCACCACGCGCAGCAGCGCGCCCTCGAGCTCACGCACGTTGCTGCGCAGGTGCTTGGCGATGAAGAAGGCGACGTCTTCGGGCAGGGCCGCGCCCTGCTGCTCGGCCTTCTTGAGCAGGATGGCCACCCGCATCTCGAGCTCGGGCGGCTCGATGGCCACGATGAGGCCGGAATCGAAGCGCGAGATGAGCCGCTCTTCGAGGCCGGCGATCTCCTTGGGATAGGTGTCGCAGGTGATGATGATCTGGCGGCGGGCCGCGTACAGCGCGTCGAAGGTGTAGAAGAACTCCTCCTGCGTGCGCGGCTTGCCCGAGAGGAACTGGATGTCGTCGATCAGCAGCAGGTCGAGCGACTGGTAGTACTGCTTGAGGTCTTCGGAGGTCTTGCGCTGGATGGCGCGGACCATCTCGTCGAAGTACTCCTGGGCATGGATGTAGCGCACCCGCGCGTTGGCGCTGCGCTCCATGAAGGCGTTGCCCACCGCATGCATGAGGTGGGTCTTGCCGAGGCCCACGCCGCCGTAGAGGAACAGCGGGTTGTAGGTGGCCGGGCGTTCCACCACCTGCAGGGCCGCGGCGCGCGCCATCTGGTTGGCCTTGCCGGTGACGAAGTTGTCGAAGGCGAGGTCTGGGCGCAGGCGGGTGCGGTCATTGGCCAGGGGCACCAGCACCGGGGCTGCGTCAGGCGTGGGTTCGGGCGGGTTGCTGCCGGCGTCTGCCGGCGCAGGGCGCAGGGCGCTTGCCAGACGCGGCGACGTATCACGCTGGCCTTCAGGCGCGGCGATGAGCTCGAACGCCACCTGGGTGCCGGGACCGAACACCTCGATGGCGAGCTCGCCGATGCGCGTGCCGTACTGACTGCGCACCCAGTTGAGCTTGAACTGATTGGGCAGACCCAGACGCAGCACCCCGTTGGCGGCTTCATGGCCCAGGCAGACCAGCGGCTTGAGCCAGGTCTTGTAGAGTTGCTCGGACACCTCGGCTTCAAGCCGGGATGCACAGGCGTTCCAGCGGTCCTGCATGGTCTGGGGAGGGTTCCGGGGGCCAGAGAGAGGGGCGGGGCGCGGGCTGCTGCGGGGGTCGGGTCAGCCGGGTATTTTACCTGACTCCATAAGTTTTCCACAGGCCCGCAGTTGACGGTTGCAGTCCCTTCTGATGCAATCGAGGGCTTTTTCTCCGAGACCCACCATGAAACGTACCTTCCAGCCTTCCGTGGTGCGGCGCAAGCGCACCCACGGCTTTCTCGTGCGGATGAAAACCCGCGGTGGCCGTGCCGTGATCGCTGCGCGTCGCGCCAAGGGCCGCAAGCGTCTGGGCCTGTGATTTTCCCGGCCCGCGGGCCGGCTGTCCGCCGTAGCGGTCGCTGCAGAACCTGAGCGGCAAGCGGGCAGTCGTCGTCGGGCCCAGGCAACACCATGGGCAGACAGCGCGCCGATGCCGGGCTGATGGCGCTGTCGCGCCAGCGGGCCGATTCGAGCACCGAGCATTTCGGTGTGTCGATGCGCCGTCACGCCGACCGGCCGCGTCTTGGCCTGTCGATCCCGAAGCGACTGCTGCCGCTGGCAGTGGAACGCAATGCGCTCAAGCGGGTGGCCCGCGAGGCCTGGCGTCTGGCCGACTGGCCCGAGGCGCGGGCGCTGCTGGCCATGATCCGGCTGCGCCGTCGCAGCGACGCCTGGCGCGCCATGCCGCGCGGCGCGCTGAAGCGGGTGTGGCGCGCCGAGCTCGACCTGCTCATCCGGCGGGCACGCGCCCGCGTGCCGTCATGAGCGGATCCTCGATGCCCGGCAGGCTGCGTCCGGCTTCGCTCGCGCAGCGGGTTCTTTCGGCGCCCATCCATGCCTACCGTTACGCGGTGAGTCCGCTGATGGCGCCGGCGTGCCGGTTCTTCCCGAGCTGCTCCGAGTACGCGCTCGAGGCCATCGCCCGTCACGGCGTGCTGTCAGGCGGCTGGCTGGCGGCCCGGCGGCTGTGTCGCTGTCACCCCTGGAACCCTGGCGGCCTCGATCCGGTGCCGCCCTCTCCCAAGTCGGAATGATCCCCATGCAATTGCAGCGCACCATCCTCTGGGTTGTCTTCTCGATGTCGCTGCTGTTCCTGTGGGACAGCTGGCAGCGTCATAACGGCAAGCCCTCGCTGCTGTCGGGTCAGCCGGCTGCGCAGGCCCCGGCGGCCGCGCCCCCGGCCACCGGTGAAGGCTCGGGCGCCACGGCGCCTGGCGCGGTGCCCTCGGCACCTTCGGCGGCGTCGGTGCCCGGCAGCGTTGCGCCGGCCGCCCCGGCGGCTGCGGCCCAATCCGCGCCCGCGGCGACGGCCGGTTCGCCCGCGTCGGAACTCATCACGCTCAGCAGTGACACCCTGCAGCTCAAGATCGATCCGGTCGGCGGCCAGGTGCGTCGCGCGGTGCTGCTGCGCCACAAGGCTGGCAGCGAGACGCTCACGCCCAACGAGGGCCATGTGGTGCTGCTGCAGGATGACCCGGGCCGGGTGTACGTGGCGCAGTCAGGCCTGGTGGGCGCGCCGGCGGGCAGCAGCTTTCCCACGCATCGTTCGGTGTTCAGCGTGGCCGAGGGCGCGCGCAGCCTGCAGGGTGATGCCAAGGCGGTGGAGCTCAAGCTCTCGGCCGAGTCGGGCGGGGTGCGGCTCACCCGCACGTACCGCCTGGACAGGGGCAGCTATGTGGTGGCGGTGCGCGATGAGGTGACCAACCTCGGCGAGGCGCCGGTCAAGCCCACGCTCTACATGCAGCTCACGCGCAATGCCGAGTTCACGAGCGAGGCCGATCTCAAGGCCAAGAGCAATTCGGCCTTTGCCTTGTTCACCGGTGGCGCGGTCACCTACAGCGGGCCGGTGGTCTACACCGACGAGAAGAAGTTCCAGAAGGTGGACTTCACCGACATCGAGAAGAAGAAGACTGACCTCGCCAAGAACGCCGTGGATGGCTGGGTGGGCATGATCCAGCACTACTTCGTGTCGGCCTGGCTGCCCACCGACAAGGCCACGCGCGAGTACTACGGCAACCGGGTCGACAACAACCTCTACGCCATTGGCGCGCTGCAGCCGCTGGCCGAGATCGCGCCCAAGGCGAGCCTGGCCACCGACACGCGGCTGCTGGTGGGCCCGCAGGACCAGCGCATGCTGGAGACCGTGGCCGCAGGCCTGGACCTGAGCGTGGACTACGGCTGGCTCACCCCGGTGGCCAAGCCGATCTTCTGGCTGCTCGAGATGTGCCACCGCCTGGTGGGCAACTGGGGCTGGGCGATCGTGCTGCTCACCATCATCATCAAGACGCTGTTCTTCCCGCTGCAGGCGGCCAGCTACCGGTCGATGGCGCGCATGAAGGCGGTCACGCCGCGCATGATGCAGATCCGGGAGCGCCATGCGAATGACCGGGCCAAGATGAACCAGGCCATGATGGAGCTCTACCAGCAGGAGAAGATCAATCCGCTGGGGGGCTGCCTGCCCATCGTCGTGCAGATCCCGGTGTTCATCGCGCTCTACTGGGTGCTGCTGGCCTCGGTCGAGATGCGCAACGCGCCCTGGATCGCCTGGATCCATGATCTGGCCGTGCCCGATCCCTGGTTCATCCTGCCGCTGGTGATGGCGGGCACCATGTTCATCCAGGTGAAGCTCAACCCCACACCGCCCGATCCGGTGCAGGCCAAGGTGATGATGGCCATGCCGCTGATCTTCTCGGTGATGTTCTTCTTCTTCCCCGCGGGTCTGGTGCTGTACTGGCTGGTGAACAACGTCTACTCGATCGCGCAGCAGTGGTACATCACCCGAGCCATCGAGAAGGCCGCGGCGGCCAAGAAGGCCTGAGCGCCGCGCCGGCGCCCATCGCCGCGATCGCCACCGCGCCCGGGCGTGGCGGCATCGGGGTGGTGCGGGTGTCGGGCGCGGGCTTGCAGCCGCTCGCGCGGCATCTGCTGGGCGAGGCGCAAGCGGCGCGGCTTGCGCCGCGCCAGGCGCTCTACGGCCCGTTCCTGGATGACGATGGCGGCGAGATCGATCGCGGCCTGGCGCTGTGGTTTCCGGCGCCGCACTCCTACACCGGCGAAGATGTGCTCGAGCTGCAGGGCCATGGCGGGCCGGTGGTGATGCAGCTGCTGCTCGAGCGCGTGCTGCGGGCGGGCGCGCCACTGGGCGTGCGTCTGGCCGAGCCCGGCGAATTCACGCTGCGCGCCTTCCTCAACGACAAGCTTGATCTGGCCCAGGCCGAGGCCGTGGCCGACCTGATCGATGCCAGCACGGGGCAGGCCGCGCGCTCGGCGGCGCGATCGCTCGCCGGGGTGTTCTCGCGGGCGGTGCATGCGCTGGTGGACGGGCTGATCGACCTGCGCATGCTGGTGGAAGCGACGCTGGATTTTCCGGAGGAGGAGATCGACTTCCTGCAGCGCGCGGATGCGCTGGGCCGGCTTTCGCGCCTGCGTGCGGAGCTGGCCGCCTTGCTGGCGCAGGCCCGGCAAGGCGCGCTGCTGCGCGAGGGGCTCGATGTGGTGCTGGTGGGCGAGCCCAATGTGGGCAAGAGCAGCCTGCTCAATGCGCTGGCCGGCGCCGAGGTGGCCATCGTGACGCCGATTGCCGGCACCACGCGCGACCGCGTGTCGCAGGCCATCCAGGTGCGCGGCGTGCCGCTCCATGTGATCGACACCGCGGGGCTGCGCGAGGCCACCGATGAGGTCGAGCGCATGGGCATCGAACGCACCTGGCAGTCGGTGGCGCAGGCCGATGTGCTGCTGCACCTGGTGGCTGCCGATGTGGGCGGCACCGGCGCCGGCAACGATCAGCCGGTGGACGGCACCCTCGCGCAGCGGCTGCCGGCGGGCGTGCCGGTGCTGCGGGTGGTGAACAAGATCGACCTGAGCGGCGAGCCCGCGGGTGTGGCTCGCGATGCCGCCGGGCAGCCGCAGACGGTGTGGCTCTCGGCGCGCGAGGGCGAGGGCATCGACCTGCTGCGCGAGGCGCTGCTGACCCTGGCCGGGGTGCAGTCAGCGGGGGAGTCGGTGTTCATCGCGCGCGAGCGGCACCTCATCGCGCTGCGGCAGGCGGGGCAGCATCTGGAACAGGCGCTCGCGCGAGCGTCGCAAGGGGATCGTCAGCTGGAGCTGCTGGCGGAGGAGTTGCGGCTGGCTCAGGAGCGACTGGGGGAGATCACCGGGGAGTTCTCGGCGGATGATTTGCTGGGGGTGATTTTTGGGAGGTTTTGCATCGGGAAGTAGACATCACTGGAGCGCGCCGCACGGTGTCCAGGCTCCAGACGGTAGACAACAAGGCGGCGTCTGTTGGGTTGCGCGTCAGCGTCGCAGCAGCAGCAGGCAGCCCAGCACGATCAACGCGGCCGAGCCGAGGGCCCACCCGGTGGGCAGCTCCCCGAAGACCAGCCAGCCGAGCAGCGCCGCCCACACCAGGCCGGTGTACTCGAGCGGCGCGGCGCGGCTGGCCTCGATGTGCGAATAGGCCCAGTTGACCGCGAGCACGCCGATCGTGGCGAACGCGCCCATCAGCAGCACGACCGGAAGGTCGGACGCTTGCATCGGTTGCCAGAGCATCCACAGCGGCCCGGCCAGCGCGAGCGCCGGCAACAGGTTCTGGATCAGCAGGATGGTTGACAGCGCGTCATGCCGTGCCTGGTGCCGGGTGACCACCATCGCGCCGGCATAGGTGAGGGCCGCCGCGCCCGCGGCTGCCATGCCCCACAGCCGCGCCTCGCCGCCCGGGGTGTCGGCGGCGGCGAGTTCGGGCCACAGCCCGACGGCCGCGCCCGTCGCGCCCAGGGCCAGCGCGGCCCATATCCAGGGCGAGGGCCGCTCGTGCAGCATCCACATGGCCAGCAGCGAGATGAACAGCGGCGCGGCATACCCGATGCCCACTGCCTGCACCAGCGGCAGGGTGTTCAGCGCATGGAACCAGGTCAGCAGCGACACCACCAGCAGCGCGCTGCGCAGCAGATGCCAGCGCCACTGCCGCCGCGTCGGCAGGGCGGTACGCCGCCACAGCCATAGCGGCACGGCGTACAGCGAGCCGACCGCGAAGCGCAGGAAGGTTACCTGCGCGGCGCCGTAGCGCTCCCCCAGCCACTTGGCGGTGCCGTCCATCGCGATGAAACTGGCAGCCGCGAGCGCGGCGCAGGCCAGGGCGAGCGCGGTGGTCCGGGGGTCGGTGACGAGGGCGGGATTCAAGGGGCGG
Source organism: Burkholderiaceae bacterium (assembly GCA_044356115.1). Taxonomy (GTDB): domain Bacteria; phylum Pseudomonadota; class Gammaproteobacteria; order Burkholderiales; family Burkholderiaceae_E; genus Quisquiliibacterium. Next base: position 9,311 of record JBIKWU010000007.1, read on the forward strand.
TCTGGTCGAGACGAGTGGATGGGTCCGTCGTGCGACCTGGTTCGGAAAGGGGAAGCGGAAGCGAGCCTACCGCAAGCGACCCCGCGCGGCTCAATCCACCGTCGCCCCCGAGCTCTTCACGATCTTCGCCCACAGCTCGAGGTCGTCGCGGGTGAGCTTCGCGAGTTCGGCCGGGGTGCTGGGCGCGGGCTCGGCGCCCTGACCGGCCAGGCGCTCGACCAGGGCCGGGTCGGCCATCGCCTTGCCGCCCTCGGCGGCGATGCGCTCGACGATCGCCCGCGGCGTGCCGGCGGGCGCGAACAGGCCGTACCAGGAGTTGACGTGGAATCCCGCCAGCGTCTCGGCCAGCGTGGGCATTTCGGGGGCGAGCCGCGTGCGCCGTTCGGTGGCCACGCCGATCACCTTGAGCTGGCCGTTCTTCACGAACGGGAACACGCCGGGGAAGCTGCCGAAGGTGATGGGCACCTGGCCGGCCACCACGTCGGTGGCGGCTGCTGCCGCGCCGCGATACGGGATGTGCACCAGGTGCAGGCCGGCGCGCTGGTTGAGCATCACGCCCAGCAGATGGTTGAGCGTGCCGTTCCCTGCCGAGGCGTAGTCGACCTTGCCGGGGCGGGTCTTGGCGTAGGCGATGAGCGAGGTCAGGTCACTGGGCGGGAACTTCGGGTTGGCCACCAGCAGGTAGGGCGCGGTGGCCACCGACATCACCGGCTCGAAATCGCGGATGGGGTCGAAGCCGGGATTGCGATACAGCGCGGGGTTGATGGTCTGCGCGCTCTGCGCCGTGAGCATCAGCGTGTGGCCGTCACGCGGCGCGCGCGCGGCGAAGGCGGTGCCGACATTGCCGCCCGCGCCGACGCGGTTCTCCACCACCACCGCCTGGCCGATGCCCTGCGACAGGCGAGTTGCGAAGGCCCGCGCCACGGTGTCGTTGGCGCCGCCGACGGCCTGCGGCACGATGAGGGTGACGGGCCGCGCGGGCCAGGCGTCTTGCCCATGGGTTGCGCCGGCACGCGTGCTGGCCGCGGCGGCGAGCGCCCAGGGCGCGATGGGCGTGAGCAGGCGATGGCGCTGGGGCGGGCGGTGGGTCATGGGCTCTCCTGGCCGGATCGGGGCAACCGTGGGATTGTAGGGGGACGCGCGAGCGCTGGCCTTAGACTGCGCGCTCCAACGAAGGAGACAGGCATGATTCCCGACCACACCGACTTCAGCGACATGCTGGCTCGCTGGGCCGCGCAGCGGCCCGATGCCGACGCCCTGGTCTTTGGCGACACCCGCCTGAGCTGGGCACGGCTGGCCGACCGGGTCCACCGCCTCACCGCGGCCCTGCGCGCGGCCGGCCTGCAGCCCGGCGAGCGCATCGCGGTGCTCGACCTGAACCACCCCTCGTGCCTGGAGTTGACCCTGGCCTGCGCGCAGGCCGGCACCGCCAACGCGGTGGTGAACTTCCGCCTCGCGCCCCCCGAGATCGAGTACGTGATCAACGACGCAGGCGCGCGGCTGCTCTTCGTGGGCCCCGAGTTCGCGCCGGTGGTGGCGCAGCTGCGCGAGCGGCTGCCCAGCGTGCAGCGGGTCATTCGCATCGGCGGCGCCGAAGACGAGTACGAGGCCTGGCTGGCCGCGCACGCGCCCGACATCCGGGTGCATCCGGCCGCGCGCACCGACAGCTTCCTGCAGCTCTACACCTCGGGCACCACCGGCTTTCCGAAGGGCGCCATGCTCACGCACGGCGGCATGCTCGCCCACGCCCGCAACGTGGCGGCCATGCAGGGCATGGATGGCGATTCGCGCGTGCAGGTGGCCATGCCGCTCTTTCATGTGGGCGGCACCAGCTATGCGCTGGTGGCCTGGGCGGGGGGCGCGCCCATCCACCTCATGCGGGTGCCCGAGCCCTCGGCGGTGCTGGCCATGCTCGAGCGCGAGCGCATCACCCACACCTTCTATGTGCCGGCGCTCATGGCCGCCATGAGCCAGGCGCCGGGCGCTGCCGACCGCGACTACTCGTCGCTGCAGGCGCTGGCCTACGGGGCCTCGCCCATGCCGCTGCCGGTGATGCGGGCCTGCCTGAAGCTCTTCCCGGGCGTGATGCAGCAGGTGTATGGCATGACCGAGCAGAGCGGCGTGGTCACGGTGCTGGGCGCCGAAGACCATGAGAACCCGGCGGTCGCCCACCGGCTGGTCTCGGCCGGCAAGGCGATCGTCGGGGTCGAGATCGAGGTGCGCGACCCCGGTACCGGCGAGCCCGTGGCCGTGGGCCAGCCTGGCGAGATCTGGGTGCGCAGCGAACAGGTGATGGGCGGGTACTGGGGCAAGCCCGAGGCCACCGAGGCCGCCATCACGCCCGATGGCTGGTATCGCTCGGGCGATGGCGGCCACCTCGATGCCGACGGCTACGTGTACGTGACCGATCGCATCAAGGACATGATCATCAGCGGCGGCGAGAACATCTACCCGGCCGAGATCGAGCGGGTGCTCGCCGAGCATCCGGCCATTGCCGACGTGGCGGTGATCGGCGTGCCCGATGAGCGCTGGGGCGAGGTGCCCAGGGCGGTGGTGGTGCTCAAGGCGGGCGCGGCGCTCGACCCGCACGATCTGGTGGCCTGGTGCCGCGAGCGCCTGGCCGCGTACAAGGTGCCCAAGGCCGCCGACATCGTGGCCGAACTGCCGCGCAACCCCACCGGCAAGATCCTCAAGCGCGAGCTGCGCAAGCCCTACTGGGCCGGGCGGGACCGGCAGGTGGTCTGAGGCCAGGAAGCCCGAGGCGCGCCGCCGCCCTTTCGGAAACAGGGCCCGCGCGGTGGCGCCCGCGGGCATACCGGTCTAAGACAGACCGGAAGAAGGGGAGTGCGCGATGAATGATTCCTGGCGGGCGATGCGGCCGGTGGCCGCGATCCTGATATGTGCCTCGGTGATGCTCACGCTCAGCCTGGGCCTGCGCCAGAGCCTGGGCCTGTTCATGCAGCCCATGACCCGTGACATCGCGATCTCGGTGTCCGAGTTCACCTTCGCGATCGCCATCCAGAACCTCGCCTGGGGCCTGGCCCAGCCCTTCACCGGCGCGCTGGTGGTGCGGGCCGGCTTCCGCACGGTGATGGTCGCCGGCGGCGTGCTCTACGCGCTGGGCCTGGCCTGCCTGGCCATGGCGCAGGGGGTGCTCACCGTGACGCTGGGCGCGGGCGTGCTGATCGGTCTGGCGCTGGCCTGCAATGCCTCGTCGATCGCCAACTCGGTGGCCTCGCGCGCGGTGCCGGAGGGGGTGCGCAGCACGGTGCTCGGGCTGGTGTCGGCGGCCGGCTCGCTGGGGGCCATGCTGGCCGCGCCGATCGGCCAGTGGCTGCAGACCGGCTTTGGCTGGCGTGCGGGCGTGCTCGGCTTTCTGGCGCTGGCGCTCATCCTGATCCCGGCCGGGTGGATCGCCGGCCGGGTCGACAAGGTGCGACTGCCGCCTGCGCCGGCGGGCGAGACCGATCGCGAGACCAACGCACGGCGCGTGGCGATCGCCGCGCTGCGCCACCCGCCCTTCGTGGTCATGACCCTGGCCTTCTTCGTGTGCGGCATGCAGCTGGTGTTCCTCACCACGCACCTGCCCTCGTATCTGGCGCTGTGCGGCATGGACCCGATGCTCAGCGCGCAGGCGCTGGGCATGATCGGCGGCTTCAATATCCTGGGCAGCCTGTTCTTCGGCTGGGCCGGCGGGCGCTGGTCCAAGACCGCGCTGCTGGGGGTGCTCTACGTCTCGCGCTCGCTGGTGCTGGCGTGGTTCTTCTCGGCGCCGCCCACTCCGGGCAACACGCTGCTGTTCGCGGGTCTGATGGGCTTCCTGTGGATGGGCGTGTCGCCGCTGTTCGCGGGCGCAGTGGCCGAGATGTTCGGGCTTCGCTGGCAGGCCATGATCCAGGGCATCGCGTTCTTCAGCCACCAGATGGGCAGCTTCCTGGGCGCGTTTGGTGGCGGCATGGTGTTCGATGCCTTCGGCTCGTACGAGCTGGCCTGGCGCTTTGGCGTGGGGCTGGGGCTGGTGGCCGGGATCGTGCAGATCGGCTTTGCCATGATGAGGCCGCCGCCGGCGCTGGCGCATTGAGCGGCGCGAGTCGGGGCCGCAGGGGTCCGTGTGGCTTCGGCTTTCGTCAGCCGCACGGGCGTTCAGGCGCGCAGGCGTTCAGGCGCTCAAGCCAGGCGAGGGCTTGGGAGCCGCGCCCGCGAACATCTCGCCCAGCAGGGTGGTGACGGCCGGCGCCATGCGCGCGGGGTCGATGATCGCGGAGGGCAGCGCGCCATCCACCCACAGCGTGGCCAGCCCGTGCACCAGTGACCACGCGGTGAGCACCAGCGGCGTGAGCTCGCCCGCCGGCGCGCGACCGGCACGCTGGCAGTCCTCGATCACCTGCGCCAGCAGCAGATAGGCCTGGCGGCTGGCGGCGCTCAGGGCGGGATTGCGGCCCGCCGGGCTGTTGTCGCGGAACATGACGCGGAAGTGGCCCGGGTGCGCGACGGCGAACTGCACATAGGCCTGGCCGATGGCGCTCAGCCGCGCGATCGGGTCTGCCGGGTGCGCGGAGCCTTCATGGAGCATGGCCTGGTTCAGGCGCTCGAAGCCGTCCTGGGCGATGGCAGCGAGCAGCTGGCCGCGGTCGGCGAAGTGGTGGTAGGGCGCGCCTGAGGACACCCCGGCGCGCGTGGCAAGCGCGCGCAGGCTCAGGGCGTCGAGGCCCTGGCGGGTGATGACGTCCACGCTGACGTCGATCAGGGTCTGCCTGAGGTCGCCGTGGTGGTAGCCCGCCTTCTTCTTGACTCGCATCGGGGGCCGAGTGTCCAACAAGTCGTCCCCTGAAGCAATGTCGGCCGCGCGCGCCGGCGGGTGATCGGCGCGTGCCGCGGATCAGGCAATCGACATCAGGCCACCGACTTGCGCGGGCGCATCATGCCGGCGCCCATGCGGGCGACCATGGCCCTGGGCGAGAAGCGGCCCGATTGCGCGAGCAGCCAGTTGCGCAGCCCCACGATGCGCGAGGGCGAGCGACCGTTCAGCGCAGCCACTGCCGCGCGCGCCACCGTGCTGACATCGAGCGTGTTCGCGAAGACGGCGGTATTGCGCACGCCCGGGTCACCGAGCTTGTCGATGAAGCCGGTGTCCACCGCGCCCGGGCACAGCGCGCTCACCCGCACGCCGCGCCCGCGGTACTCGGCCCACAGCGCTTCGCTGAAGCTGAGCACGAAGGCCTTGGTGGCGGCATAGACCGCCAGGTAGGGTCCGGGCTGGAATGCGGCGGTGGACGCCACGTTGAGCACCCGGCCGTGGCCCTGCGCCAGCATGGCCGGAATGAACGCATGGCACAGGTCGACCACGGCGCTGACATTGACGGCGATCTGTTGCTGTTCGGTCTCGGGGTCGAGGTCCTCGAAGGCGCCGTAGGTGCCGAAGCCGGCGTTGTTGACCAGGATGTCCACGGTGAGCCCCTGGTCGGCCACGGCCTGTCGCAGCCGCTCGCCGCAGCCGGGCTGGCCGAGGTCGGCCGTGATCACTGCCGGGCGGGTGCCGTGCCGGACCTCGAGCGTTGTCGCGAGCGCCTTCAGGGCGGACTCGGAGCGCGCCACCAGGATCAGGCGCATGCCCTGTGCGGCGAGCTCGCCGGCCAGCGCGGCGCCGATCCCTGCGGAGGCGCCGGTGATGAGCGCGGTGGGCTGGTTGATGGCGGTCATGGCTCAGTACCCCATCTGGATGGTCAGGCGGGTGACGCCGCCAGCCGAGACCACGAAGGAGGCCTCCTTGAAGCCGGGTGCCGAGAAGCGCGGCCGCACGTTGTTCGAGGCGCCGTAGCCTTCCTGCGGGATGCCCATGAAGTTGCGGTCCATCTTGCCGTTGCGGTTCTCGTCGTGCCAGACCATGGCCGCGTAGGTGCCCGGCGCGAGCCGGTCGAATTCGCAGACCGCGCGATCACCGGCGATGGCGGTGTGCTTCTCGCGCAGGGCCTTGGCGTGGTCCTCCGGATAGCCCTCGGCGGCACTGAACAGCAGGCAGCCGACATCGCCCTTGTCGTTGCGCACGCCGCTGATGTCCAGGCGCACGGTGGCCTCGGTGGAGGCGGCGGCGGGGTTGAGCGCTGAACCGCACAGCAGCGCGGCGGCGAGAAGGGTGCGGGTGAACAGGGTACGTTTGCTACGGGTCATGATGATCTCCATCGGGTTAATGTAAGCACAGCTTAGATTGCTGCGCGGCCAATGTCCAGAAAAATCTGAGCAGTGCTCAAATTATTTTTTGTCGATGCCGATCTGGCGCCGATGCCGACGCCGCGGTTGGTCAGATCAGGCAGGCGCGGCCCGGGATCGGGCCGCGCGCTCAGCGCGCGCGAAAGCGCATGGGCATGCGGCGCGGACCCTGGAACCCGAGGGGGATGCTCCAGGTGGTTTCACCCTCGAGCGACAGCCCGGTGAGCCGACGGCTGAGGCAGCCCAGGGCCTCCTGCAGCTCGGCGCGTGCCAGATGCAGGCCCAGGCAGGTGTGGCGGCCGCCGCCGAAGGTCATGTGCAGGCGCTGTGGCCGGCGGGTGATGTCGAATCGGTGCGGCTGCTCGAAGAGCTCGGGGTCGCGGTTCACCGCCGCCAGCGCCACCACCACCTGGGTGTCGCGCGGCACACTCAGGCCGTTGAGATCGATGTCGTCGTTGGCGATGCGCTCCAGGGTGGGCCCCACCGGTGCAAAGCGCAGGATCTCCTCGACCGCGCCCGGCAGCAGCGCCGGCTCGGCGGCGAGGCGGTCCCACTGGTCGGGGTGCTGCGCGAACAGGTACAGGCCCGAACCGAGGGACGAGAAGGTGGTCTCGAGGCCGGGCACGATCAGCGAGGCCGCGGTGTGGATCACCTCGGCGCGCGTGAGCCGATCGCCATCGGACTCGGCACGCAGCAGGCCGCTGATCACGTCGTCGCCGTCCAGACTGCCGCGGCCCTCGACCAGGCGCGTCATGTAGTCGTCCATGGCCTCATGGGCAGCCAGCGCCGCCGGCACCGCGGCCGGTCCGCCGTACATCCAGCGCGTCCAGTCGAGCGCGGTCTGCGAGAAGAACGGGATGTCGGCCTGCGGCACGCCGAGCACGCCGCAGATCACCGGCATCGGATAGCGCTCGAGCAGATCGCCCACCGCTTCCATGTGCCCGGCGGCCAGCACCGCGTCGATCAGCGCATCCATGATGGCGCGCATGCGCGGGCGGTGGCGATCGACCACCTGCGGTGACAGCGCCACCATGGCAAGTCGGCGCAGACGCTGGTGGTCGGGGCCCTCCATGCTCAGGAAGGCCTGGCGCCGGCGTTCGACGAAGCGGCGGTCGATCTGCGGGTTGCGTTCCACCTGCGAGAAGTTCCACTGCGTGAAGCGGGGATCGCGCAGCACGGCCATGCAGTCTTCATGGCGCAGCAGGACCATGGCCTTGCCGATGCGCATCACCCGCTCGCCGGCCTCGGGCACGGCAAGCCGCTCCCAGAACGGGCCCTCGCCCTTGCGGATGTAGGAACTGCGGCCGCTGCCCGCGGCGGTGGCGGTGTCAGGATTCATGGCTGGCCTGCGTCGCCCAGGAGGGGCGTGCATGCCAGCATAGCGGTGCCGCGCCCGGTGGGGGTGGTGGCACCCCCTGCCTCTGGAAAGGATCGGCCCATGCCCGAGCCCCGTCGCTCGCCCACCCCCGTTGCCGGTGCGGCGCGCTGCCCTTGCGACAGCGGGCTGAGCCTGTCCGCGTGCTGCGGTCGCTGGCATGCCGGCGCGCTGCACCTGCAGGCGCCCGATCCGCCCAGCCTGATGCGATCGCGCTACAGCGCCTTCGTGCTGGGCCTGGAGGACTACCTGCTGGCCACCTGGCACCCGCAGACGCGGCCGGCGCCGCCACTGGGTCTGGAACCGGGGCTGCGCTGGCTGGGCCTGGAGGTGCGCGCGCACGGGCTCACCGATCCGGACCACGGCTGGGTGGCGTTCGTGGCCCGCAGCCGCCTGGCCGGCCGCGCCCGGCGCCTGCACGAGACCAGCCGCTTCGAGCGTCTGGACGGGCGCTGGTTCTATCGCGACGGCGACCTGCGCTGAGCGGGGGCGCCGCTAGAAGCGCAGGCGCAGCGGCGCGCCATCCGGGTCGAGCCATTGCTGCTCGGGGCGCGACCACACCACCAGCACCCGCTGCAGCGGCGCCGGCAGCCGCACGCTCAGGCCGCGCAGCGGCTGGCGCGCCATCGCATCGGCGCGGATCTCGACCGGCGGCTCATGGGTGTGCTCGCGCGGCGCCACCACCGCGGCCATCACCCGCTGCTGCAGCAGGCTTCGGGCACGGGCGGCGTCGGGCCATTGCCAGCCGGTGATGGCAAGCATGCTGCCATCGGGCAGTGTGAGGCGGGTGTCGGCCTGCAGGCGCGCATGGGCGCGCTGCAGCAGCGCGGCGAGCTCGGCCGCGGGCAGGGTGGAGGCCGCCAGCGCGAACTCCGCGAAGGGGCGATCGGGCGCGAGGGTGCGGTGGAGCGCGTCGGGGTAGTCGATCAGGAAGCTGAGGGCGACGTGGTTGCCGTTGCGCAGCACCAGCATGAGCCGGTTGCCGGGTAGCTCATGGGCGCGGGCCGGTCTCGGGCGCGCCGCGAGCGCAGGCAGCGACAGGAGCGCGGCCAGGCAGCGTCGGCGGCCGGCCGCGGTCATGGGCGCGCGCATGCCGCTATCGGCAGTAGGTCTGGGCGGGCTGCGTGCTCAGGCCCGATCGCTGGTGAACTGGAAGCTCCAGCACGCGGTCTTGCCGCTGTTGCCGGCCTGCGCCAGCAGCGTGGCCAGCGCCGCGCCGGTGATCGCCTTGTAGCGGATGCGGTAGGTGCCGGCGCCGTTCAGGGTGCTGTCGCTGCCGGTGGCCGTGGTGGTGAAGGACTGGGCGGAGGTGAACTGCAGCACCTGGTAGCCATCGGTGGCGTCGGTGGTGAGGGTCATGGCCGAGACCGGGAAGGGCGTGACCGGCGGCTGGCGCAGCGGCTGGTACTTGGTGGCCTGGTTGACCAGGTCGGGGCTGGGCGTGCCGCGGAAGCACGACAGCACGTAGGGCGACACGTCGGTGACGTGGTAGCTGTAGCCTTGCGGGCCGTTGACCACCGGGCTGGTGTTGCCGCCGCACACGCCGTCGCGCGAGGCCACCGAGCCGTCGGCGTTGTTGTAGCCGTAGATCGCGAAGCCATCGAGCGCCCAGCCCACCGGGTTGGTGTTCCAGTAGGCGGCGGGCTTGCCGGCCATCAGGCAGGTGGGTGCGGCGTGGTAGTGGTAGTCGTCGGCGCGGCCGGCGTGGCCATTGCAGGCGTCGAGTTCGCCCAGCACCTTGGTGTCACCGTTCTGGCAGCCGCCCTGCTTGCAGGGATTGAAGATCGGCACGCCGTTGATCGCCACGCCGATCGGCCCGTCCACCGCGCTGGTGGTGCTGGCCGCGATCGCCGGGGCGAGCGGGATCTTCCAGCCGCGCGAGCCCAGGAAGTTCTGGGCCAGCGGCACCTGCAGGTTGGTGGCGGTGATGCCGTTCATCATGGGGTGCGTGGGCAGGCCGGTGCTGCTCAGGTAGGCATAGGTGCCGTCACAGGCGACCGAGGCGGCGCCCGTGGTGGAGGCGGCCAGCGAGCTGCGCACCAGGCCGCACGCGGTGCTGTTGCCGGCCGAGGCGCTGGTGCGGGCGTGGTCGAGGTTCAGGCTGGCCGACCCCAGGGTGATGCCCGAGAGCGCGGCGAGCAGGGTGGCCCCGTCGACGGCATCGGTGGCCAGCGTGGGCGCCCGCGAGAGCGCGTAGACCGTGAACGTGTAGCGCTTGCTGCCGGTGCCCTGGGAGCAGGGCGGCTGATAGCCCGCGAAGGGGCCGTCGCTGCCAACCCCCGCGATACCGGTGCCCAGGCTGTTCGCGCTCAGGCTGGTGGTGGCGGCGGCCAGCCCGTGCAGCACCCAGTTGTACTTGGTGGTGCCGTCGCCGGGCAGGGTCTTCATGAGCACCGCGAAGGCTTGCGTGCCGCTGGGCGCGCCGCTCCAGCTCAGGGGCGGCGAAGAGCCGGTGCCGTCGCAGGTGTGGTCGGCCGGCAGCAGGCCGCCCTCGGTGCCGGCGGTGCTGGTGAGGGTGAAGCCGGAGGTGGTGCCGCCGGAAGTGCCGCCGCTGTTGCCGCCGCTGGTGCCGCCGGCGGCGAGCTCGCCGGTGCTTCCGGCTCCAGCGCCTCCGCCTCCGCCCCCGCAGCCGCTCAGCGCGAGTAGCAGGAGGAACTGGGCGGCGTGGGTGCCCAGGCCGCCACGAGGGGCCGGGCAGGGTGCGAAGGGGCGCAGGGTCATGGCAGTGGGCGGCCCCGTGGCGGCGGCGCGAGCGGTGACGGGAGCGTTCAGCTTACCGGCACGTGTGGGGGAAGTCCTGCGCGGCCAGCCCTGTTGCCGCCTGCGTGGCGGCCCATGCCGCCGCCGGCGCGATGCCTCCCCCGAAAGCGTTATGTATGATCGGATATATCGCCAGGGCGTGCCGCCCGGCGTGTCCGACCGCTCCATCGCCTGACCCGAACCCTGCCGCCCGCGCCACATGCCCTGCTGGAACCCGTGCCGCCCGTCGGACCGCCGGCCGCGGTCTCGTCCCTCGTCTGGCGGATGGCTCGGCCGCCTGCTCGCGGCCGTGGTGCTGGTGCTGGCGGCGATGCCGGGCGCGCGCGCCGTCGAGATCACCGTCTCGGTGGCGGCCAGCCTGGCCGGCGCGGTGCGCGAGGTGGCTGCGGCGCATGAGGCTGCCAACCCGGGCGTGAAGTTGCTGCTGAACACCGGCGCCTCGGGCGCGCTGATGCAGCAGATCGCGCGCGGTGCGCCGGTGGATGTCCTGGTGAGTGCCGATCTCGAGACCCTGGAGCAGGCCCGCGCCCGCGGGCTGGTGCCGGCGCAGGGGGTGCGGCTGCTGGCCGGCAACACGCTGGTGCTGGCCGTGCCGGCCGCGGCGGGATTCACGCCGCGCACCCTGGCCGATCTGCGTCTGCCGGCGGTGTCGCGGGTGGCGATAGGCCTGCCGGGCAGCGTGCCCGCGGGGCGCCATGCGCGGGCGGCGCTGGAGGCGGCCGGCCTGTGGAGCGCGATCGAGCCGCGGGTGGTGGGCGCGGTGAATGTCCGTCAGGCGCTCGACCATCTCGCGCGGGGCGAGGTGGATGCGGCCTTCATCTACGCCACCGATGCGGCGCTGATGCCCGAACGGGTGCGGGTCGCCTTCACGGTGGCCACCGTGCAGCCGGTGCGCCATGGCGTGGCGCTGGTGACCGGCGCGCGCCAGCCGGAAGCGGCCGAGCGCTTCATCGCCCACCTGCTCTCGCCGGCCGGGCAGGCGGTGCTGGCGCGGCACGGCTTCACGCGGCCCTGAGCGATCGCATGGATGCTGCCTGGGTCGCGCTGGGGCTCTCGCTGAAGGTGGCGGGCTGGGCCACGCTGATCACCCTGCTCGCCGGCGTGGCGCTGGGCCAGGCGATGGCGCGCTGGCGCTTTCCGGGGCGCGAGCTGGTCGATGCGCTGCTCACCCTGCCCATGGTGATGCCGCCCACGGTGCTGGGCTACTACCTGCTGGTGCTCATCGGGAGCCAGGGCCCGATCGGTGCCTGGCTGCTCGAGCACGCCGGTGTGCGGCTGATCTTCACCTGGCAGGCCGCGGTGATCGCCGCGGCGGTGGTGTCCTTCCCGCTGGTGTTCAAGGCGGCGCGCGCGGCCTTCGAGCAGGTGGACCCGTCGCTGGAGCAGGCGGCGCGCACCCTGGGCGTGGGCGAGGTGGCGGTGTTCTTCCGCGTGTCGCTGCCGCTGGCCTGGCGCGGCATCCTGGCCGGCGTGCTGCTGGCCTTCGCGCGGGCGCTGGGCGAGTTCGGCGCCACGCTGATGGTGGCCGGCAGCATCGCCGGCCAGACCCGCACCCTGTCGCTGGCGGTGTACGAGGCGGTGCAGGCTGGTCAGGATGACGCGGCGGCCTTCCTGGTGGCGGTGACCTCGGTGGTGGCGCTGGCGGTGCTGCTGGGCGCCGGCTGGCTGGCGCCCGGCCGCGTGCCGGCGCGGGGCTGAGGCCTTGGCCGAGCCGATCTGGTCACTCAGCCTGCGGCGCAGCCTGCGCCAGGGCGCCGCGCGCTTCGACCTCGACCTGCAGATCGAGGCCATGGGCCGCCGGCTGGCGCTGGTGGGGCCCTCGGGCGCGGGCAAGACCCAGGCACTCAGGCTGATCGCCGGCATCGAGCGCGCCGACGCGGCGCGGGTGCGCATCGGCGCGCACTGGCTCGAGGACAGCGCGCGGGGCCTGCGCCTGTCGCCCCAGGCCCGACGGCTGGGCGTGGTGTTCCAGGACTTCGCCTTGTTCCCGCACCTGAGCGTGCGCCAGAACATCGCGTTCGCGAGCCGGCGCGGCTGGCGCAACCCCGGGCGTCGGGCCGACGCGCCGGTGATCACCCGGTGGCTGAACGCCTTCGGGCTGATGTCGGTGGCCGATCTGTACCCGCCCCAGCTCTCGGGCGGGCAGCGCCAGCGCACCGCGCTGGCCCGGGCGCTGGTGACCGAGCCCGCGGCGCTGCTGCTCGACGAGCCCTTCGCGGCGCTGGACCGCAGCCTGCGCGAGACGCTGCGCGGCGAGTTGCGGGCACAACTGGCTGACCTGGAGATGCCGATGCTGCTCATCACCCACGACGAGGAAGACCTGCAGGTGCTGGCGGCCGAGCCGGTGCGCATCGAGGCCGGGCGCGCGCGGACCGTGGTGCCATGAGCCGGCGACCGGTGTCGCCGCCGCTCGGGGTCCAGGGCCTGCTCTGGCTGACCGCCGGCGACGAGAACATCGGCGGCCACGGCCGCATGGCGCTGCTGCGCGCGGTCGCCGAGCAGGGTTCGATCACCCGCGCGGCGCGCGCCTTCGGCATGAGCTACAAGGCTGCCTGGGATGCGATCGACACCATGAACCGGGTGGCGGGCGAACCGCTGGTGGCGCGCAGCACCGGCGGGCGCGGCGGCGGTTCCACCCGGCTCACGGCGCGCGGCGAGCGGCTGCTCGCGCGCTTTGCCGAGGTCGAGCGGATCCATCGCCGTTTCATCGACCTGCTCGCCGAGCAGGCCGTCGATCTCGAGGAGGAGTTCCCGGTGCTCAAGGCCGTCAACCTCAGGACCAGCGCCCGCAACCAGTTCGCGGGCGTGGTGAACGCGGTGCGCGTCGGCGCCGTGAATGACGAGGTCGAGATCGACCTGCCCGGCGGTCTGCGGCTGGTGGCCATCGTCACCAGCGACAGCGCCCGCAGCCTGGGGCTGCGCCCCGGGCAGCCGGCGATGGCGCTGATCCAGGCGAGCAGCGTGGTGCTGGCCACCGGGCTGGCCGGCGCGCGGGTGTCGGCGCGCAACCAGCTGCCGGGCGTGGTGCGGTCGATCAGCCCGGGCGCGGTCAATACCGAGGTGCTGCTCGATCTGGATGGCGGTGAGCCGCTGGTGGCCATGGTGAGCGAAGCGGGCGCTCGCGCGCTCGCGCTCGCGCCGGGCGCGCGGGTCACCGCGCTGGTGAAGGCGTCGGAGCTGATCGTGGCGGTGGCCGCCTGAGGGCGGCGCAGGCGCTGCGGCTCGCCGGGCGCCGCGGCTTGTCCGGCGCTGCCGCGTGCCGAGCGCTGCGGCGGTAGACTGCCGGCAGTCCCGGCCGCCGGTAGCCGCTCGGGTCGGAGGCATGGCATGCAGTCATTCGGCAACTGGTTCCAGCGTGCACCCCAGACCGCGGCGATCGTGGCGGTGGCGCTCGCCTTCCTGGCGATCGAACCGCTGGCCCTCGGCCTGCCCGCGGTCTTCGGCGATGGCCGGGCGGTGCTGCTCTACTGCGTACCGGTGCTGCTGGCGGCGCGGCTGGGCGGCCAGCGCGCCGGTCTGGTGGCCACGCTGGTGGCTGCCCTGCTCGCCGGCGTGCTGCTCGCGCTGGCGTTCTCCCAGCCCGATGCGCAGGGCGGGGCTGCCCTGGCGATCTGGCTGACCCTGGTTCTGGTGGGTGTGCTGGCCAGCCTGCTGCAGAGCGCGGTGCCGGGCGCCCCTGGCGCATCCGCCGCCCCGATCGCACGCGCCGCGCCAGCCGCCCCTGGCAGCGATATCGGCGACGACGGGTTTCGCGAACTCTTCGACCACGCACCGGTGGGCGCCTGGATCGTCAACCGTGACGGTCGCATCGAGCGGGTGAATGCCCGCCTGGCCGCCATGCTCGGCTATCGGCCCGAGGAACTGGTGGGGCGCCCGGCGCCCAGCCTGAGCGATCCCGAGGACCACCGGCGCTTCATGCAGTTCCATCGTGGCCATCTGCGCGCGCTGCTGCACGAACCGCAGACCTCCACGGTGATCGAGAAGCGCTATCGCCACCGCGAGGGGCATCCGGTGTGGGCGCGGGTGAGCGTCACCGCGGTGGGCCGCCTGGAAGACCGGTCCCGGCGCTGGCTGTCGGTCATCGAGGACATCGGCGCGCGCAAGTCGGCCGAGGCCGAGCTGCAGCGCAGCGAGGAGCGTCTGCAGCGCCTGCTGGGCAACCTGCCTGACCCGGTGCTCATCCTGCTCGATGACCGGCTGGCCTTCGTCAACCCGGCCGCCGAGCGGCTGTTCCGTCGCGGCAGCGCCGCGCTCCTGGACGAGCGCATCGAGCGGCTGGTCCACCCCGACAGCCTGGCCGCCTTCCGGACCCGGCTCGCCGCCATCCGCGCCGGCGACGCCGGCAGCCTGCCCTCGCTGGAGCTGCGCATGGTGGCGGCCGACGGCTCGCCCCGGATCATGCAGCTCACGCCCTCGGTGTTCGAGTCCGATGGCAGCCTGTTCCAGCTGGTGGTGCTGCGCGATGTCGATGAACTGCGCCGCACCGAGTCGGCACTGGAGCAGTACCGGCATGATCTGCAACGCCTGCTGGCGGCCCGCTACAGCGCCGAGGAGCGCGACCGTCGCCGGATCGCGCGGCAACTCCATGACGGCATGCAGCAGCCGCTGGCGGCGATCACCCTGGAGCTGATGCTGCTGCGTCGCCGTGTGCCGCCCGACGCGCGCGACGTTCACGAACCGATCGTGCGCGCCGCGGGCATGGTCGACGACCTGTTCCGGGTCACCCGGCACCTCATCGCCGGCCTGCGGCCGCAGATCCTCGATGAGCTCGGCATCGAGGAGGCACTCGAGGTTCTGGCCCGCGAGTTCGGTGCGCGCACCGGGATGCGCTGCGGGTTCGAGATCCGGGGTGATGCCGTGGGCAGCGTGGGGCTGGCCATGGACGCGGCCATCGCGCTCTATCGCGGCGCCCAGGAGGCGCTGGACAACGCCGAACGGCATGCCCGCGCGAGCCAGGTGCAGATGCGCCTGGATCTCGATTCGCCGCGCACCATCGCTCTGGAGGTGACCGACGATGGCCGGGGCGTGCAGCCGGCCGATCTGCGCAAGCCGGGGGCCTTCGGCCTGATCGGCCTGCGCGAGCGGCTGCGCGAGTTTGGCGGCACGCTCGAGGTGGCCCCACGTCCCGAGGGCGGCACGCGCCTGCGGGCAAGCGTGGCGCGCGTGCCCGGCGAGCGCGGGTAGGCCTGCGCCCCGCGCGGCCTGCCTGAGCCGGCGCCGGAACCGGCCTCAGGCGCTGATCTCGCGTGCCGAGATGCTGTAGCGGAAGCTGTCGGGCGCGAGTTCGTCGAAGCGGCCGGCGGCGTTCTCGCCGTTGGGGTACATGAGGAAGGGCAGCGGCCGGCGGCCCGCGCTGCCGGGCAGGGTCACGTCATGGCCGGTGTTCCAGGCCACCCAGTTGCCCTCCCAGTTGCCGAACAGGCCCTTCATGACCGGCGCCACCAGCGGATGGCGGGCGTCCTTGATCCAGTCGGCGGTCTCCTGGCGCATCACCTTGAGGACATCGGCCGGATCCATGGCCACCCAGCCGTGGGCCTTGAGGAAGACCTCGGCGCGGCAGTGCTGCGCGCCCTTGAGGTTGGCCGAGTTCGCGCCGAGCTCGCGGTAGCCGAAGGCCGAGGGCGCCAGGCGCAGACCGTAGACATCGCGGGCCGGCACACCCACTGAACGGCACAGGCCCACGAAGATGGCGTTCAGGTCGGCGCACTTGCCGCCGAGATTGCCGGTCTCGAGCATGGTCCGGATGTCGCCGGTGCCGCAGCCCCGGGTCTTGGGTTCGCGGTGGGCGTTGGTCACCACCCACTGGTAGATGGCGCGGACCTTCTCGACATCGGTGGAGGCGCCGCGGGTGGCTTCGAGCGCGGTCTTGCGCACCACGCCGTCGACCGGCATGAGCTCGGCCGGCGCGAGGGCCGTGCGCAGCACGGCGGGGTCTTCGCTCACCGGGGTGGGCTTGCTCCAGTCGATCAGGCGATTGCGGGTCTGCAGGCGGCTGGTGAGGGTGAGGCGGGGCTTGTCGACGGTGTCGGCGAACTCGGCATAGAGCATGCGCACGTCGCGCGCCGCATCGGCCACCAGACGCACCTGCGCGGCGTTGCTGGTCCAGGCGTTGTCGAGCGGACGCTGCCAGTCGGACGCCACCGAGGGCAACGGCAGCCAGACGCGGGTGGCGCCCTTCACCTCGGGGATCTCGACCATGGTGGTGAGCTCGAAGGTGCGCCAGGGGCCGGTCTGGGGTTCGAAGCGGCGCTCCTGGGCCGCCGCAGGCCGCGGCAGCAGGGGCAGGGCGACAGCGGCGGCGCTGCCCTTGAGCAGCGCCCGGCGGGCGGCGAGTCGGGTCATGGGGTTCACACCTTGACGAGAGGGTTGGCGAGAGGCCTGCGCGCGGGCCTGCGGACGCTCAGAGCAGCGGCGCGATCCAGGCCCGCGCGACGTCGGACGCCCAGTCTAGCTCACCCAGCACGGTGAAGGCCGGGCGGCCCCGGCGGCCGATCACCACGGTGGTAGGGAACAGGCTCACCCGCCACGCGCGGGCGGCTTCACCGTCGGCATCGCGCAGGATCGGCAGATCGATGGGTGTGTGCGCGAGAAAGCGGCGGATGGCGGCATCGGTCTCGCGGAAATTGACCGTGACCACCCGCAGGCGATCGGCCGCATGGCGCTGCGCGAGCTGGGCGAGCGAGGGCATCTCGGCGCGGCAGGGCTCGCACCAGCTTGCCCAGAAGTTGATCACCACCACCTGGCCGCGGGCGTCGGCGAGCGACCAGGCCGGGGCCTCCCAGGCCGGCAGCGAGAGCGGCGGGGTGGGTGTGCCGGCCGGCCAGGGTCGGCGTTGCGCGCCGGCCGGGGGAGTTGCAGGGTTCGCGCGGACGGCCCGGCCGCCGCTGGCCCCGATCAGGGCGAGCCCGGTGCCGAGCGCGCGCAGGCTGCGCCGGCGGGAGAGGTTCGTGCTCATGGTCGCCGCGGATCATACCGGCGGCCGGCGACGGGTTTGCGGACGCCCCTGCCTGGGGCCTGCCGGGTGGCCGCGCGATAATGCGCCGGTCGGGAAGCCCGGTCCCCGGCCGATTCCGCCTTCCCCGATGTTTCCTGCCACCGTCACCGCCGCGGCCCTGCGCCGCTTTCTGCTCGCGCTGCTCATCGGCCTGTCGGCGGGCGCCCTGTGCGCCTGGCTGCACACGCCGCTGCCCTGGCTGATCGGGCCCCTGTTCGCCTGCGCGATCGCGTCGGCCCACGGCCTGCCGGTGGGCAGCCTGCTGCCCGCACGCAATGCCGGCCACTGGGTGATCGGCACGGCGCTCGGCCTTTTCTTCACCGCCGACGTCGTCGGCCGCCTGGTGAGCCATCTCGGCCTGGTGCTGGTCGGCCAGGTCTGGGCCCTGGCGGTGGGCCTGACCCTGGCCTGGGCGCTGCGCCGCTTCGCGCGGCTCGATCCGGCCACCGCCTTCTTCGCCGGGGCGATCGGCGGCGCCTCCGAGATGGCCATCCAGGGCGAGCGCAACGGCGCCCGGGTGGACCTGATCGCCGCGGCCCACAGCCTGCGCATCCTGCTGGTGGTCAGCGTCACGCCCTTCGTCTTCCAGTGGCTGGGGGTGCGCGGCGCCGACCCCTCGCAGCGGCTGACGCTGGCGGTGCAGTGGTGGCCGGGCTTCGCGCTGCTGCTGGTGCTCACCGTGGCCGGCGGGCTGGCCCTGCGGGCGCTGCGCGCGCCCAGCCCCTGGCTGATCGGCCCGCTGCTGGTGGCGGTGGGCCTGAGCGCAAGCGGCGTGGCGCTCACCGCCATGCCGGCCTGGATCGTCAGTCTCGGGCAGGTGGTGATCGGCATCTCGCTGGGCACCCGTTTTGCGCCCGGCTTCTTCGAGCGCGCGCCGCGCATGCTCGCCGTGGTGGGGGTCACCACCGTGCTCGCGATCGCCGCCTCGGCCGGAGTGGCCTGGCTGATGTCGCTCGCCTCGGGCATCCCGTGGGCCACGCTCACCCTGGCCACCTCGCCCGGCGGCATCGCCGAGATGGCGCTCACCGCCAAGCTGCTCGAGCTCGGGGTGCCCATGGTGACCCTGTTTCACCTGACCCGCGTGCTGATGCTGGTACTGTTCGGAGGCTTGTTCTACCGCGGTCTGGCCACCCGCCTGGGCTGGCCGCTGGGCCGGCCCGAGGCGGTCGGGGCGGGCCCGCCCGCCGGCCGGGGCTGAGCCCGGTCGCGCCCCAGGAGGACGCCCATGCCCCCGAGCACCGATCACGCCGTGGCCGCCGCCCTCGAGCTGCCGCGCCTGCGCGCCAGCGACGGCTTTCGCGCACCCGCCACCGAGGTGGCCCAGCTCCCCGGCCCGCGCACCGTGCCCCTGCTGGGCAACGCCCACCAGCTGCGCGCCGGCGCTGCCCATGCCTGCCTGGAGCAGTGGGCCGCCGAGTTCGGGCCGATGTACCGCTTCAGCGCCGGCGCCATGCCGATCGTGGTGCTCAGCGACCCGGTGCTGATCGGCGAGATCCTGCGCCACCGGCCGGCGATGTTCACGCGCGGCGTGCGACTGGCCACCGCGATCGACGAGGTCGGCCTGGCGGGCCTGTTCACCGCCGAGGGCGAGCGCTGGCGCCGTCAGCGCAAGCTGGTGATGCGCGCGCTCACCCCCGACGCGGTGCGCCACTTCTTCCCGATCATCCACACCGTCACCGGGCGGCTGCTCGCGCGCTGGCGGGAGGCCGCCCGCGCGGGCGCCCCGGTGGAGGTCGCCCGCGACCTGAAGTGCTATTCCATCGATGTCACCACCTGGCTCTCGATGGGCGTGGATGTCGACACCCTGAACCACGCCGACGACCCGTTGCAGCAGGATGTGGAGTTCCTGTTCGAGACCCTCGGCCGGCGATTCCTCAAGCCCTTCCCGTACTGGCGCTATGTGCGCCTGCCGGCCGACCGGCGTGCCGACGCCGCGGTGGCCCGGCTCAACCGCACGGTCGATGACCTGATCGCGCAGGCCCGTGCCCGCATGGCCGCCGACCCCGCGCTCGCGGTGCGGCCCGGCAACATCCTCGAGGCGCTGCTGGTGGCACGCGACGAGCCCGGCTCGGAGTTCACCGACGACGATGTGCGCGGCAATGTCGCCACCATGCTGTTCGCCGGCGAGGACACCACCGCCAACGCCATGGCCTGGCTGCTGATGCTGCTGGCCGACACGCCCGGCCCGGCCGCGCGGGTGCGTGAGGAGACCGACGCGGTGCTGGCCGGCGCCGAGCTGGTGCCGGAGTTCGGGCGGCTTGCCCAGCTGCCCTGGCTGGAGGCGGCCGCGGTCGAGTCGATGCGGCTGCGGCCGATCGCGCCGCAGAACGGCGCCACCGCGCGGGTGGCGGTGGATCTGGCCGGGCTGCGGATCCCGGCCGGCCAGACCCTGATCATGCTCAGCCGCCCCACCGCCCTGGACTCCGCCCGCTTCGAGGACCCGCTCAGCTTCCGGCCCGAGCGCTGGCTGGGCGATCAGTCTGAAGGCGCCGACGATCCGCGCCGCGCGATCTTCCCCTTCGGCGGCGGGCCGCGCTACTGCCCGGGCCGCTATCTGGCCATGGTGGAGATCAAGATGGTGGTGGCGATGGCGCTGGGCAACTTCCGACTGGCCCTGGACCCCGCCGCGCGCATCGAGGAGCACTTCACCTTCACGATGGGCCCCTCCAGCCTGCCCCTGGTGTTCACGCCGCGCTGACCGGGCCTTGGCCGCGGGTGGCGCCCGGCCCCGGGCGCGCCTGCCCGCGCCGCGCCTGACCCTGGCGACCTCAGGGCGCCAGCCAGCCGCCCTGCCAGACACCGGCCGACCAGCGCAGGCCCGCCCGGCGGTGCCCGGCCGGGTCGAGCAGCAGCCAGTCGAGCTCGGCCACCACCACCCGCAGCACCGCGAAATCGTCGGCCCCCTGATAGAGCCCGCGGCTGTGCGCGGTCAGGCCCTCCCAGGCCTGCGCGCTGAGCGCGTCCTGCGCATGCACCGTGGCCTCGCCGTGGGCCCGCACCTGGGTGCGCGAGGCCGGGTCATGGAAGACCAGGCAGACCTGCGGCCGGGCCTGCAGCTGGCCGATCTTGCCGGCGCGCCGGTGGCTGTGGATCTGCACGGCGCGCTCGGCGGGCTCGGCCAGCCGAAGCACCACGGTGCGGGCGTCAGGGGCGCCGTCGGGCCGCAGGCTGGCCAGCACCGGCCAGTGGAAGCCGTGCGCAGGATCGCGGCTGCCCGCGACCAGCGCCTGCCAGATCCGCGCTGGCAGATCGGCGAGGCTGACAGGCTGGCCTGGCACGGGGTGCGCGGGGGCGCTCAGACCGCCTCCAGCGGCACCGCGCGGGCAAGCAGCGCCTGCCACTGCTCGGCGCTGGCCGGCCAGCCGCGCTCGCCGGCCAGCGCGAGCTGACGCAACGCCGGCCCCACCTGCCAGGCCGGGGGCTGACCGAAGCCCGCGGGCTGCTCGCGCCACAGGCGGCGCAGCAGGTTCTCGGGCACGCTGAAGCGCTGGGCCAGGGCTTCGATGACCGCGCGATCCTGGCCGGCGTCGATGGCCCGGCGCAGCACCCCGGCCCAGTGCTGGGCATGGGCGCCGGCGGTGCGGGTGGCCAGGCTGCGCAGGTCGAAGCCCTGGCCCAGCCCGCCCTCGGGCGCGGCATCGAGCGGCACCAGGCTGTGCGCGAGGAAGGCCGCCAGCCCGGGCAGGCGGGCCAGCACATGCGTGCGCGCGGCGGCATGGCGGGGGTCGAGCATCAGCCAGTTGTAGCAGCCCAGGTGCCGGCCGGCGCCGGTGTCGGCGACCCGCGCCAGCACCATTGGCTCGAGCGTGGCCTCGACCATGGCCGCCACGCGCTGCTCGACCGCCTGCTCGCGCAGGTCGGTGGCGCGCAGCACCCGGCCGTAGAAGGCGATGTCGATGATGCGGTCGCGCAGCGCGGCGCGCAGGCCGGCCAGGAAGTCGGGGCTGCGGGCCTCGCGGTCAAACAGGCTGGCCGGCGCCTGAGGCTCCAGCCGGTGCTCGGTGTCGAGGTGGCGTCGCCAGTCGTCGCGGCGCTGCGCCAGCACCGTGAGCATCTCCTCGGCCAGGCTGGCGAACAGGGTGTCGAGCAGCCGATCGCCATCGAGGCCGGGGCCGAGGTCGGCGCCGAGCGCGTCGACCAGCCGCTTGAGGGTGGCGTCCGAGAGCAGCGAGCGGAAGTCGTGCACCAGGCCGTCGCGGTCGACGCCGACGAAGCGCGCGTTCAGGCCCCAGGCCCGCACCAGCTGCGCGAAGATGGGATTGGCCATGAGCGAGAGCCGCGACGCGGTGGGCGGCAGCAGCACCAGCAGCCGCCACTCCGAGGAGGGATGGCGCCAGACCAGGGCCCGCGGGCTGCGCAGGTGCACCTGCGCCAGGTGCGCGAGTTCGGGGCCGGTGCAGCCAGCGTCCAGAAGCTCTGCGTCGACCGGAAAGCTGTCGGCGCGCAGGGCTTCGAAGTCGGTCATGGCAGAGGCGCCGTGCGGGGGCGCCGCGGCGGAGGGGTCAGTCTGACCGCTTGGCCACGTAGAGCAGGCCGCCGCCGAACAGGATGAGCAGCGTGGCCATGAGGGTGCGGCCGACGGAGTCGCGCCAGATGGCCTCGGCGGCGAACAGCGAACCGGCAGCGAGCAGGAAGCGGGCGGTGCCGGCGGTGCGCTGGGCGGGACTGAGCTCGGACATGAAAAGACTCTACCTCAGAACAGCGACGATTGGCGCTTGCCGTGTCGCAAGCGGTGGCTTTGTTCGATGGTGACCACACGATCGCCCGGCAGCACATCGATCGGGGCACCGGCGGCGAGTCTGCCCGGATGAACGACGGCGCAGTAGGCGCCGGTGAAGCCGCTCTGCACCATCATCTTCGAGGCCCAGCTGAAGCCCATGCGGATGTCGAACTTGAAGCAGGGCGAGCGCGGCGACTCCACCCGCAGCAGTACCTCGCCGATGCGCAGCGTGTCGCCGATCCAGAGCGCGGGCTCGAGCAGGCCGCTGACCAGCAGGTTCTCGCCCAGGGCGCCCGGCTGCAGCGGCTCGGTGCGCCCGGCCTGCCCGCGCACCGTCTGCCAGAAGGCGTAGTGCTCCGAGGGGTAGAGGTAGACCGCCTTGTCGGGGCCGCCGTGCACGCTGAGGTCGACCTGCTCGTCGCCGGCCACGCCGAGCGGGCCCACCGCTACCGGGTCGGGCTGCGCCAGGGTGCTCAGCGCCTGCTTGCCGATCGCGCTCATCACCTGCCTGGGCCGATCGCCGCCGTCGCGGGCGAGCAGGGGCGCGGCGCGGCCGGCGCACACCGCGAGCAGGCGGGGTGCGGCGCTCATCGGCCGGCCTCGGGCTGCGGCGGCGCGACCAGCGTGGCCGGATCGACATTGGCGCCGCACACCAGCACGCCCACCCGTTCGCCGGGCGCGGGCCGGTAGGCGCCCGAGAGCAGCGCCGCCAGGGCGGTGGCGCCGCCCGGCTCGGCGGCCACCCGGGCGGCGGCCCAGAGCGCGCGCTGCGCCTGCACGATGGCGGCGTCGGTCACCAGCACCGAGGCGGCGAGATGGCGCTGCGCGAGCGGGAACATCAGGGCGCCCACCTGCCGCGCGCCGAGGGAATCGGCCGCCACGCCCGACACCGGCACGGCCACCGGCGCGCCGGTGGCCAGCGCGCGGTGCAGCGTGGGGCAGCCCTCGGACTCGACCGCCACCACCCGCACCGAGCCCTGGTACCAGGCGAGCATGCCGCCGATCAGGC
>JBIKWU010000380.1:0-2887 GCA_044356115.1 Burkholderiaceae bacterium
CCTCCATCTCCTTGCCGCTGAAGTCGGCCGTGGCGGTGACCCAGTCCACATAGCGGTGGCGCGCCACCGAGAAGGCGCCGTCAACCCGCAGCGTCGGGGTGACGCGTCCGGCCAGTCCGAGCTCCACGCCCTGGTGCCGCGTCTTGCCGGCATTGACCGGCACCGAGAGGTTGGTGGCAAGGTCGCGCTGGCTGACCAGATCATCACGCTTGATCAGGTCATAGAGGGCGAGCGAGCCCTCCAGGCTGCCGATGCGCCCGCGCAGGCCGAGCTCGAACTGCTCGGCCTGGATCGGCTTGAGCGCGAGGGACAGCCGCGCGCGATTCGCGGCATCGGTAGCGCTGCTCGCCACCGCGGGGCGAAAGAGCTGGCTCTCGGAGGGCGCGCGAAAGCCGGTGGTGTAGGACGCCCACGCGCTGGCCTGCGGCGCGATCGCCCAGGTGGCGCCGAGCTTGGGGCTGAGGCGCTCGTAGCTCACTGCGGTGTTGCCCACCTGCCCGTACCAGTTCGCACTGGCGGCATCTTTCACTGGCGCGGGGCCGAGGTGGTTGTCGTTTCTGTAGCTCAGGCGGTCGTGGCGCAGGCCCGCGCTCACCCGCACCTGCGGCATCGGCGAGAACTCGATGTGCAGGTACGGCGACACCGCCTGGTAGCTCACCGCATAGTCGAATACCCGCGTGCTGATGCGGTAGTCGGTGTAGATGCGGCTCGCGCCGCTGCCGGTCGCGGTGACGGTGAGCCGGTCTTCCACCCGCGAGCCCGGGCTGTGCTCCAGATCAAGCCCGCCGATCAGCCGGGCGCGCCAGGCCCCCTCGACGTCGCGCCGCCACCTGGCGGCGAGCCCGTAGGAACGGTTCGCCGATTGCGACAGCGTGGGGTCCGAGCTCAGCGCGAACGAGGCGAGCAGGTCCATGCCGTTGTCGCGCAGGTAGGGCGTGAGGCTGAGCTGCCCCCCGGCCAGGGGCTGCTCCAGGGTGCTCGAGAGCCGCAGCGCGTCCACGGTGCGAAAGGCGATCGGGAAGTTGTTGCGGGTGGGGTTGTCGCGATAGTCGGCCAGCACCAGCGGCGCGTTGGCGCCGGTCTGCTGGTCGATGCGCGAGAACGAGAGCACGGTGCGCAGCCGCGCGCCCGAGGCGGTGCTGCCGTCCCAGCGCAGATTGCCCGACTGCCGCTCGTAGCCGGTGCGCTCCCGCCAGCCATCGGTGCGGGTGAGGTTCAGGTCGGCCCGCAAGGCGCCGAGCCTGCCTGCGCCGCTGTCGCCCTCCAGCATGAGGCGTTGCCAGCCGAAGCTGCCCGCCTCCGCATGGAGCGCCGCGCCGGCGCGTTCGCCCGGCGCCCGGGTGAGGAGGTTGACGATGCCGCCAATGGCATCGGACCCGTAAAGGGCGGTGCCCGGTCCGCGCACCACCTCCACCGTGCCCGCCATCGGCAGGTTCAGCTCGTAGAGCGCGTTGTGGTTGAAGAAGCCGGTGGCGCGGATCGGCAGACCGTCCTCCAGAAAGAGGTAGAGCGGCGCGGTGGTGAAGGGCTGGCGGATGGCGCTGCTGTGGCCTTCGCCGTTGGTCACCGCGATCGCCACCCCGGGCACCTGGCCAAGCAGTTGCTGGGGGTGGGTGGGGGCAGCCTGACGGACCGCGCGCGGTCCGATCACGCCCACCGCGGCGGGCGTCTCGGCGAGCGGCTGAGGCTCGCGCGTGCCGGTGACGGTGACGGCCGGCAGACGTTCGTCGCTGGGGTCGATGAAGGGGGCGGCGCTACCTGTCTGGGCCGCCGAGGCTGCGGGCAGCCCGATGGCAATGAGCAGGCCGAGCGCGTGTCGCCCGGCAAAGTGAAGGCGTGTCATGGTGTCGATCCGATCGAGATGCGGCGTCGCGGACCATTGAGGCCCGCGCGCCTGGGGCCAGCCCGCCGCTGGAGCGGTCGACGCTGGCACATGGTTCACGCCGCAGGCGCACGAGCGCCGCGGACGCGGTCGATCAGGACTGGGTGGGCGGGCCTCGGGATCGGACGGCAGCCCAGATGAAGAGGGGCCGCGTCGAGCGCAGGAAGCGCTGCGGGAGAGGTTGACTCAGACCATTCAGGACAGCGGCCGCCCGGACCTGCGCCGGCAGGGCCGGAAGACCGCCGGGCCCGGCGCACAAGGGGCAGCGCACCTCGCCGTTGTCGGTGCCGCCATCGGCGAGGGCGTCGAGTCGGCTGGCCACCGACGACAGCGGGTTGTGCACCGAGCAGATCACCAGCCAGGGCGATTGCGCGGTGCGCACCGCCGCCCACCCGGCCGACAGCGCCGGCAGCAGCGCGGCCAGCAGCAGCGCGATGGCCGCGAAGGCGGCGACTGATCGGCGGTGACGGGGCCACATGGTGTTCGAGTCTAGCAAACCGGTCCGAGTGCCCGCCCGGGAGGGGGCGCCTGCGGCTGTGCCGAATCCGGCGCCCGTTGCCCGGCGCACCCCGGCGCCGCTGCTACCATCGAAGGCTGATCCTCCACTCCCAGGGAACCCCGACCATGTCCGAAGCCCTCATCATCGACGCCTGCCGCACGCCGCGCGGCATCGGCAAACTCGGCAAGGGTGCGCTCGCCGAGATGCACCCGCAGCACCTCGCCGCCGCGGTGCTCAAGGCGCTGGCCGAGCGCAACCAGATCAACACCGCCGAGGTCGACGACATCATCTGGGGCACCAGCGCGCAGCGCGGTGGCCAGGGTGGTGACCTCGGCCGCATGGCCGCGCTCGACGCCGGCTACGACATCCGCTCCAGCGGCGTGACGCTCGATCGCTTCTGCGGGTCGGGCATCACCTCGGTCAACCTCGCCGCCGCCACCATCATGTCGGGCATGGAAGACCTGGTCATCGCCGGCGGCACCGAGATGATGTCCATGACCGGCCGG
>JBIKWU010000133.1:0-10368 GCA_044356115.1 Burkholderiaceae bacterium
GGCGGGTAATGCAGGGCCACCGCCCGCAGCAGACCGATGTCATCGAGCGGCAGGACATCGGGGCGCTGCAGATTAAAGATCAGAAACATCTCGGCTGTCCAGCGACCGATTCCGCGCACTTCGGTGAGCTCGGCAATGACCGATTCATCGTCCATAGACTGCCAGCGCGACGGATCGATCTCGCCGCGGCGAAACCGCCCGGCGAGGTCGCGAAGATATTCCACCTTGCGCCCCGACAGGCCGCAGCGCGTGAGCGTGCTGACGCGAAGCCGGCCCACCCGCTCGGGGTGCACGGTGCCGCAGGCGGCCTCGAAGCGGTTCCAGATGGTCTGGGCCGCGGCCACCGAGATCTGCTGGCCCACCACCGAGCGGGCCAGCGTGAGAAAGGGGTCATCCCGGGGCTGCAGCCGCGCGGGGCCGCAGGCGCGGATGATGCCGGCGAGCACGGGGTCTCGGCGCAGCAGCGAGCGCCGGGCCTGATCCCAGAACGGGACACCTGAGGCCTGATCGCCCACGGGCGCTGCCGCGGCGTCAGGCACGGCGCCAGGTGGTTCCTGCGGCGGTGTCTTCAAGCACCACGCCCTGCTGCAGGAGCTCGGCCCGGATGCCATCAGCGGTGGCGAAGTCTCGGGCCTTCTTGGCCTGCGCGCGCGCCACGATGCGCGCCTGGATGGCGGCGTCATCGAGCCCGGCCTGCGCGGCTGCGGCCCGGCCCTGCAGGCCACTGCGCCGCACCTCGGCGAGCGGGCGCTGCAGCAGCCCCAGCACGCCGGCCAGCGCGCGCAGCTGCACCTCGATGGCGGCGCTGCGGGTGCGGTTGAGCTCGGCGGCCAGGTCAAAGAGCGCGGCCATGGCCTCTGGGGTGTTGAAGTCGTCGTCCATGGCCTCGCGAAAGCGCGCAGCCCAGGGCAATGACCAGTCGATCACCGAGGCATCCGCGGGGCCGGCGGCCTCATCAGACAGCGCGTTGTAGAGCCGCAGCAGCGAGGCGCGCGCGTCTTCGAGGTGGGCATTGGAGTAGTTGATGGGGCTGCGGTAGTGCGCGCGCACGATGAACAGGCGCACCACTTCGGGATCGAAGCGCTGCAGCACATCACGGATGGTGAAGAAGTTGCCCAGGGACTTGGACATCTTCTCGTCATCGACCCGCACGAAGCCGTTGTGGATCCAGTAGCGCACGAACTGCCCGCCATGCGCGCCCTCGCTCTGCGCGATCTCGTTCTCATGGTGTGGGAACTGGAGATCGGCGCCGCCGCCATGGATGTCGATGGTGTTGCCCAGCAGGGCGGTGGACATGGCCGAGCACTCGATGTGCCAGCCCGGCCGCCCGGGGCCGTAGGCCGAGGGCCACTTCACGTCATCAGGCTCTTCAGCGCGGGCTGATTTCCAGAGCACGAAGTCAAGCGGATCGTGCTTGGCGTCATCGACCGACACCCGCTCGCCGGCGCGAAGGTCATCGAGCGACTTGCCCGAGAGCCGCCCGTAGCCGTCAAAGCGGCGCACCGAGTAGTTGACGTCGCCATCGGTGGCCCGGTACGCGTAGCCGTTGCGCTCGAGCAGATCGATGATGCCCAGCATCTGCGGCACGTACTGGGTGGCCCGCGGCTCGTGCTCGGGCCGCTGCACACCGAGCGCATCGGTGTCTTCATGCATGGCCGCGATGAAGCGGTTGGTGACCGCCGAAATGGGCTCGTTGTTCTCGACCGCGCGACGGATGATCTTGTCGTCGATGTCGGTGATGTTGCGCACGTAGGTGACGCGGTAGCCGCTGGCGCGCAGCCAGCGCTGCACGACATCAAAGGCCACCAGCATGCGGGCATGGCCCACGTGGCAGTAGTCATAGACGGTCATGCCGCAGACGTACATCCGCACCTGGCCGGGCTCCGCGGGAATGAAGTCTTCCTTGCGGCGGGTGAGGGTGTTGTGGATGCGCAGCATGCAGGCGGAACCCGCCCCGGCGCAGGGGCGCAGGGCTCGGTTGCTAGAATGACGGGATGCGTCCGAGTATAGCATCGGGGGGTTGGCCTCGAGACCCGCGCCAGTCCTTGCTCTCAGGCCGATCGGCCTGCCAGGCGGCGGCCCTGCTGATGCTGCTCGGGGCGCTGTTAGGCACCGCGCGCGCGCAGCCCGGCGGCCCGGGGGCATCGCTGCCGGGCCTGTCGGTGCAGCCCACCCCGGGCGTGCGTCCGGCGGCCGCGCCCACCGGCTCGGCCGGCTTCAGCGACCCGCGCTCGGCAGTCACGGCGCTGGAACAGACCGAGCGCCTCATCCGCGAAGGCAATCGCACGGGCGCACTGGCCCTGCTCGATGCCGCGCTGCGCGAGCATCCGCGAAACCCGCAACTGCGCTTCCTCTACGGCGTGCTGCTCTCCGAGGGCGGCCGGGCCGAGGATGCGATCGCGGTCTTCGAGCAGCTCACGCAAGACTTCCCTGAACTGCCCGAACCGCACAACAACCTTGCCGTGCTGCTTGCCGCGCGTGGTGACCTCGAGCGGGCCAAGGTCGCGCTCGAGAACGCCGTGCGCGCCCTGCCCGGCTACGCGCTGGCCCAGGAGAACCTGGGCGATGTCTACCTGCGCATGGCCGAGCGCGCCTGGGCCCGCGCGGGGCAGCTCGACCCGGCCGGCAAGGCCAGCCGTGAGAAGCTCGCGCTCGCCCGCGAGCTCATCCGCCGCATCACTCCCCCCACGAAGCCCACCCAACCCTGACGGAGAGATTCATGCTCAAGAAACTGCCCCTGATCGGCGCCCTGCTGGTCGCGCTGTCCATGACCGAGGACGCGGTCGCGGCCAACCCCCAGGTGTCGCTCAAGACCTCCATGGGCGAGATCGTGCTCGAGCTCTATCCGGACAAGGCGCCGCGCAGCGTGGAGAACTTCCTGCAGTACGTGCGTGACGGCCACTACGCCGGCACGGTGTTCCACCGCGTCATCGGCAGCTTCATGATCCAGGGCGGCGGCTTCACCGCCGACTTCTACAAGAACGCGCCCGGCTTCGGCCAGAAGAAGACCCGCGGGCCCATCCCGCTCGAATCGCAGAACGGGCTGAAGAATGACCGCGGCTGGCTGGCCATGGCCCGCACCGGTGATCCCAACTCGGCCACCGCGCAGTTCTTCATCAACGTGGTGGACAACGCCGGCCTGAACCACCCGCAGCCCGATG
This sequence comes from Burkholderiaceae bacterium, assembly GCA_044356115.1. Classification (GTDB taxonomy): domain Bacteria; phylum Pseudomonadota; class Gammaproteobacteria; order Burkholderiales; family Burkholderiaceae_E; genus Quisquiliibacterium. The sequence goes on from JBIKWU010000133.1 coordinate 3,162, forward strand.
GTCATGGCTACGCGGTGTTCGGCAAGGTGGTCAAGGGCATGGAGGTGGTCGACCGCATTCGCGCGGTGCCCACCACCCGCAAGGGCCCCTTCGGCGACGTGCCGGCCGAGCCGATCACCATCGAGTCGGCCGCGGTGGTGGCAGGCCAGTAATCAGCCCATGCTGATGCGCCCATGCTGAGCGTGCGCCGCGATCAGGCGGCGCTCTTCGTCTCCGACATGCACCTGGCCGATGCGCAGCCGCGCACCGGCCAGTTCTTTCTCGAGGCCTTCCTGCGCGAGTCTCGCGCGGTGAGCCATGTCTTCGTGCTGGGCGACGCCTTCGATGCCTGGGTGGGCGATGACCAGATCGCCGGCCTTGCGCCCGAGGGCATCGAGGCCGGCTTCATTCGCGCACTGGCCGCGCTCGCGCAGCGCGGCGTGGTCGTGGGCGTGATGCGCGGCAACCGCGACTTCCTGCTGCAGGCACCGGCGCGGCCGGGCTGGTGCGAGGCCACCGGCACGCAACTGCTGCCCGACCCCTGCCCCATCCACCTGCACGGCGTGCCCGCGCTGCTCGCCCACGGCGATGCGCTGTGCACCGCCGACACCGAGTACCAGGCCTTTCGCGCCCAGGCGCGCTCGGACGCCTGGCAGGCGGCGTTCCTGGCGCGGCCTCTCGCCGAGCGTCAGGCGGTCGCCCGCGCCATGCGCGCGCAGAGCGAGCAGGCCAAGCAGATCCGCGAGGAAGCCATCATGGATGTCAGCGCCGAGGCGGTGTCGGCCCTGCTCGCCTCATCGGGCTGCCGCGTGCTGATCCATGGCCACACCCATCGGCCGGCGCATCACCGGCTGCGCGTCAACGGCGAACCCGCGCAGCGCTGGGTGCTGCCCGACTGGGATGCCGCGCAGGCCCGCGGCGGCATGCTGCTGGCGCGTGAGGGGATGATCTGCCCGGTGGGGCCGTGGCCTGCGCCGGTCCCGTCAGTGGCTGCGCTGGGCGGGGTGTGAGGCGGAGCTGAAAGCGGGGCTGGCGGCGCGGTGTCAGCGCCGCGCGAGGCGCCGCGTGAGGCGCAATACGCGGCGCCGCCTCAGCGCCCGTGCGAGGCCTCGATGCGCTCATCGAGCGCGGCCTGCAGGGCCTCGATGCGGCGATCCTGCTCGGCCACGTGGTCGATGAGGCGGTTCAGCGCCATGCCCAGCGGATCGTCGCCCGCGCTGCGGGTGATGGCGTAGGCCGAGAAGCCCATGCGCGCGGCGTTCTCCTCGCGGCGCTTGTCGTCTTCCTCGAGGATGATGCGCGCCGGCGTGCCCACGGCGGTGGCGCCGGCGGGCACTTCCTTGATGACCACGGAGTTGGAGCCGATGCGCGCGCCATCGCCCACCGTGAAGGGGCCCAGCACCTTGGCGCCCGCGCCCACCACCACGCCACGGCCCAGGGTGGGATGGCGCTTGGCGCGATTGAGCGCCGTGCCGCCCAGGGTGACGCCCTGGTAGATGGTGCAGTCATCGCCGATGACCGCGGTCTCGCCCACCACCACGCCCATGCCGTGGTCGATGAACACGCGCCGGCCCACGCTGGCGCCAGGGTGCATCTCGATGCCGGTGAGAAAGCGCGCCAGATGACTGAGCCAGCGCGCCGGCAGCACCAGGCCGGAACGCCAGAAGCCGTGGGCGATGCGATGGATGAAGAGCGCGTGCACCCCGGGATAGCAGAGCAGCACCTCCAGCCGCGAGCGCGCGGCCGGGTCTTTTTCCATGACAGTGGCGATGTCCTCGCGCAGCCGGTCGAAGAACAAGGCAGTCTCCTGGGCGTGACGGCAGGCAGCCAGGGGCCGGCGCCGACGGGACCCGGATTCTAAGCCCGGCCCGCAAAGCGCGCTGAGCACGGGCGGGTCAGGGCTGGCCTGCGGTCTGGACGGCCCGGCAGACGGTGCGGCAGACAGCGTGGCCGGCTCAGCCCAGGGCGCCGAACACGCGCCCGCTCATGAGCCGACGCGCCCCGTGCGAGAGCGCCACCTTCTCGAGGCGCCACTGCGCGCCCGTGGCCTGCAGATCAGCGCCCACCGCGAGCGGGCCGCCCGGTGCGCCGATGCGGGTGGGCACGCCCGGCAGGGTTCGGGCCGCGCCATGGACCACGCTGCCGGGCAGCGCCGCGGCAATGGCCACGGCCACCGCAGCCGAGAGCGACAGGCCCGGCTGCACGCGGCCATCGACCCAGGCGCGCGCGAGCAGGTCGATCTCGGCGGCCTCGACCGCGGCGCCGCCGCTCGCCCGATAGGGGGCTGGCGGGGCCACCCAGATGAGGGGCGGCTCGCCCCCGCCCGCCGCCGCCGGATCGACCGACGCGAAGAGCAATGACTGCGCCCCCACGCTGCCGGTCTCGGCAAAGCGGCTGGCGGCAGCGGCCAGCACCGCCTGGCATCGGCCGCGCAGGCGACGATCGCGCTCGAGTTGCGCCAGGGTCTCGCGCCCCGTGAGCCCGAGCCGGTCGGCGCGCACCAGCACCGCGGGCCAGCCGCCGCCCAGCAGCGTGAGCGCCACGCTGCCCAGGCCCGGCACCGCGAGCGGTTCGAGCGCCTGGCCCGAGGGCAGCAGGGGGCCACCTCGACCGCCATCGGTGGGATCGAGAAACTCCAGCCGGATCTCCACGCCGGCAAAGGGTACGCCGTCTTCGGTGAAGACCCCGCCCTGCAGCACCTGGCCATCGCGCACCGGCACCAGGGCATCGACCCGCGCGCGCACGCCGGCATGCCAGATGCGCACCCGGGTGACGCCCTCGGCGCAGGGATGCAGGCCTTCAAGGAGCGCGAACAGGCCGGCGGCGGCCACGAGATCGCTGTCGCCGGTGGTCCAGTCGATGCGGCCGGTGCGCGGATCGACCGTGCCGAACTGCGCGTCGATGTCGCACTCGTCGCGCAGCGACGGGCTCACCACCACCACGCGGCTGGTGTCGGCGCTACCGCCGCCCACGCCATCGAGCTGCAGACCGCCGGGGTCCGGGCAGCCGAGCAGGCGCGCGATGAGGGCGTCACGCTCGGCGCTGCGCGAGGGCAGCTCGCGGCCGGGCAGAAAGAGCGCCTTGCGCGCGCCGCCACGCATCAGCGAGGCCGGCAGGCCGGCCGCGGCAGAGGCGCGGGGGCGTTCAGGCATCGCGCCCTGCCTCGGGCTGCGGGCCCTGCGCCGGCGGCGCGCGCCCGGGCAGGCGGCCCTGCGCGGCCAGCAGCATCTGCTTGCACAGGCCGCGCAGCAGGTCGACCTCCTCGGCGCGCGGCCGCGCCCGCGCGAACAGCCGCCGCAGGCGCGGCAGCAGCTTCTTGGGCGCGGCGGGGTCGAGGAAGCCCACGGCCACCAGCGCCTGCTCGAAGTGCGCGTGAAAGCCCTCGAGCTGGGCCTGCGTGGCCGGCGGCCCGGCATCGGGCTCGAGGGCGACCGGGGCCGGCTCGTGCGAGAGCAGCGTGCGGCGCAGCTCCCAGCAGATCACCTGCACCGCCTGGGCGAGATTGAGCGAGTGGTAGTCGGCCTCGCCCGGGATGGCGGTGACCAGCGCGCAGCGCTGCACCTGCGCGATGGACAGGCCGGTGCGCTCGGTGCCGAAGACCAGCGCGACCCGCAGCGCGGCATCGGCGCGCAGCTCATCGAGCACCTGCGCGCAGGCCTGCCAGGGCGGCACCGGGGCGGCGCTGAACTCGCGGGTGTCGGCGCTGACCGCCACCGCGAGGTGCACGTCAGCCAGGGCCTCGTCGAGCGAGCCAAGCTCACGGGCCTGGGCGAGCACATCGGTGGCGCCACTGGCGAAGGCGATGGCCTCGGGGTGCGCGGCGATGCCGGCAAAGCGCGGCGAGACCAGCACCAGCCGGCGCAGGCCCATCACCCGCATGGCCCGCGCGGCCGCCCCGACATTGCCGCCGTGGCTGGGCGAGACCAGCACCACGCTGACCCTGTCGAGCAGATCCGGCCCGGTGCGATGCAGAGAGTCCAGCGCGATACCTTAGAATGGACGGTTTTACGGGATCCGACATGCACCCGATGCTCAACGTCGCGGTCCGGGCCGCGCGCCGCGCAGGCCGGATCATCAACCGGGCAAGCCTGGATCTGGATCAGGTGAAGATCGCCCGCAAGCAGCGAAACGACTTCGTCACCGAGGTGGATCATGCCTCGGAGCAGGCGATCATCGACACCCTGCTCACCGCCTATCCGGGCCATTCGATCTTAGCAGAGGAGTCCGGGCACACCCCGGGCAAGGGCGCCGCCGAACACGCGCGCGACGCCGACTTCGTCTGGATCATCGACCCTCTGGACGGCACCACCAATTTCATCCACGGGATGCCGCAGTACTGCATCTCGATCGCGCTCATGGAAAAGGGCGTGGTCACCCAGGGCCTGGTCTACGACCCCAACCGCGACGAGCTGTTCACCGCCACCCGCGGCCGCGGCGCCTTCCTCAATGACCGGCGCATCCGCGTGGCCAGCCGCGCGCGGCTGGAGGAATCGCTCATCGGCACCGGCTTTCCGTTCCGGCGCATCGACGACATCGACCGCTACATGGTCATGCTCAAGGCGGTGATGCAGAAGGCCGCGGGCCTGCGTCGGCCGGGCGCCGCCGCGCTCGATCTGGCCTATGTGGCGGCCGGCCGCTATGACGGCTTCTTCGAGCTGGGCCTGGCGCCCTGGGACGTGGCCGCGGGCAGCCTGCTGGTCACCGAGGCGGGCGGGCTGATCGGCGACTTCACCGGCGAGGGCGACCACCTCTTCGGCGAAGAGGTGGTGGCCGGCACGCCCAAGGTCTTCGCGCAGCTGCTCGGGCTGCTGCGTCAGCCGGCCTGAGGCCCGCGCCATGCAGCAGGCAGTTCTCGACACGCTCGCCGGCGCGCTCGCGCAGGCGCGCACGCAGGCCGACCCCCGGGCGCTGATCGCCGCCCTGCCGCAGGCCCGCGGGCTGCTGCCCGCGCTGCCCCCGGCCTTCGGTCCGGTGCTCGACGGCATCGAGCAGCGCCTGCAGTCGGCAGCCCTCTTCGGCGAGGAGAGCTGCTCCTTCAGCCTCACCGAGCTGCATGACGCGATGGCCACCTGGATTGATCGCGCCCGGCTGCGGCTCGCCCAGGCGCGCGCGCCGGAAGGCCACTGACGCCGGGTCGGGATGCACCAGCCGCTCGACCAGCCCCGCGCCTCGCTCTACTACCCCTATCGGGTCCACGAGCCCTGGCTTGCCTCGCGCCACGGCCAGCAGGCGCGGCATCCGGTCGTCATCGCCGGAGCCGGTCCGGCCGGGCTGGTCACCGCGCTGGAACTTGCGCGCCATGGCGTGCGCAGTGTCGTGCTCAATGCCGAGCGGCAGGTGTCCGAGGGCAGCCGCGCCATCGTCTTCACGCGCCGCACGATGGAGATCCTGCAGCAGGTGGGCGTGGCCGATCGCGTCACGGCCGCGGGCCTGCCCTGGCGCTACGGCACCTCCTTCTATCGCAACCAGCCGGTGTTCCGGATGGAGGCGCCGCACGACGACGACGAGCGCTTCTTCCCGATGACCAACCTGCAGCAGCAGTTCCTCGAGGAGTACCTGCTCGAGGCCTGCGCGGCGAGCGGACGGGTCGAGCTGCGCTGGGGCAATCGGGTCGCGCGCGTCGAGCCGCATCCTGATCGGGTCAGGGTCGAGGTCGACACGCCGGAGGGTCCCTACACCCTGGAGGCGCAGTGGCTGGTCGCGGCCGACGGCGGGCGCTCGGGCATCCGCTCGCAGCTCGGCCTGAGCATGGAAGGCGCCTCCTACGAGGGCCTCTTCGTGATCGCCGACATCCGCATCGACCTGCCGCTGAGCACCGAGCGACGCGCCTGGTTCGACCCGGACTGGAACTGCGGCAACACCATCCTCATGCACCGCGAGCCGCTGGGCATCTGGCGCATCGACTACCAGCTTCCCGAGGGCGAGAGCCCCGAGCAGGCGCTCGCGCCCGATGCGCTGCGCGCGCGCATCGACGCGCAGCTCGCGATGATCGGGTTCGGCGGCACCCCCTGGGAGCTCGACTGGAGCTCGGTGTATTCGGCGCGCACGCTCACCCTGCCCCACTATCGTCACGGTCGCGTGCTCTTCGCGGGCGACGCCGCGCACCTGCTGCCCATCTTCGGCGTGCGCGGCGCGAACACCGCGTTCCAGGACGCGCAGGCGCTGGGCTGGCAGCTCGCCTTCGTGCTGCGCGGTCTGGCCAGCGCCCGGCTGCTCGACAGCTACAGCGCAGAGCGGGTGGGCGCTGCCCGCGAGATCATCGCCGAGGCCGGTCGCAGCACCCGCTTCATGACGCCGCCGGCGGGCGGGTTCAGGCTGCTGCGCGACGCGGTGCTGTCGCTGTCGCTCACGCAGGACTTCGTGCGGCCGCTCTTCCACTGGCGCACCTCGAGGCCGCATGCCTATGCGGGCTCGATGCTCAACAGCCCCCACGACGATGACGCGCGCTTCGCCGACGGCCCTGGCCACGGCGCGCCGCCGCGCAATGTGGCCCTGGGGCCCGAGGGATTCCTGCTCGACCACCTTGGCGGTGGCTTCGATCTGCTGCTCTTCGGGCCCGGGCCCGCGCTCGCCCCCGACCTGCTCGCGGTGATCTCTGAGCAGCGCGCCCTCGGCGTGCCGATCCGGGTGATCGCGATCGGCGAGCCGCAACCCGTGCCCGGTGCCGACCTCACGCTCGCCGATGCCGAAGGCCGCTGTCGCCTTCGGTGGGGCGCCACCACGCCAGGCACCGCCTGCCTGCTGCGCCCCGATCAACACCTCTGCGCGCGCTGGCTCGCCCTGGATGGCCAGCGACTGCGCTCGGCCCTCGAGACGGCCTTGCCGCGCTGAGGCCACAAGCGCGTGAACGCCATGCCAACCCCACCCGGACTGAGCATCACCGAGCTCGAGGAGGTCTACGACGAGCTCGCCCAGGCGATCGACGCCGCCGGCCCGGAAAAGGCCCAGCTCTTCCTCGTGAAGCTCGCGCTGCTCGACGCCCAGGCGCTCGGCGATGTCGAGGCCTTCCGGCGCAACCTCGCCGCTGCGCTGCGCGACCTCTGAGCAAGCCCGGCCTGCCGGCCGGGGCGCTCAGCTCAGGGCCACCTCGAAGCCGCGCTTGACCCCAGGCCTGGCCATCATCGTCTCGTACCAGCGCTTCACGTTCGGGAACTCGGCCAGATCAACCCGATGGCGCTCATGGCGCCAGGCCCAGCCCACGATGGCGAAGTCGGCCACCGAGAGTTCG
>JBIKWU010000134.1:0-10361 GCA_044356115.1 Burkholderiaceae bacterium
CGGCCTGGGCATCTGGGCGGTGCGGCGGCTCTGGCGCAGTGGCCTGCGCATTCCGGGGCGCGGCGGCCCGTCGCCTCCCGCGGCCTGGCTGGCCGAGCCGCACGCCGCCTGGTTGGGCGGGGTGGTCTGCGCCTTCGCCTATTCGGCCATCGCCGGCTGGGGGCTGCCCGCGCAGCGCACCTGCTGGATGCTGGCTGTGGCCGGGTTCGCCCTGATGGTCGGACGCGCCCGCGGGGCCCGTGATGTGCTGTGCACCGCGGCCGCGGTGGTCTGCGTGCTCGATCCCTGGGCGCCAATGGCCGCAGGCTTCTGGCTGTCGTTCGCGGCGGTGGCCGCGATCATCTGGCACGGCAGCCGCATGCGTCTCGGGTCGGCGCAGGCCCACGCGCCGTGTCCTGCCTCGCCCGACACGGGCGGCGGCGTGAGTCCGGCTGGCCCGGGCTGGCTGCGCCGTCCCTGGCAGCTCAGGGCGCGCGCGAGGGTCCGTGCGGTGCTGGGCGAGGCCTGGCGCTCGCAGGTGGCCGCCACGGCCGCGCTGCTGCCGCTGGGCGCGCTCTTCTTCGCCTCGGTCTCGCTGGTCGGGCCGCTGGCCAATGCCTTCGCCATCCCCCTGGTGTCGGGTCTGATCACACCGCTGGCGCTGGCCGGTGGCGGGCTGGCCCTCTTGCCCGGGCCGCTCGGTGGCTGGGTGCTGCAGACCGCGGCCTGGTTCACCGAGGCGCTGCTGTCCGCGCTCGCGGTCTGCGATGCCTGGGGCTGGGCCTCGGTGGTGGTGCCGGCCCCCGAGCCGCTCGCGCTGCTGCTCGGGGTCGTGGCCTGCGCACTGCTGCTCGCGCCCTGGCCGATTCCCGGGCGCGCCTGGGCCGCGGGCGCGCTGCTGCCGCTGCTCTTCACGCCGGCGCGCGCGCCGGCGCCCGGTGAACTCTGGCTGACCGCGTTCGATGTCGGCCAGGGCATGGCGGTGCTGGTCGAGACATCCGCCGGCCGGCTGCTCTATGACGCCGGCCCGGCCTGGTCGAGCGACAGCGACGCCGGGGCGCGGGTGCTCGGCCCGGCACTGCGAGGTCGCGGCATCGACCGGCTGCAGATGCTGGTGATCTCGCATCGCGACACCGACCATGCCGGCGGCGCGCTCTCGCTGCTGCGGCAACTGGCGGTCGATGCCGTGGTCTCGTCGCTGCCCGACACCCATCCGGTGGTGCGATCGGCGGCACAGCACCGGCGCTGCCGCCGCGGCGATGGCTGGCAGTGGGGCGATACCCGCTTCGAGTGGCTGCACCCGGCCGATGACGACCCGCCGCTCGGTCCGCGCGCCGGCGCCAACCCGCTCAGCTGCGTGTTGCGGGTGCGTTCGCCGGCCGGCAGCGTGCTGCTCACCGGCGACATCGAGGCGGCGCAGGAGGTCCGGATGCTGGCGCAGCATGGCTCGCCCGCGCTGCAGGCCGATGTGCTGGTCGCCCCCCACCACGGCAGCCGCACCTCATCCACGCCCGCTTTCCTGCAGGCCGTGGCGCCGCGCTGGGCGATCTTCCAGGTGGGCTACCGCAACCGCTTCGGCCACCCGGCGCCCATGGTGCTCAAGCGGTATCGTGACCAGGGCATCGGCGTGCTGCGCACCGACCGCGACGGCGCGATCAGCATCCGGCTGCGGGCCGGCGACGAGCCGCGCCTGGCGCTCGCCCGGCACGAGCCCGCGCGCTACTGGCGCATGGGCGTGCCCGAGGCGGCCGAACCCGAGCCTGAGCCTGATCGTCCTTGAGCCTCGAGGGCATGCATCGCTTGCCGACGCGACGGCCACGCCCACTCGCCGGGGTGGCACGATCCGCCCGCAGGCACGGCCGGTCTACTGCGCCGTCCAGCCCCCATCGATGGTCCAGGCCGCGCCGCGCACCTGGGCGGCGGCCTCCGAGCACAGGAAGGCCGCCATCTCGCCGATCTGGCCCGGCGTGACGAAATCCACCGAGGGCTGCTTCTCGGAGAGCAGGGCCACCCGGGCCTCGTCGGCACTGATGCCGGCCTGAGCGGCGCGGGCATCGATCTGCTTCTGGACCAGCGGCGTGAGGACCCAGCCCGGGCAGATCGCATTGGCGGTGATGGCGCTGCGGGCGGTCTCGAGGGCCACCACCTTGGTGAGGCCGATGATGCCGTGCTTGGCCGCCACATAGGCCGCTTTCTCCACCGACGCCACCAGGCCGTGCGCCGACGCGATGTTGATGATCCGCCCCCAGCCGCGCTCGCGCATGCCGGGCAGGGCGCAACGCGTGGTGTGGAAGGCCGCCGAGAGGTTGAGCGCGATCACCGCGTCCCAGCGCTCGGTGGGAAAGCGCTCCACCGGCGCCACATGCTGGATGCCGGCATTGTTGACCAGCACGTCCACACCCACCCCGGCCGACTGCAGGCGGCTGAACAACGCCTCGATCTCGGCCGGGCGGGAGAGGTCTGCCGCTTCATAGCGCACCGTCACGCCGTGCCGCTCGGCCAGCGCGGCGCGCAGCCGCGCGATCTCGTCGGCATCGCCGAAGCCATTGAGCACGAGATGGGCGCCGCGTTCGGCCAGGGCCTGGGCGATGCCCAGACCGATGCCGCTGGTGGATCCGGTGACCAGTGCCGTCTTGCCTTTCACGCTGATGCTCCCTGATAAGATGCCGCGATTCTACAGGGGGCCCGACGCCCCCTTTTTTCTGCGGAGGCCCGTCGCCTCCGTGCCCTTCTGACGGAAATCCCCATGTCCATCCAGCGCCTGCATGTCGGTCCCCGCCTCTCCGAAGTTGCCATCCACCAGGGCGTGGTCTACCTCGCCGGGCAGGTGGCCGAGGATCCCTCCCAGGACATGGCCGGCCAGACCCGGCAGGTGCTGGCGGCCATCGATCGCCTGCTCGCCGAGGCTGGCAGCGACAAGTCGCGCCTGCTCCAGGTGACGATCTTCGTGACCTCCATGGCCGAGTTCCCCGCCATGAACGCGGTCTGGGACGCCTGGGTGGTGCCGGGTCAGACCCCGCCGCGGGCCACTGTCCAGGCGGCGCTGGCGCGCCCCGAGTACAAGGTCGAGATCAAGGTGATCGCGGCCCAGGCCTGAGGGCCCGCCCTCCCTCAGCGCCAGCCCGCGCGGTCGATGATGCGGGCCGCGTTCACCTGGGCGCGGCCGATCTGCGCCACCGGCAGGGTGTCCTGCCGGAACTTCCCCAGGCTTTCGAGCGCCGGGTTCTTCACCGAGACCGTGGGCACGGCCGGCCATTCGTTGTTGCCGTCGGCCAGCATGCGCTGCGCCTCGTCGGAGGCCAGGTACTCCAGGAATCGCGCGGCCGCGTCGCGGTGCGGCGCATGGCGGGCGATGCCGCCTCCCGAGACGTTCATGTGGGTGCCCCAGCTGGCCTGATTGGGCATGATCACGCCGAGGGTCGCCATCATCTCCCGGTCCTGCGGCTTGTCGGAGCGCATCAGCCGGGCCAGGTAATAGGTGTTGGTCAGGGCCACCCCGCACTCGCCGGAGGCCACGGCCTTGATCTGGTCGGTGTCGCCGCCGCGCGGGCTGCGCGCGAAGTTGGCGACAACGCCGCGTGCCCACTGCTCGGCGGCGGCCTCGCCTAGATGCTCCGACATCGCGCCGATCAGCGACAGCATGTAGGGATGGGCGCCCGAGCGGGTGCACAGCTTGCCCTTGAGTTGCGGGTTGGCCAGGTCCTCGTAGCGGCGCACCGAGTCGGCCGGCACGCTTGCCCGGTTGTGGATGATCACCCGCGCCCGGGTGGAGACCGCGAACCATTCGCTGCCCTGGCCGTCATCCTTGCCGCGCAGATGCGCCGGGATGCGGGCCTGCAGGGTGGCCGAGCGCAGGGGCTGGAACAGGCCCTCGATCTGCGCCTTCCAGAGGCGGGCGGCATCGACGAGCAGCACCACATCGGCGGGACTGTTGCGGCCCTCGCTGCGCAGGCGCTCGAGCAGCGCCTCATCGCCCGACTCGATGCGGTTGATGCGGATGCCGGTCTGGCGCGTGAAGTTGGCGTAGAGCGCCTCGTCGGTCTGGTAGTGGCGCGCCGAATAGAGGTTGAGCACCGGCGCCTGCGCCTGGGCCGAGGCCATGGGCGCGCTCAGGATGAGGAGCCCGGCCAGCGTGCGGATCGAGCGGAACAGGACGGCGCACCGCGTGCGCAGACGGGTCGGAGTCATGGGATTCGGCAAGCCGGGGCCTGGGTGCCCGCGAGTGAAGTTCGAGGGTCGAGTCTAGCCGGCTTGCGAGTCAGACGCAAATGAGAAGTGTTTGTATTAAGGAGATGCCTGCCGCCGCCCTGGCCGCGATGCGCCAGCCTACAATCGCCGTACGCGCCGAACGCGCCGTAAAAGGCGCGTCCCCGCGCCTTCTCGCCGCGACGCCTGCCGAATTTCCCGCCTGTCCGATCCCTCGACCGACCGCCACAGCCGTGACCACCGCTCACCGATCCGCCCGACGTCGCTGGCTCGTCGCCCTGCCCCTCGCCTGCGGCGTGCTGCCGGCGTGCGGCCTGCTGCCGGGCCGGTCGACGACCGCCGCGGGTCTGTCGCCCGCGGCCGGCGGCAATGTCGCGGGCACCGCCGCCGCCCCGGCGCCGCGCAAGCCGCGCCTGGGCCTGGCCCTGGGCGGGGGCGCCGCGCGCGGCTTCGCGCATGTCGGGGTCATCGAGGTGCTGGAGCAGGCGGGCCTGCGTCCCGATCTGGTCGTGGGCACCAGCGCCGGCAGTGTCGTGGGTGCGCTCTATGCCAGCGGCATGAGCCCGCGCGCACTGCGCGAGGCGGCGCTCGGGCTCGAGGAGGGTGCGCTCGGTGACTGGACGCTGAGCAGCCGGGGCGTGCTGCGCGGCCGGGCGTTGCAAGACTCGATCAACCGCTGGGTGGGCGCGCGCCCGATCGAGCGTTTCGCCTTGCCCTACGCCGCGGTGATGACCGATCTCTACGACGGCTCGATGCGCCTCGCCCGCAGCGGCGATGCCGGTCTGGCGGTGCGCGCCTCGAGCGCGGTGCCGGGGGTGTTCGAGCCGGTGCGCATCGGTGACCGGGAGTACGTCGATGGCGGTCTGGTCAGCCCGGTGCCGGTGCGCGCCGCCCGCGCCCTTGGCGCCGAGGTGGTGATCGCGGTGGACATCTCGGCCAAGCCCCGATTCCAGGACACCGACTCGCTGCCGCGGGTCCTGCTGCAGTCGGTCGCGATCATGTCGCAGCATCTGGCTGCCGCCGAATTGCGAGAGGCCGACAGCGTGGTCACGCCCCTGGTGGGCGATCGCGGCTCGGCCGACTTCTCGGATCGGGCGGGGGCGATGGCCCTGGGCGCGCAGGCCATGCGCGACGCGTTGCCCGCCCTGCAGTCACGCATCGCCCGCTGGCGGGCCTGACCGGGCGACGCCCGGGAATGGCTCAGTGACCGGGCGGCAGCGCGTGCTGGGGCGCGCTGCCGGCACCGCCGGGCAGCAGCGTTCCGGTGAGCGGCAGCATCATGCCGGCGCTGGCGCCGGCCAGCCCGGCTCCCGACACCGGCGCACTTCGGGCTGCCGGGTTGGTCCCCGCCGCCGTCGCGGCTGCGCCGGGCGCAGCGGTGGTGTCGGGCGCGGCTGCCCAGCTCAGCCCGAGACCGTCGGCGAGCACGCGCCGGGCGCCGTTGAAGCGCTTGCTCCAGTACGACTCGCTCATCTGTTCCACCCGCACACCGCCGCCGCGCGACGGTGCGTGCACGAACTGGCCGTTGCCGATGTAGATGCCGACATGCGAGAAGGTGCGGCGCAGCGTGTTGTAGAACACCAGATCGCCCGGCTGCAGCTGGGTGGTGTCGATGGTCTCGCCCGCGCGGCTGATCTCCTCGGCGCGCCGCGGCAGCACCATGCCGGCCGCCTCGCGAAACACATGCCGCACCAGACCGCTGCAATCGAGCCCGGTGTCGGGAGAATTGCCGCCGAACTTGTAGTTGACCCCGAGCAGCGACAGCGCGCGCAGCACCAGCTCGGTGCCGCGGTGCGGTTCCGGCGCGGTCTCGGCCCGCGCGACCATGCCCGGCCACAGCGCGACGCAGGACAGCATGAGGGCGACCGCGGCTGCGCGCAGCGCGGTTCGGAAACGGGGTCCGGGCATGGCGGCAGGGTAAGGGCAAAGCCGGCGGGGTGTCAAAATCGCCAGGCCCGCGTCAGGGCGCAGTAAGCGCCGGGAATCACAATCCCGGCGCGAGGAGGCGACATGAACCTGAAGTCATTCCACCAGCGCTCGCTCGACGAGCGCGAGGCATTCTGGGCCGAGCAGGCCGCCCTGATCCACTGGGAGACCCCTTTCGAGCGGGTGCTCGACGACAGCCGGCTGCCCTTCACCCGCTGGTTCGTGGGGGGGCGCACCAACCTGTGCCACAACGCCATCGATCGGCATCTGGCCACCCAGGCCGACAAGCCCGCGCTGATCTTCGTCTCGTCCGAGACCGGCGAAGAACGCATCTGCAGCTTCGCCGAACTGCACCGCGAGGTGCAGCGCATGGCCGCCATCATGGGCTCGCTCGGCGTGGGCCGCGGCGACCGGGTGCTCATCTACCTGCCGATGATTCCCGAGGCGGTGTTCGCCATGTACGCCTGCGCGCGCATCGGTGCCATCCACTCGGTGGTGTTCGGCGGCTTCGCCTCGCACAGCCTGGCCACCCGCATCGATGACGCCGAGCCGCGGCTCATCGTCAGCGCCGACGCCGGCTCGCGCGGCGGCAAGGTGGTGCCCTACAAGCCGCTGCTTGACGAGGCCCTCGACCTGAGCAGCCACCAGCCCGCCGCGGTACTCATGGTCGATCGGGGCCTGGCCGCCTTCAGCCGCGTGGCCGGCCGCGACCTTGACTACGCCGAGGAGCGCCAGCGCCACCTCGATGCCCAGGTGCCGGTCACCTGGCTCGAGTCCAACGAGATCAGCTACACCCTCTACACCTCGGGCACCACCGGCAAGCCCAAGGGCGTGCAGCGCGATGTCGGCGGCTACGCGGTGGCGCTGGCCGCGTCCATGAAGCACATCTTCTGCGGCCAGCCGGGCGAGACCTACTTCTCCTCCAGCGACATCGGCTGGGTGGTGGGCCACTCCTACATCGTCTACGGGCCGCTGCTCGCGGGCATGGCCACCGTTCTCTACGAGGGCACGCCGTTGCGCCCGGACCCCGGCATCCTCTGGGAACTGGTGGCGCGCTTCAAGGTGTCGGTGATGTTCTCGGCGCCCACCGCCATCCGGGTGCTCAAGAAGCAGGATCCGGCCTGGCTCACCCGCCATGACACCCGCAGCCTGCGCGCGCTCTTCCTGGCCGGCGAGCCGCTCGACGAGCCCACCGCCCGCTGGATCGCCGAGGGCCTGGGCCGGCCGATCATCGACAACTACTGGCAGACCGAGACCGGCTGGCCGATCCTCACCGTGGCCCATGGTGTCGAGCAGACGCCTACCCGCTTCGGCAGCCCCGGCATGCCCATGTACGGGTTCGATGTCCGCCTGCTGCACGAGCAGACCGGCGAGGAGGTGGGCAACAACGAGAAGGGCGTGGTCGCCATCGTGCCGCCGCTGCCACCGGGCTGTCTGCAGACGGTCTGGCGCGACGACGAGCGCTTCGTGAAGACCTATTTCTCGAGCATTCCCGGACGCCAGGTGTATTCCACCTTCGACTGGGGCATCCGCGACGACGACGGCTACTACTTCATCCTCGGGCGCACCGACGACGTCATCAACGTGGCCGGCCACCGTCTTGGCACCCGCGAGATCGAGGAGTCGCTCTCGAGCCACGCCGCCGTGGCCGAGTGCGCGGTGGTGGGCGTGGCCGACACCCTCAAGGGTCAGGTGGCCATGGCCTTCGCGGTGCTCAAGGACCCGGCTCAGGTGGCGCAGCCCGCCGACCGGCTGCGGCTCGAGGGCGAGCTCATGGCCACGGTCGACCGTCAGCTCGGCGCGGTGGCCCGGCCCTCGCGGGTGCACTTCGTGACGGTGCTGCCCAAGACCCGCTCCGGCAAGGTGCTGCGCCGTTCCATCCAGGCGCTGTGCGAAGGCCGTGATCCGGGGGATCTGACCACCATCGAGGACCCGTCCGCGCTGGAGCAGGTCCGCTCGGCGGTCAGTCCGGCGTGAGCGGCGGTTCGTCCATCGCGGCCACCTGCTCGCGCAGTTCGAGTATCCGGTCCTGCCAGTAGCGGCCGGTGTCGAACCACGGGAAGGCCGCCGGGAAGGCGGGATCGGCCCAGCGCCGCGCGATCCAGGCGCTGTAGTGCAGCAGCCGCAGGGTGCGCAGCGCCTCGAGCAGCAGCAGTTCGCGTCGGTCGAAGGGCTGGAAGGTCTCGTAGCCTGCCAGCACCTCGCGCAGCTGCGCGGCCATGGCGGTGGCATCCCCCGAGAGCAGCATCCAGAGGTCCTGCACCGCGGGGCCGTTGCGCGCGTCGTCCAGGTCGACGAAATGCGGGCCGTCGTCGGTCCACAGGATGTTGCCTGCATGGCAGTCGCCATGCAGGCGCAGCAGCGCGGGGCTGCCGGCCCGCTCGAAGGCCGCGCGCGCGCCGTCGATCGCCCGATCGGCGATGCCGCGCCAGGCCGGCAGCAGTTCGGGCGGAATCCAGTGGCCCTCGAGCAGCGTGCGTCGCGAGGCCTCGCCCAGCAGGTCCACGCTCAGGGTCTCGCGGTGCGCGAAGCGGTGCACCGCCCCCACGCGGTGAATGCGGCCGAGCAGCCGACCCAGCCAGCGCAGCACCGCCGGGTCGTCGAGCTCGGGCGCGCGTCCGCCGCGCCGCGGGTAGATCGCGAAGCGGAACCCGTCATGCCGCAGCAGGGTGCTGCCGTCCAGACAGGCCGGTGCGACCACCGGCAGCTCGTGCGCGGCAAGCTCGGCCGCGAAGGCATGTTCCTCGAGGATCTGGTCGTCGCTCCAGCGGCCGGGACGATAGAATTTGGCCACCAGCGGCGGACCGTCGTCCATCCAGAGCTGGTACACCCGGTTCTCGTAGCTGTTCATGGCCAGCAGCCGGCCGTCGGGGCGCAGGCCCGCGGCCTCCACGGCGTCGAGCAGCCGTTCCGGGGTGAGCTGGCCGTAGGGGGTTGCGTCGATGTCGGCGTCGCGGCCAGGGTCGGTCATGGCGTCCATCATAGCCCTCGCCATCGGGCACCTCGCTGAGGCAGGAGATCCCCCGTCATGCAAGCGTCCTCGTTCGGCTGGCTGCTCGACCTCATCCTGCTGCCGCTTGCCGGGCCGCTGCTGCTGGCGGTGCTCGGCCTCGTGCTGCTGGTGCGCAAGCGCCGCTCGGCATCAGTGCTGCTGCTGAGCAGCGGCGTCGGCCTGATCTGGCTGCTGTCCTTGCCGTGGGTGTCCAACCGTCTGTGCGGTGCCCTCGAGAGTCAGGCCATGCAGCCGCTCACCGAGGCTCGTCTGCAGTCGCTGATGACCGGCGGTCGGCCGCCAGGCGCGGTGGTGGTGGTGGGTGCCGGGGCGCGGGCCGCGTCGGCCGAGGGTGCGGCGGGCCTTCAGCCCGATTCGCTCACGCTCGAGCGCCTGGCCCAGGCGGCCTGGGTGACGCGGGTCTCGGGCCTGCGGCTGATGGTGGCGCCTGGCGCGCCGGCCGGCATGGCCACGGCTGATGCCCAGAGCGAGGCCATGTCGGCCAGCCTCGAGCGCGCCTTCGGTCTGCGCGCGGCCTGGCGCCAGAGCGCGCGAGGCGACACCACCCGCGGCGTGCGCGAGGCGGTGGCGGTGCTGCGTGCCGCCGGCATCACCCGTGTGGTGCTGGTCACCCATGCCTGGCAGATGCACCGGGTGGCCGGGGTGTGGCGCGCGGCGGGCGTCGAGGTGACCCCGGCGCCGCACGGCTTTTGCTCCGGTCGCAACGAGATCGGCGCCGAACTGGTGCCCTCGGTGATCGCGCTCGACACCTCGCGCCAGGCGCTGGCCGAGTGGGCGGCCTATGTCGGGCGCTTCTGGGCCGACCTCTTCGACGGCGGCGATGCAGACCCGCCGAAGGCGTCCTCGGGCTAGAATCCGCCACCCTTTTTCGCCCTGCCTGGAGCTCCTGATGATCAGCCGTCCTATGCTGGAATTCGCCGATGTCCGCCGCATCGCCGCTGCCGCCGAGGCCCATGCCGTGGCCAATGGCTGGGCGGTCGCGATCGCGATCTGTGATGCCGGCGGGCATCCGCTTTGGCTGCAGCGCCTCGACGGCACCGCGCCCATCTCCGCGCACATCGCGCCGGCCAAGGCGCGCACGGCGGCGCTCGGCCAGCGCGAGTCGCGCATCTACGAGGAGATGATCAACAACGGTCGTACCTCGTTCCTGTCCGCGCCGCAGCTCGACGGCCTGCTTGAGGGCGGCGTGCCCATCATGGTCGATGGCCACTGCATCGGCGCGGTGGGCGTCTCGGGT
>JBIKWU010000008.1:0-31873 GCA_044356115.1 Burkholderiaceae bacterium
ACCCGGCGCCCGACCGGCAGTGGGCGCCGATCATGACGTTGCGCTCGACCGTCATGGTCTTGAACATCGCCAGGTTCTGGAAGGTGCGGCCGATGCCCAGCGAGGCGATCTCGTGCACCGGTGTCCCGGTGATCGACTTGCCCTCGAAAAACAGGTCGCCCTGCTGGTACGAGTAAAGCCGGCTGAGACAGTTGAAGAGAGTGGTCTTGCCCGCCCCGTTGGGGCCGATCAGACCGCACACGCCGCCGCGCGGCACATCGAAGCTGACGGAGTCCAGCGCCACCACGCCGCCGAAGCGCACGGTGATGCCCTGGACGCTCAGCAGAGCGTCTTTAGCCACCTGATCTTGTCTCCCGGGTCCTCGAGCGGACCCTGTTGTCTGTGCGTCGTCCGTGCCGCCTCGCCGCGCGGCCCCGCAGTTATACGGATGTCTTGCGCCGACTGCAAGCGGGCAGCGGAACGCCACTTTCGCGATGGTGCCATTGGCGTGCTTCCGAGGCTCCGCAACGGATGGAACCGCGGCCTTTCATGCACCCCGCCCATGAATGGCGGCACAATCGACGCCCCGTCGCACCTGCCCTGGACCCTGGCGCATGACCACCGATCCGCAGCACGGCTTTCGCCTCACCTACTCGACCATGTTCGACCCGCCCGAGTGGCTGCACCAGCGCTTCGAGGCGGCACTCGGCTCGGCGCGGGCGAGCGCAGGCGCGACGCACCCGATGTGGATCGGTGGCACCCCCCGGCACGGGGAAGAGCGCTTCGAGACCCGCGCGCCGGCTGATCACCGGCAGGTGCTCGGCGTGTTCTCGCGCGCCGATGCGGGGCTGGTGCGCGAGGCCGTGGCCGCCGCGCGAGCGGCGTTCCCGTCCTGGGCCGCGACGGCCTGGCAGACCCGGGTGGCGATGCTGCGCCGGGTTGCCGCGCTGATCGAGACGCGGGTGTACGAGATCTCGGCGGCGGTCGCGATCGAGGTGGGCAAGAACCGCATGGAGGCGATCGGCGAAGTGCAGGAAAGCGCCGACCTCATCACCTGGTACTGCGACCAGATGGAGCGCAACGGCGGCTTCGAGCTCGCGCTGCCCGACGACCCCCTGCCTGGATGGCGCAGCCGCAACGCCACGCGGCTGCGCCCCTGCGGCCCCTGGGCGGTGGTGTCGCCCTTCAACTTCCCGGTGGCGCTGGCAGCCGGCCCGATCGGTGCCGCGCTGGTCACCGGCAACACCGTGGTCTTCAAGGTCGCCAGCGACACCGCCTGGAGCGGATCGCTCCTGATGGCCGTCCTGCGCGACGCCGGCCTGCCCCCGGGGGTGGTCAACCATGTGACCACCGACGGCGCGACCTTCGGCGAGGTGATCTGCACCGATCCGGCGATCGCGGGGGTGACCTTCACCGGCTCTTCCGAGGTGGGCATGGACCTCTTCCGCCGGTTCGCGCAGGGCCCCTGGCCGCGTCCCTGCATCACCGAGATGGGAGGCAAGAACGCGGTGGTGGTGAGCCGCCATGCCGATCTCGAACGAGCGGCCACCGGCATCGTGCGCTCGGCCTTCGGTCTGCAGGGGCAGAAATGCTCGGCCTGCTCACGGGTCTACGTGGAGCGGCCGGTGGCACAGGCGCTGCGCGAACGGCTGGTCGCGCTGACACGCGAGATCCGCGTGGGCGACCCCGTCGAGCGCAGTCACTGGATGGGGCCGCTGATCAATCAGGCCGCCTTCGAGCGCTACCAGCGCTGCGTGGCGCAGGTGCGCCAGCATGGCCGGATCGACGAGGGCGGGCGTGTCCTCACCGAAGGCGAACTGGCGCACGGCTGGTTCGTGGCGCCCACCATCGCCAGCGCGCCCCGGGATTTCAGGCTGTGGCGCGAGGAGAAGTTCATTCCCCTGGTTCTGGTGGACGAGATCGATAGCGTGGACGAGGGCATCGGCCTGGCCAACGCCCTGCCCTATGGCCTCACGGCCGGCTTCTATGGCGCAAGCGACGAGGTCGACGGGTTCCTCGATCGCATCGAGGCCGGCGTCACCTACGTGAACCGGCCGCAGGGCGCGACCACCGGCGCCTGGCCGGGTTACCAGCCGTTTGGCGGCTGGAAGGGCAGCGGCAGCACCGGCAAGGCGATCGGGTCCTACTGGTACCTGCCGCTCTACCTGCGCGAGCAATCGCGCACGGTGGTGGATTGAACCGCCACCGCCCTGACGCCGTCGGTCGCTAGAGCGGCTTGCGGATCAGGTTGGCGATCTCGCCGATGATGCCCCGACGGAAGGACATCACGCAGACCACGAAGATGATGCCCTGCACCACCGTCACCCAGGCGCCGAGTTCGGCCAGGTAGTTCTGCATGGTGATGATCACGGCCGCGCCGACGATGGGGCCGAACATGGTGCCCAGACCGCCGACCAGGGTCATGAGCACCACCTCGCCGGACATCGACCAGTGGACGTCGGTGAGCGAGGCAAGCTGGAAGACCAGCGCCTTCAGCCCGCCCGCCAGCCCGGCCAGCGTGGCCGAGAGCACATAGGCCACCAGCTTGTAGCGGTCGGTGTCATAGCCCAGCGACAGCGCCCGGGGCTCGTTCTCGCGGATGGCCTTGAGCACCTGGCCAAAGGGCGAATGCACCACCCGCCAGATCAGCCCGAACGCAGCGAAGAAGACCACGAAGACCAGCGCGTACATGGCGTAATTGCCCGACATGTCGAACACGCCGAAGAGCTTGCCGCGCGGCACCGCCTGGATGCCGTCCTCGCCACCGGTGAAGGGCGCCTGCAGATAGAAGAAGAAGATCATCTGCGACAGCGCCAGCGTGATCATGGCGAAGTAGATGCCCTGCCGCTTGATGGCGAGCAGCCCGGTGACCCAGCCCATGAGCGCGGCGCAGGCGGTGGCGAAGATCAGCGCGAACTCGGGGTTGAACCCCCAGACCTTGGCCGAGTGTGCCGCCGCATAGCCGGCCGTGCCCAGGAACATGGCATGCCCGAAGGAGAGCAGGCCCCCGAAACCGATGAGCAGGTTGAAGGCGCACGCGAACAGCGCGAAGCACATCACCTTCATCAGGAAGACCGGATAGAGCACCAGGGGCGCCAGCAGGAAGAACCCGAACAGGATCAGGAAGGCAACCTTCTGGTGGCCCGTGCCGGCGCCGGCGCCGGCCACGATCGGAACGGTGGATGAGGACATGAGGAGGAGCCCCTGCGCTACTTCTGGGTGCCGAACAGGCCGGCGGGCTTGATCAGCAGGACGATGGCCATGATCACGAAGATCACGGTATTCGAGGCTTCGGGGTAGAAGACCTTGGTGAGACCTTCGACGAGTCCGAGCCCGAAGCCGGTGACGATCGAGCCCAGGATGGAGCCCATGCCGCCGATCACCACCACCGCGAACACCACGATGATCAGGTCGGCGCCCATCTGCGGGCTGACCTGGTAGATGGGCGCGGCCATGACGCCGCCCAGAGCCGCCAGCCCCACGCCGAAGCCGTAGGTGAGCGTGATCATGCGCGGCACATTGATGCCGAAGGACTGGACCAGCGCCGGGTTCTCGGTGGCCGCCCGCAGATAGGCGCCGAGCTTGGTGCGCTCGATGACGTACCAGGTGACCAGACACAGCACCAGCGAGGCTCCGATCACCCAGGCCCGGTAGTTGGGCAGGAACATGAACCCGAGGTTCTTGCCGCCGGTGAGTTCCGGCGGGATCGGGTAGGGCTGGCCCGACGAGCCGAATTCGTTGCGGAAGAGCCCCTGGATGATCAGGCCCAGGCCGAAGGTGAGCAGCAGTCCGTAGAGATGATCGAGCTTGTAGAGCCTGGCCAGGAACACCCGCTCGACGATCACCCCCGAGACTCCTACCACCACCGGCGCCAGCAGCAGCGACCACCAGTAGCCGAGTTGCAGGTAGTTGAGCCCGAGGTAGGCCACGAACGCGCCCATCATGTACTGGGCGCCGTGCGTGAAGTTGATGATGTTGAGCAGGCCGAAGATGACCGCCAGGCCCAGCGACAGCAGCGCGTAGAACGAGCCGTTGATCAGGCCGATGAGCAGCTGCCCGAACAGGGCCTGAGTGGGTACGCCGAAGATCTCCATGGGAGCCGCCGCTGAGCCTTGTCGGTGAGCTTACTTCTTGGCGACCAGCGGGCAGTTGCCCTGGTCGATGGGCCGGAAGGCCTGGTCGGCCGGGATGGTGGCCCGAACCTTGTAGTAGTCGTACGGGCCCTTGGACTCGGCCGGCTTCTTGACCTCGACCAGGTAGGCGGGGTGCAGCTTGCGGCCATCGGCGCGGATGGTGCCTTTGCCGAAGAGCATGTCATCGGTGGGCATCTCCTTCATCTTGGCGACCACCTTGGTGCCGTCATCGCCCTTGAGCGCCTCGACGGCCTTCAGGTAGTGCATCACCGCACCGTAGACACCCGCGTGAACCATCGAGGGGTACTTGCCGCCGTTCTGCGTCACGAAGCGCTTGGTCCAGGCCCGGGTCTGATCATTCAGGTCCCAGTAGAAGGTCTCGGTGAAGATCAGCCCTTGCGCCTTGTCGAGGCCGAGCGCGTGGACGTCGGGCAGGAAGACCAGCAGACCGGCCAGGTTCTGGCCGCCGCGGGTGATGCCGAACTCGGCCGCCTGCTTGATGGAGTTCTGGGTATCGCCCCCGGCATTGGCCAGGCCGATGATCTTGGCCTTGGAGGCCTGGGCCTGCAGCAGGAAGGAGGAGAAGTCCTGGGTGTTCAGGGGATGGCGCACCTTGTTGATGACCTTGCCACCCGACTTGAGCACCACCGCCTCGGTGTCACGCTCGAGCGCGTGACCGAAGGCATAGTCCGAGGTCAGGAAGAACCAGGAGTCGCCGCCGGTCTTGACGATCGCCGAGCCGGTGCCGTTGGCGAGCATCCAGGTGTCGTAGGTCCAGTGAATGGTGTTGGGCGAGCAGTCTTTCCCGGTGAGGTCGGAGGTGGCCGCGCCGGAGTTGAGCATGACCTTGCCCTTCTCGCGCACGATCTGGTTGACCGCCAGCGCCACCGAGGAGGTAGGCACGTCGACCACGGCGTCGACCTTGTCGGTGTCGAACCACTTGCGAACGATGCTCGACCCGATGTCGGGCTTGTTCTGGTGGTCGGCCGACAGGATCTCGACCTTCATGCCCTTCTTGGCCGCGCCGAAATCCTCGACCGCCATCCGGGCGGCAATCACCGAACCCTGTCCGGTGATGTCGGCGTAGAGGCCCGACATGTCATTGATGACGCCGATCTTGATCACGCCATCGGAGACCTGCGCGCTGGCGCCGGCCGACAAGGCCATGGCGCCGGCGACCAGGGTGGAAATCAGAGTGCGCTTGAACATGGTGTCTCCCTGAGTGCTGGGGGGTGTTGTGTGTGCGTTGCGGCCGGAAACTCGCGAATGTCTGGCTGGCCAGGCTCAGACGCCGAGGTATTCGTGGAGCATGCCCATCTTGGCGTCGAGCTCGGCAGCGCTGAAGCCCTCGACGATGCGCCCGTGCTCCATGACGTAGAAGCGATCGGCCAGGGGCGCCGCGAAACGGAAGTTCTGCTCGACCATGATCACGGTGAAGCCGCGCTCGCGCAGGGTGCGGATCATGCG
Source organism: Burkholderiaceae bacterium (assembly GCA_044356115.1). Taxonomy (GTDB): domain Bacteria; phylum Pseudomonadota; class Gammaproteobacteria; order Burkholderiales; family Burkholderiaceae_E; genus Quisquiliibacterium. Next base: position 5,580 of record JBIKWU010000008.1, read on the forward strand.
CGCCAGCGCCTGCACGATCACCGGCGCCAGACCCTCGGAAATCTCGTCGAGCAGCAGCAGCCGGGCGCCGGTGCGCAGGATGCGGGCGACCGCCAGCATCTGCTGCTCGCCGCCCGACAGGCGCGTGCCCTGGCTGTTGCGCCGTTCCTTGAGGTTGGGGAACATGGCGTAGATCTCGTCGAGCGACATGCCCCCGGAACCCACGCTGGGCGGCAGCATGAGGTTCTCTTCGCAGGACAGGCTGGCGAAAATGCCACGCTCCTCGGGGCAGTAGCCGAGCCCGAGCTGCGCGATGCGGTGCGACGGCAGGCCTACCGCCTCGGTCCCGTTGATCATGATCGAGCCGGTTCGACGGCCCACCAGACCGAGGATCGACTTCAGCGTGGTGGTGCGGCCCGCCCCGTTGCGACCGAGCAGCGTGACCACCTCGCCCTTGTTCACGGTGAGGTCGACACCGTGCAGGATGTGCGACTCGCCATAGAAGGCGTGCAGGTCGGAGACCCGCAGGAATTCGACGTTCTCAGCCATGGGCTCCCCGCAACTCGGCGGCCTCGCTGCCCATGTAGGCCTCGAGCACCTGCGGATCCTTCGACACCGTCTCGTAGGCGCCCTCGGCGATCACCTGCCCGCGCTGCAGCACGCTGATGCGATCGGCAATGCTCGAGACCACGTTCATGTTGTGCTCGACCATGAGCACCGTGCGGTTGGCCGAGACCTTCTTGATGAGCTGGGTGACGCGCTCGACATCCTCGTGGCCCATGCCCTGGGTGGGTTCATCGAGCAGCATGAGCTCGGGCTCGGTGGCCAGCGTGGTGGCGATCTCGAGCGCCCGCTTGCGGCCATAAGGCAGCTCGACGGTGACCGTGTCGGCGTAATCCTGCAGCCCGACCGTCTCGAGCAGCTGGCGGGCGCGATCATGCAGCGCCTCGAGCGTGCGCTCCGACTTCCAGAAGTGGAAGGAGGTGCCGAGTTCGCGCTGCAGACCGACCCGCACGTTCTCGAGGACCGTGAGGTGCGGGAAGGTGGCCGAGATCTGGAAGGATCGGACGATGCCACGTCGCGCGGTCTGGGCCGGCTTCTCCTGGGTGATGTCCTGACCCTTGTAGAGGATCTGGCCGCGGGTGGGGGGCAGGAACTTGGTGAGCAGGTTGAACACCGTGGTCTTGCCGGCACCGTTGGGGCCGATCAGGGCGTGAATGTGACCGCGCTGGACCTTCAGGTTCACGTCGCTGACCGCGACGAAGCCCTTGAACTCCTTCACCAGCCCACGCGTTTCGAGAATGATGTCTTCGGCCATCCGGGTGCACAGACAGGGGTTGACGGCTTCGCCGCGCACCAGGATTCGGTGCGGGGCGGATTATGTCCAAAGGCGCGAGGGGAGGCAAACACGACCAGCGGCGGCGACGGGGCGACTGCCGGCCCCGGCACGCGTCACCAGACGGGCGGGCCCGGTATGTCAGGGCCGAATGTCAATGATTGTCGCGGGGAATTCCGTGGGTGGCGTCGATGCGCTGGTAACTCACCGCGAAGTCGAGGCAGGCGCCGGTCTGCAGTTGTCCCACATGCCGGCGCTGCAGTTCCTGCCAGGGCGTCTGGCTGACCAGGGTGGGGGGCGTCCAGGCAGCCCGCCGCCGGGCGAGTTCCTCGTCGGAGATCAGCATGTCGGCGCGGCGCCGGTTGAGGTCGACGCGGACCCGGTCGCCGGTGCGCAGCAGGGCGAGGCCGCCGCCGACCACCGATTCGGGCGACGCATTCAGGATGGACGGGCTGGCCGAGGTGCCCGACTGGCGACCGTCGCCGACGCAGGGCAGCAGGGTGATGCCCTGGCGCACCAGCGCGTCGGGCGGCAGCATGTTGACGACCTCGGCAGCGCCGGGATACCCGATGGGACCGACCCCGCGGATGAACAGCAGGCAGTCGGCATCGATGGCCAGCGCAGGGTCGTTGATGCGCGCATGGTAGTCCTCGGGCCCCTCGAAGACGATGGCTCGGCCCTCGAAGGCGCCTTCATCGCCGGGACGCTGGAGGTAGCGGGCGCGGAATTCCGGGGTGATCACCGAGGTCTTCATCACCGCCGACTCGAACAGGTTGCCGCTGAGCACCGCGAAACCGGCCTGGGGCAGCAGCGGCTGCTCGTAGGCCCGAATGACATCGCGGTTGCGCACCGGGGTATCGGCGTAGCACTCGGCGATGCTGCGGCCGGACACGTTGAGCGCATCGCCATGCAGCTTGCCCGCGCGCAGCAGTTCGTTCATGACCCCCGGCACGCCCCCGGCGCGGTGGAACTCCTCGCCCAGGTACTGGCCGGCCGGCATCAGGTTGACCAGCAGGGGCACCTCGTAGCCGATGCGGTCCCAGTCGGTGATGTCCAGTGCCACGCCCATGTGTCGCGCGATGGCGGTGACATGGGGCGGACAGTTGGTGGAGGCCCCGAGCGCGCTCGAGGCGACGATCGCGTTCTCGAAGGCCTGACGGGTGAGGATGCGCGAAGGGCGAAGGTCTTCATGGACCATCTCGACGATGCGCCGGCCGGTGGCATAGGCCATCTGGGCCCGCTCGCGGTACGGGCCGGGGATGGCCGCGCAGCCGGGCAGCGACATGCCCAGCGCCTCGGCCACGCTGTTCATGGACAGGGCCGTGCCCATGGTGTTGCAGTGGCCCACCGAGGGCGCCGAGGAAGCGACCATCTCGAGGAACTGGTCGTAGTCGATCCGGCCCGCGGCAAGCTCCTGGCGGGCATGCCAGACCACGGTGCCGGAGCCGGCCAGGCCGTTGTTGTAGTAGCCGTTGAGCATCGGGCCGCCGGAGAGCACGATGGACGGGATGTCCACCGTGGCGGCGCCCATCAGCATGGCCGGGGTGGTCTTGTCGCAGCCCGTGGTGAGCACGACCCCGTCGAGGTGGTAGCCGTACAGCACCTCCACCAGCGAGAGGTAGGCAAGGTTGCGGTCAAGGGCTGCGGTGGGGCGCTTGCCGGTCTCCTGGATGGGGTGAACCGGAAACTCCAAGGGGATGCCGCCGGCATCGCGGATGCCGTCGCGCACCCGGCGGGCGAGTTCGAGGTGGTGCCGGTTGCAGGGGGCGATGTCGCTGCCGGTCTGGGCGATGCCGATGACAGGCTTGCCGCTGTTGCGCAGTTCGTCGAGGGTGAGCCCGTAGTTCATCATGCGCTCGAGATAGAGCGCGGTCATGCCCGGGTTGTCGGGGTTGTCGAACCAGGCGCGTGAACGCAGGCGCCGTCCGCCCGGCTTGTCGTGGCTGTTGGCCATGGGTGTCTCCTCTTGTGGCAGTCTTTCGCCCAAGTGTAGCAACCGGGCCGTTCATCCGGGCTGCAGCGGCCGTTTGTCCTTCCGGGCCACCGCGCGCCTTACCCGGACTGCAATTGCCGCGCATCATGGATCACCTGCGCCCGAAGACTCGCGAAATCGCCATGGCCTCACCCTCCAGCCAGATCGCTCCGGAATCCGCCTCCCTGGCCGGGATCGGGCGTGCGCTGGTGCAGCACCGGCTGCTCGATGCCGAGCGCGCGCTGGCCATCCAGCGCAAGGCAGACGCCGGCAAGCTCCGGTTCATCGACGAACTGGTCGCCTCCGGCGGCTTTCCGGCCGCCGACCTCGCCCGCTTCGCCGCCGAGACCTTCGGCCATCCGCTGCTCGACGCAACGGCGCTGGATGTCGGCGCTCTGCCCGCCAATCTGATCGACACCAAGCTGGCCGCCGAGACCCGCGTGATCGCCCTGTGCCGGCGCGGCACGCGGCTGTCGGTGGCCCTGTCGGACCCCACCGACATCGAGACGCTCGACCGCATCAAGTTCCAGACCCAGTGCACCATCGACCCGGTGGTCATCGAGCATGACAAGCTGCTTCGCCTGCTCGATGGCCGCAACCGCGACGACAGCCAGCAGCTCGCCGATTTCAACTCCGAGATGCTCGACGAGGACCTTGCCGGCCTCGAACCCGAGCCCACGGCCGCGGCGGTCGATGCCAGCGCCGAAGTCGATGACGCGCCGATCGTCCGCTTCCTGCAGAAGGTGCTCATCGACGCGATCGAGAGCGGCGCCTCCGACATCCACTTCGAGCCCTTCGAGAAGTTCTACCGGATCCGCCTGCGGATCGACGGCGAACTGCGGGAGTTCGCCCAGCCCCCCATGGCGATCAAGGAGAAGCTGGCCTCGCGGATCAAGGTGATCTCGCGGCTCGACATCTCCGAGAAGCGCGTGCCGCAGGACGGCCGCATGAAGCTCGCCCTGAGCCCCACCCGCGCGATCGACTTCCGCGTCTCGACGCTGCCCACGCTCTTCGGCGAGAAGATCGTGATGCGGATCCTCGACCCCTCGTCGGCCAAGCTCGGCATCGACGCCCTGGGCTATGACCCGGATCAGAAGGAGCAGCTGCTGAAGGCAGTCACGCGGCCCTACGGCATGGTGCTGGTCACCGGCCCCACCGGGTCGGGCAAGACGGTGTCGCTCTACACCTGCCTGAACATCCTGAACCAGCCCGGCGTGAACATCTCCACCGCCGAGGACCCGGCCGAGATCAACCTGCCCGGGGTCAACCAGGTGAACGTGAACGACAAGGCCGGGTTGAGCTTCTCGGTGGCACTCAAGGCCTTCCTGCGCCAGGATCCGGACGTGATCATGGTCGGCGAGATCCGCGACCTGGAAACCGCCGACATCTCCATCAAGGCCGCGCAGACCGGCCACATGGTGCTCTCCACCCTTCACACCAACGACGCGCCCACCACCCTCACCCGGCTGATGAACATGGGCGTGGCGCCGTTCAACATCGCCTCGTCGGTGATCCTGATCACCGCGCAGCGTCTGGCTCGCCGCCTGTGCAACTGCAAGCAGCCGCTGGACATCGACGAATACGGCCTGCTGCAGGCGGGCTATCGCGAGGAAGACCTCGACGGCAGCTGGACGCCCTTCCGGCCGGTGGGCTGCGAGCGCTGCAAGGGCAGCGGCTACAAGGGCCGGGTGGGCATCTATCAGGTCATGCCCATCAGCGAGGAGATCCAGCGCATCATCCTGTCGAACGGCAATGCCATGCAGATCGCCGAACAGGCCCGGCGCGAAGGCGTCAATGATCTGCGCCGCAGCGGCCTGATCAAGGTCCGCCAGGGACTGACCTCGATCGAGGAAGTCCTGGGCGTGACCAACGAATAGCCGCAACGGGGCAGGCACCATGGCAGGCAAGGCAGTCGCGGCGGCGCCGGTCAAGCAGTTCACCTACCTGTGGGAAGGTCGCGACCGTGCCGGCCGCACGGTGCGCGGCGAGATGCGCGCCGGCGGCGTGGCGGTGGTCAACACCACCCTGCGCCGACAGGGGGTGATGGTCACCAAGGTGAAGAAGCGCAGCTACTCGCGCGGCCGCAAGGTGACCGAGAAGGACATCACGCTGTTCACCCGGCAGCTGGCCACCATGATGCGCGCCGGCGTGCCGCTGCTGCAGGCCTTCGACATCGTGGCCAAGGGCACCGAGAACGGCTCGGTGGCGCGGCTGTTCACCGAGATCAAGGCAGACGTGGAAACCGGCACGGCGCTGTCGGAGGCCTTTCGCCGCTATCCGCTCTACTTTGACGATCTGTTCTGCAACCTGGTGGGCGCCGGCGAGCAGGCCGGCATCCTGGACGACCTGCTGGAGCGCCTGGCGCTCTACAAGGAAAAGATGCAGGCCCTCAAGGGCAAGATCAAGTCGGCGCTGTTCTACCCCTGCGCCGTGATGGGGGTGGCGGCCATCGTCGTCACCATCATCATGCTGTTCGTGATCCCCGCGTTCAAGGGCGTCTTCGAGGGCTTCGGCGCCAGCCTTCCCGCCCCCACGCTGATGGTGATCGCGATGTCCGACGCCGTGGTCGCCTACTGGTGGCTGATCTTCGGCCTGCTGTTCGCGAGCATCTACTTCCTGCTGCAGGCCTGGCGGCGATCGGCGGCGGTTCAGGTGGCGGTCGACCGCGGCCTGCTGCGACTGCCCATCCTGGGCGAGGTGATCCGCAAGGCCTCGATCGCCCGCTGGGTGCGCACCCTGTCGACCATGTTCGCGGCCGGTGTTCCGCTGGTCGAGGCGCTCGACTCGGTGGGCGGTGCGTCGGGCAATCACGTCTACCTCACGGCCACCCGACGGATCCAGGGCGAGGTCTCCACCGGCACCAGCCTGACCGTGGCCATGCAAAACGCCAACGTCTTCCCGAACATGGTCATGCAGATGGCCTCGATCGGCGAGGAATCCGGTTCGCTGGACGACATGCTCGGCAAGGCGGCCGACATCTACGAACGCGAGGTCGACGAGGCGGTCGCCAGCCTGTCGAGTCTGCTGGAACCCGTCATCATGGCCTTCCTCGGCGTGGTGATCGGAGGGCTGGTGGTCGCCATGTACCTGCCGATCTTCAAGATGGGCCAGGTGGTCTGAGCCAAGGCTGTGCTCGCGGCCCTCGCGGGCCTCTTTTCCGTCAGACCCCGCATGACCGAACTGCTTCCGAACTCGCCTGCCGCGACCGTGGCACTTGCCGTCCTGATCGGGCTGCTGGTGGGCAGTTTCCTGAACGTGGTGATCCACCGTCTGCCGATCATGCTGGAGCGGGAATGGGCCCGCCAGGCAGCCGAGACGCGGGGCGAGGCGCCGGCCGAGCAGGCGCCCTACAACCTGATGGTGCCGCGCTCGGCCTGCCCGGCCTGCGGTCACCGGATCACCGCGCTCGAGAACATCCCGGTGCTGAGCTGGCTGGTGCTGCGCGGCCGCTGTTCGGCCTGCGCCAGCCCGATCCCGGCGCGCTATCCGCTGGTGGAACTCGTCACCGCGGTGCTGAGCGGCCTGGCGGTCTGGCACCTGGGTGCGGGCGCCGCCGGCATCGCGGCACTCCTGCTGACCTGGACGCTGATCGCGCTCACCGGCATCGACCTGGACACCCAGTTGCTGCCCGACAACCTCACCCTGCCCCTGCTGTGGACAGGTCTGGCGCTCAACCTCGCCGGCGTGTTCACGCCACTGGATTCTGCGGTGGTCGGCGCGATCGCCGGCTACGGCAGCCTGTGGGCGGTGTACTGGCTGTTCAAGCTCGTCACCGGCAAGGAAGGCATGGGCTACGGCGACTTCAAGCTGCTGGGTGCGCTGGGTGCCTGGTTCGGCTGGCAGGCGCTGCCCGGCATCATCCTGCTCTCGTCGCTGGTGGGCGCGCTGGTGGGCATCGGGCTGATCGTGTTCGCCCGCCATGGCCGCGAGGTGCCGATTCCATTCGGCCCCTACCTGGCGGGCGCGGGCCTGCTCACCTTGTACTTCGGCAAGCCGATCGCTGCATACTTGGGCCTGTCCTGAGCCAGCCCGCCTGCCCCGTTGAACCCACCCGCCCCCTCCCCTGCTTCGGGCCCCGGCCCTGCTCGTGCTGATGGCGACGGCCGTCCTCGCCTGGTGGTCGGGCTCACCGGCGGCATCGGCAGCGGCAAGACCACGGTGGCCAACCACTTCGCCGAGCTCGGTGTCACGCTGGTCGACACCGACCTGATCGCGCACCAGCTCACCGGGCCCGGCGGCATGGCCATGCCGGCCATCCAGGCCGAGTTCGGCGCCGGGGTCATCGCCGCCGACGGCCGGCTCGATCGCGCGGCGATGCGCCAGCTCGCCTTCAGCGACCCCGCCGCGCGCCGCCGGCTCGAGGCCATCCTGCACCCCCTGATCCGCCAGGAAAGCGAGCGCCAGCTCGCGGCGGCCACCAGCGCCTACGCAATCCTGGTCGTGCCGCTGCTGGTCGAGGGCGGCAGGCCGCGCGAGCGGGCGCAGCGGGTGCTGGTGGTCGACTGCCAACCCCAGACCCAGATCGAGCGGGTCATGAAGCGCAACAACCTGCCGCGCGAGCAGGTCGAAGCCATCCTGGCGGCCCAGGCCAGTCGCGCTCAGCGGCTTGCCGCGGCCGACGACCTGATCGACAACGACGGGGCACCCGACACGCTGGCGGAACGGGTACTCGCGCTCCACCAACGCTATCTCGCGCTGCTGGGCTGAGCCCTCGGGCCGGCAGTCATCCCGGCCCGAGCGCGGCAAAGGGTCGGTGTTTGTCATTCCCCGGCGATTGCGCCAGAATCATCCGGCTCGCGGGGCGGCCCGCACTTCAGCCGGCCAGACGGTTTGATCCTCTACGAATTCCCCCTGAACGAACGGGTTCGCACGCTGCTGCGCCTGGAGTCGCTGTTCGGGCGGTTCGACCGGTTCGCCACCCGCGACGAAGCGCAGGACCACCACATGGCGCTGGTCACGCTCTTCGACGTCCTGGAAGTGGCCTCGCGCGCCGACCTGAAATCAGACCTGCTACAGGAGCTCGACCGGCAGCGGCACGCCCTCATCCCCCTGCGCAGCAATCCCGAGGTCTCCACCGACGCGCTCGACCAGGTGCTCGGCCAGATCGAGGCCGCCTGGTCCAGCCTGAACGCCGTGGCCGGCAAGTCCGGGCAGCATCTGCGCGAGAACGAATGGCTGATGAGCATCCGCAGCCGCACCAGCATCGCCGGGGGCGCCTGCGAGTTCGACCTGCCCTCGTATCACGCCTGGCAGCACCGGTCCGCCGAGGTCCGGCAGCGCGACATCACCACCTGGGCGGCGCCACTGCGGCCGCTGCAGGACAGCCTGCGCATCGTGCTGCGCCTGCTGCGCGAAAGCGCCCACCACAGCGTGCAGACCGCCCGCCAGGGCAGTTTCCAGCAACCGCTGGGCGGCAAGACCTACCAGATGGTGCGCGTGCGGCTCGACCCCGCCAGCGGCGCCATTCCCGAGATCAGCGCCAACCGCTACCTGATCTGGATCCGGTTCACGCTGCAGGACGGTGACCTGCGGCCGCGCGCGCTCGACAGCGACGTCGATTTCGAGCTCGCCCTGTGCAATCTCTGAGCGGCATCGCATGAGCCCGGACACCCGCGAGCCCGCGCCGGTCGTGACCTGCCCGGGCTGCCGGCGCCAGACCGTGTTCTCGCCGGCCAACCGCTGGCGCCCTTTCTGCTCCGAGCGCTGCAAGACCGGCGATCTTGGCGCCTGGGCCAGCGGCGCCTATGTGATCGCCGGCGAACCGCTGGACAACGACGGCCCGACCGGGCAATCGCCGGCCGCGCCCCGCGACTGACCGTGCCAGGCCACCGGCTGGCTCAGGCCGGGCTGGCAGCGGCCTGAACCAGCCCGTGCGCGCCGGCCTCGATCGCCGGGCGCAACGCCGCGCCGGCCGGACCCGGGGGCACGCGGTACACCGGCAGGCGTGGCGCCGGCGGCAGGGCTGGCGAGATCACGAAATCAAGCCCCAGGTCGGCGGCGCGCGCGATCTCGGCGGTTTCCTGGCACAGGGCGGCGCAGCAGGGCACATCGGGCCTGGCGCCCAGGGCGCGGAGCTCGGCCGCGTCGAGCAGCACGGCGCCGGTCTGCCGCCAGAGTGATTCGCCGAGCGCCATCGGCACCAGCAGACGAACGCCGGTCGCGGCGAGTTCGGCCGCGGCGGCGCGCGCGGCGGCCATGGCCACGGCATCAGGCCGACGCGGCAGCGCGAGCAGCGCGAGCGGCGCGGTGACCGGGCCCAGCGCCTGCAGCCCGGCCGCGGCCAGCACGCCCGCGGTACCCGCGACCAGGGCGGCAGGCGAGTGGCCCGGCGACCAGGACGGGATGAACGGCGGCAGGCGCAGCCAGGGGAACACCGGCTCGCTGGCCGGCAGCAAGGGCTGCACGGCCGGGCCGGCCAGCGGCTGCCAGGCGAAGGCCTGCCCCTCGCAGGCGCGTGGCGCGCCGCTGAGGTCATCCCAGGCCGCGAACAGGCGCCGGAAGTGCAGCCGGACATGGGCGTGGGGGTAGACGAACTCGCGCACCAGCCAGGGATGGGAGCAGCGAACCGACAGGCCGAGTTCTTCGGCGAGTTCCCGGGCGAGCGCGGCAGCCACGGTCTCGCCGGGCTCGACCTTGCCGCCGGGAAACTCCCACCAGCCCTCGTAGGCCTTGCCCGCCACCCGCTGGCCAAGGAGCACGGTGCCGTCGGCGCCCACGATGACGCCGACCGCCACCTCCAGGCGCGCGCTCATGCCGACGGACTCAGGCGCGCTTGCGGCCGCGGCCGGCGTGGCGCCCGGCCCAGTCGCGGGCGAACTGCCAGGCCACCCGCCCGGAGCGCGAGCCCCGCTCGAGCGCAAAGCGCAGGGCCTCGGCGCGGGCGCGCTCGATCTCGGCCGGCGCGCAGCCGAAGCTGGCCAGCCAGTGAGCGACGATGCCGAGGTAGTCGTCCTGGCGGAAGGGATAGAACGCCACCCACAGGCCGAAGCGCTCGGACAGCGAGACCTTCTCCTCGACCCGCTCGCCGGGATGGATCTCGCCGTCTTCCTGGTGCTTGGCGTCGAGGTTCTCGGCCATGTACTCGGGCATGAGGTGGCGACGGTTGGAGGTGGCGTAGATGAGCAGGTTCTCGGACTGCGCGGCCACCGAGCCGTCGAGCGCCACCTTGAGCGCCTTGTAGCCGGCCTCGCCCTCCTCGAAGGAGAGGTCGTCGCAGAACACGATGAAGCGCTCCGGACGGCCGGCCACCAGCTCGACGATGTCGGGCAGGTCGACGAGATCGTCCTTGTCGACCTCGATCAGGCGCAGGCCGCGCGCGCTGTGCTCGTTCAGGCAGGCCTTGATCAGCGAGGACTTTCCGGTGCCGCGCGAGCCGGTGAGCAGCACGTTGTTGGCCGGACGGCCGCGCACGAACTGGCGGGTGTTGCGCTCGATGAGCGCCTTCTGCTCGTCGATGTGCTGCAGGTCGTGGAGCCGGATGGCCGAGAGCTGGCGCACCGGCTGCAGCCAGGACTGCACCCCCAGCCCGGTGGTGCGACGCCGCCAGCGGAAGGCGACCGAGGCCGACCAGTCGGGTGGGGCCACGGCCGGCAGGAGGGTTTCGAGGCGCTCGAGCATCCGCTCGGCGCGCTGGATGAGCTGGTTCAGGTCGGACATCGGCCGCGGGTCTCAGGAACGGTAGTCGGCGTTGATGGAGACGTAGTCGTGCGAGAGATCGCAGGTCCAGACCGTGGTGCCGGCCGCGCCCCGGTTGAGCACCACGCGCACGGTGATCTCGGACTGCTTCATCACCCGCTGGCCCTGCTCCTCGCGGTAACCGGGGTGACGACCACCGGCGGTGGCGACATGGACGTCGTCGAGGAAGAGATCGACCTTGTCGACATCGAGATCGTCGATGCCGGCATAGCCGATGGCGCACAGGATGCGCCCCAGGTTGGGGTCGGAGGCGAAGAAGGCGGTCTTGATGAGCGGCGAGTGGGCGATGGCATAGGCCACCGCCTGCGCCTCGGCCGCGGTGGCGGCGGCCTCGACCTGCACCGAGATGAACTTGGTGGCGCCCTCGCCGTCACGCACGATGGCCTGTGCGAGTTCGCGGGCCACCTCGACGATCAGGGCCTTGAGCTCGGCGGCGCCGGCATCGTGCTCGGACGCGATGCGCAGCGCGCCGGCGCCGCTGGCGATCAGCACGAAGGAGTCGTTGGTGGAGGTGTCGCCATCAACCGTGATGCGGTTGAAGCTGGCATCGGCGGCCTCGCGCACCCAGCGCTGCAGCAGCTCGGGCGCCACGGCCGCGTCGGTGGCGACGAAGCCGAGCATGGTGGCCATGTTCGGCCGGATCATGCCCGCGCCCTTGGCGATGCCGGTGACCGTGACCGATGCGCCGGCCACGGTGGCGCGGCGCGAAGCGGCCTTGGGCAGGGTGTCGGTGGTCATGATCGCCTCGGCCGCGTCAGCCCAGCGCGCCGGGGCGAGGTCGGCCAGCGCCGGGGCGAGGCCCGCCACCAGCCGGTCCATGGGCAGCGGCTCGAGGATGACGCCGGTGGAGAAGGGCAGCACCTGCGCCGGCTCGCAGCCCAGGCGCGCGGCGAGCTCGCGGCAGGTGACGCGGGCATCGGCCAGGCCAGGCTGACCGGTGCCGGCATTGGCGCAGCCGGTGTTGACCACCAGCGCGCGGATGCCGGCCGCGCCCGGGCCGGCCAGGTGCTCGCGGCATACCTGCACCGGCGCCGCGCAGAAGCGGTTGCGGGTGAACACACCCGCCGCGCTGGCGCCCGCATCGAGCGCCACCACCAGCAGGTCGCGGCGGCCGGGCTTGCGGATGCCGGCGCGCGCGGTGCCGATGCGAACACCCGCGACCGGATGGAGCTCGGCGGGGTCGGGCACACGCAGGTTCACGGCCATGGACGCATCCTCCTGGGAAAGGTCGTACGATGAAGGAACCGCATTCTACTGGCTGCCCGATCGGTGCCCGGGCGCCCTCCCGCCAACACGCTCACCGTGCCCGACCCCACCGCGACCACCGGACTGATCCTCATGGGCGGCGGCGCGCGAGCCGCCTACCAGGCCGGTGTTCTCGAGGGCCTGGCCGAGCTGCTCGATCAGGCCGGCTGGCCCGCCGGCCGCAACCCCTTCCCCGTGGTCTGCGGCACCTCGGCCGGGGCAATCAACGCGGCGGCCTATGCCGCCGGTTGCGATGACTGGGCCGAGGCGATCCGGCGCATCGCGGGGCTATGGCGCACGGTGCAGCCGCAGGACATCTACCGGGTCGACCTGCGCGGCTCGCTGGGCAACGCAGCGCACTGGCTGGGCGCGCTGCTCTTCGGCTGGCTGGCGCGCACCCGCCCGCGCTCGCTGTTCGACAACAGCCCGCTGCGCGAGCTGCTGGCGCAGGTGATCGACACCGATCGCCTGGGCCGCTGCCTCGATGCCGGCTGCCTGCGCGCGCTGGCGATCACCGCCTCCAGCTACACCTCGGGCCAGCATGTCACCTGGTACGAGACCCGGGCAGCACTGTCGCCGTGGTACCGCACCCAGCGACTGTCGGCGCCCGCGCGCATCGGCATCGATCACCTGCTCGCCTCGAGCGCCATCCCCTTCATCTTCCCGGCGGTGCCCTTGCCGATCGACGAGCGCCACGAGTTCTTCGGCGACGGCTCGATGCGCCAGTCGGCCCCGATCAGTCCGGCCATCCATCTCGGCGCCGACCGGCTGGTGGTGATCGGCGCGGGCCGCTTCGAGACCGCGGCCCGCCAGTCCGGGCCGACCGGATCGCAGGAGCACTATCCCAGCCTGGCGCAGATCGCCGGCCACGCCATGGCCGGCATCTTCCTCGACGCACTGTCCGGCGACATCGAACGGCTGAGCCGCGTGAACCGCACCCTGGCCGCGCTCGCGCCGCAGGCCGAGGGCGCCGCAGGGCTGCGTCACATCGAGCCGCTGGTGATCTCGCCGAGCCAGCGCCTGGACACCCTGGCCACGGCGCATGTGCGCGAACTGCCGCGCAACATCCGCGTGCTGCTGCGGCTGATCGGCGCCACCGACGCCCGCGGCGCGGCGCTGAGCTCCTACCTGCTCTTCGTGCCGGGCTACACCAGCCGCCTGGTGGCCCTGGGCCGCGCCGATGCGCTGGCGCGCAGGGACGACGTGCTGCGCTTCTTCGGCTGAGCCACAGCCTGGCTGGTTGGCGATGCCCGAAGGCACATGGCCGGTGGGGCCGGCCTGCGCCGCCGACTCGCAGTGGCGGGTCTGGTCGTCGAAGAAGAAGTCGGGCTCGAACTCGCGCAGGAACGGGCCCTTGTCGAGCCCGCCCAGGAACATGGCCTCGTCCACCTCCAGGCCCCAGTCCATCAGCGTGCGGATGGCCCGCTCGTGCGCCGGCGCGCTGCGCGCGGTGACCAGCGCGGTACGCACGCGCATGCCGGCGCGTCCGCCCCCCGAGCGCTGCAGGCCGTGCAGCGCCTCGAGCAGGGGCATGAAGGGCCCCGAGGGCAGGGGTCGGGCGGCGTGGGTCTCCTCGTGGCGCTGGAAGGCGTCGAGCCCGTCACGCTGGAACACCTGCTCGGACTCGTCCGAGAACAGCACCGCGTCGCCGTCGAAGGCGATGCGCACCTCGTCGGGATGAGACTCGGAGGCCTTGACCGAATCCGGGAACACCCGCGCCGCCGGAAAGCCCGCCTCGAGCGCGGCACGCACGTCGTCGCCATTGGCGGACAGGAACAGATTGGCCTTCAGGGGCACCAGATAGGGCCAGGGGGTGCGGCCGCGGGTGAACACGCCTCGCTCCAGGCGCAGGCCGGCCTGCCGGGCCGAGCGAAAGACCCGCAGGCCGCTGACCGGGTCGTTGCGCGAGACCACCACCACCTCGACCCGGCGCTGCGCCTCGGGGGTGTCGGGCGCGTCGAAGGCAAGCAGCTTGCGCACCAGGGCGCCCGCCACGCCCGGCGCGGCCGGCCGCTCGAGACGCTCGCGCTGCATGGCCATGTAGGCCGCGTCGTCGTCGCGCTCGAAGACGCGGTTCTCCTCCTCGAAGTCGAACACCGCGCGCGAGGAAATCGCCACCACCAGCTTGCCTTCGAGCGAGACCGGCATTTCGCTGCCTCCTGGAACACCACACGGGATCGAGACCGGCCGATGATAGCCCTGCCCTCGCGTCGATCGGGAACCGGCGGTTCGACGAAGGGGCTGGCCGGGTGGGGCTGATGCGGCCGGCGACCGGGCCGCGCGATCACTGCTGCGGCGGTACCCCCGAGGCCTTGAAGACCTCGCCCCAGCGGGGGGTGTCCTTGCGGACGATCTCGGTGAACTCGGCCGGCGTGGTACCGGTGGCGAGCAGACCCAGTTCGAGGATGCGCTTGCGCCCTTCGGGCGAGTGCAGGATGCGGTTGATCTCCTGGCTCATGCGCTCGACCGCGGCCCTGGGCGCACCCTTGTTGGTGACGATGCCGTTCCAGCCGACGAGGTCGAGCGGGTAGCCCTGCTCGCTGAACGTGGGCGTGTTCGGGTAGACCGGCCAGCGCTTCGTGCCCGTCACCGCGAGCAACGTGGCTCGGCCGGCCTGGATGAAGGGGCCGGTGGTGGCGAAGTCATGCACGCCCATCGTGGCCACCCCCGCCACGATGTCCTGCGTGGCCGGGCCCGCGCCCTTGTAGGCCACATGGACGCTGTCGAGCTTCGCCGCGTTCTTGAGCATCTCGCCGTAGAGATGCGAGGAGCTGCCCATCCCGAAGGAGGCGAAGGTGGTCTTGCCGGGATTGCGGCGGGCATGGGCCACGTACTCGTCGACGGTGCGGATGCCACTGGCCGAGGACACGATCATGCCGAGCGCGGCCTCGCCGAGCTGGGTGACCATGTCGAAGTCCTCGAGCGGCGAATAGGGCAGCTTCGTGTAGGCGAAGACATTGATGCAGAAGTTGGATGAATTGACGTAGACGAAGGTGTAGCCGTCGGCGGGCGCCTGCTTGGCCGCGACCACGCCGACAATGCCCTGCGCACCGGCGCGGTTGTCCACCACCACCGGCTGGCCGAGCACCGGCGCGAGTTTCTCGGCCAGGAAGCGCGAGACGATGTCGGTCTGGCCGCCGGGCGGATAGGGCACGATCAGCCTGATCGGTCGCGAGGGCCAGGCCGGCTGCGCAAGGGCAGCCCCCAGCGGGGCGAGCGCCAGCAGCGCGAGCGCTGCCAGCCGTGTGATGAGATTGATTCGCGCCACGCGTGTCTCCTTCGAGGGTTGGCGGTTGATGCCGCGCGCGCATTATCCGGCCTGCCCGCCGCGGCAGGCGCCACGCGGCGGGCCGTTTTCCGGTCGGTACAATCGCCCCGTTGCGCCGCACCCGGCATGCCGGGTGCGGCCCGCCCGGCGGCACAGACCGCGCTCGCGCCCAGGGCTGATCTCTTCCAAGGAAACCATCCATGTCCCTCCAGTGCGGCATCGTCGGCCTGCCCAACGTCGGCAAGTCCACCCTGTTCAACGCCCTCACCAAGGCCGGCATCGCGGCCGAGAACTACCCGTTCTGCACCATCGAGCCCAACGTCGGCATCGTCGAGGTGCCCGACCCGCGGCTCGCCCAGCTCGCCGACATCGTCAAGCCCCAGAAGGTGCTGCATGCCACGGTCGAGTTCGTCGACATCGCCGGTCTGGTGGCCGGCGCCTCCAAGGGCGAGGGCCTGGGCAACCAGTTCCTGGCCAACATCCGCGAGACCGACGCGATCGTGCACGTGGTGCGCTGCTTCGAGGACGGCAACGTCATCCATGTGAGCGGCCGCATCGACCCGCTGTCCGACATCGAGGTGATCGACACCGAGCTGGCCCTGGCCGACATGGCCACGGTGGAGAAGGCGCTGGTGCGCTACGGCAAGGTGGCGCGCGCCGGCGGTGACAAGGAAGCCGCGCGCCTGGTGGCGGTGCTGGAGAAATGCCAGGCCGTGCTCGACCAGGCCAGGCCGGTGCGCTCGCTCGACCTGTACGAGGAGGAGAAGGCGCTGCTCAGGCCGCTGTGCCTGATCACCGCCAAGCCCACCATGTACGTGGCCAACGTGAAGGAGGGCGGCTTCGAGAACAACGCCCACCTGGACGCGGTGCGCCGCCATGCGCAGGCCACCGGCGCGATCGTGGTGCCGGTGTGCGCGGCGATCGAGGCCGAGATCGCCGACATGCCCGACGAGGACAAGGCCGTGTTCCTGGCCGACATGGGCATGGACGAGCCGGGCCTGAACCGCGTGATCCGCGCCGCGTTCAAGCTGCTGGGGCTGCAGACCTACTTCACGGCGGGCGTGAAGGAAGTGCGCGCCTGGACCGTGCGCATCGGCGCCACGGCGCCGCAGGCCGCCGGCGTGATCCACACCGACTTCGAGAAGGGCTTCATCCGCGCCGAGACCATCGCGTTCGATGAATTCATCGCCTGCAAGGGCGAGGCCGGCGCCAAGGAGAAGGGCAAGATGCGGCTGGAGGGCAAGGAGTACGTGGTGCATGACGGCGATGTCATGCACTTCCGGTTCAACGTCTGACGGCGCAGGCCGCGATCACCGCGGCAGGATGCCCATCTTCTTGCAGATGATCTGCAGCATCACCTCGTCGGCGCCGCCGCCGATGGAGATCAGCCGCAGGTCACGGAAGGCGCGCGACACCGGGTTGTCGAGGGTGAAGCCCATGCCGCCCCAGTACTGCAGACACGAATCGGTGACCTCCCGGCACAGCCGCCCCACCTTGAGCTTGGCCATCGAGGCGAGTTCGGTCATGTCGCCGCCGGCCATGTGGACGTCGGTGGCCCGGTAGACCAGCGAGCGCAGCAGTTCGATCTCGGTCTTGAGCTCGGCCAGGCGGAAGTGCACCACCTGGTTGTCGAGGATGGGCCGGCCGAAGGCGATGCGCTGACGGGTGTAGTCGATGGTCTGGTCGATCACGTCGGTGAGGGCGGTGATCCGGCGGGCCGCCGCCGACAGCCGCTCCTCCTGGAACTGCATCATCTGGTAGGCGAAGCCCTTGCCCTCCTCGCCGATGCGGTAGCGCTGCGGCACCCGCACCTCGTCGAAGAAGATCTGCGCGGTGTCCGATGACCACATGCCGATCTTCTCGATGCGCTGCACGCTCACGCCCGGCGTGCGCTGACCGTTGCGCTTGAGCGGCACGCAGATCAGCGACTTGTTGCGGTGCGGCTCGCCCTCCGAGGTGTTGACCAGCAGGCACACCCAGTCGGCCTGGGTGCCGTTGGTGATCCACATCTTGGAGCCGCTGATGACGTAGTCATCACCGTCCTTGCGCGCCCGGGTCTTCACCGAGGCCACGTCGGAACCGGCGCCCGATTCCGACACCCCGATCGACACCACCTGCTCGCCGGCGATCGCGGGCACCAGGAACTCCTGGCGCAGGGCATCGGAGCCGAAGCGCGCGAGCGCAGGGGTGGCCATGTCGGTCTGGACCGCGATGCCCATGCTCACGCCCTGCGAGCCGATGCCGCCGATCGCCTCGCAGTAGGCGATCTCGAAGGAGTGGTCCAGGCCGAGCCCGCCGTACTCGACCGGCTTGTTCACCCCCAGGAAGCCGAGCTTGCCCATCTCGCGAAAGAGTTCGTGGGCCGGGAAGATGCCGGCCTTCTCCCAGGCGGCGACGTTGGGCGTGATCTCGCGGGCGATGAAGTGGCGCACGCTGTCCTGCAGCGCGATGTGCTCGGCGGTGATCTGCATGCTCAGTTCTCCTGGATGCCCAGTTCGGTCACGAGCCGGGTCCATGAATTCAGGTCGTTGACCAGGGTGGCGGCGAACTCCTCGGCGCCCGCGCCGAGCGGATCGAGGTTGAGCTCGCGCAGGCGCTGCTGCATGGCCGGCGACTTCACGATCCGCGTCATCTCGGCCGACATCAGCGCCACGCGATCGGCAGGGACACCGGCCGGGAAGAGCGCGCCGATCCAGCCGTACTGCTCGAAACCCTTGTAGCCGGACTCGAGGAGGGTGGGTATGGCCGGCAGCACCGAGGAGCGGCGGGTGCCGTTGATGACCAGCGCCTTGATGCGGCCCGCCTTGAGGTGAGGCATGGGTGTACCGGTATCGACGAAGGCGATCGGCACGTGGCCCGCGAGGAGATCGGCGACCAGTGGCGCCGCGCCCTTGTAGGGCACGTGGGCCATGTCGAGGCGCGCCTCGCGCTTGAGCAGCTCGCCGGCGATGTGCGCGCTGGTGGCATTGCCGTAGGTGCCGTAGCTGTACCTGCCGGGGCTGGCCCGCACCACCGCGATGAACTCCTCCAGCGTGTTCGCCGGAAAGCCGGGCAGCACCGCGATGATGGTGGGCGACAGCGCGATGTGCGCGATCGGCGCGAAGTCGCGGATCGGGTCGAAGGGCAGGTTGCGGCGCAGGGCCGGGGTCTGCACGTGCGCGGTGTAGGTGAAGAGCACGGTCTGCCCGTCCTTGGGGGCCTTGGCGACATGGCTGGCGGCAATGATGCCGCTCGCCCCGGCGCGCACCTCGACCACCACCGGCACCTTGAGACTGCGGCTGAGCTCGGGCGCCATCAGGCGCGCCACGGTGTCGACGATGCCCCCGGCCGCCGAGGACACCACCAGGGTGACCGGCTGGGTGGGCCAGGTCTGGGCCGATGCCGGCGCGAGGCTCAGGGCGAGCAGGGCAGGCATCAGGCTGCGAAGGAGACGGGCACGCAGGGACATCGGCAACTCCGGGGCGGCAGGGGGTCCGGGCCAGCCTATCACCGCGGCCTCGTGCTCAACGCCCCCCGCGCTCAGGGGCGGTCCGGAAGCCGCGTCGCGCCGCGCGAGGACGGTTCAGTCCAGCCACACATAGAGCCCAGGCACCGGCTGGCGCTGCTCCTCGCGCAAGGGCGCGTGCAGGCTGTCACGAATCCGGAACCCGGTTCGCCCGGCAAGCCGTCGCACGAAAGTCTCGGAGTGGGCGTAGCGCAGGCTGGGCAGCAGGCAGGTGTCGATGCCCTCGGGGGGCAGTTCGACCGAGAAGGCGAAGCATCCGCCCGGCGCGAGCAGGCGACGCACCGCGGCGAAGATGGCCTCGAGTTCGCCCACGTAGATGAAGACGTCGGCCGCGAGCACGAGTTCGTAGCCGGCCGGGGCCGAGGCCAGGAAGGCGGCGATGTCCTGATGGACCAGGTCGCGATAGACGCCCAGTCGGGCGGCCTGCGCGAGCATGGCGCGCGAGAGGTCGACCCCATCGATGGCATCGGCAAACGGATGCACGATCGACCCGCACAAGCCGCTGCCGCACCCGAGATCGAGCACCTGCCGGTAGCGCGGCGCGCCCCGGACCAGCGGCGCGAGCAGGGTCTGCGGCGCCTGATAGCGCAGGTGCCCGACCAGATGCTCGCCGAACTCCGCGGCGTACTCGTCGAACAGCCCCTCGACATACTGGCGCGGCGCGCTCGGCGGCGGCGGCGTGCCGCCATCGACCGCCGCGAGGTAGTAGTCCAGCAGTTGCGGATCGGCGCCCAGCGCCTGCGCCTGCTTGAAGGCCTGCGCGGCCTCGGCGAGCCGGCCGGTCTCGCGCAGCAGGCCGCCCAGGGCGCTCCAAGCCGGCTCGAGGGTGGGGTCGGCCTCGGTGGCGCGCGCGAAGGCGCCGACCGCGGCGTCGATACGCCCCAGCCGCACCCGGCAGCGGGCCAGATGCACCCACGCGGCTGCGTCCTGCGGCTCGGCCGCGGTGGCGTCACGCAGCAGCGGCTCGGCAGCGGCGAACTGCCCGAGATGGCACAGCGTGATGCCCAGATTGACCATCACCGACACGCGCCCTGGCGCCAGCGCCAGGGCCTGCTCGAAGCACCCGCGGGCATCGGCCAGGCGGCCGGCCTTGAAGTGGTCGAGACCCTCCAGGAACAGCGTGCGGGCCTGCGTCAGCGGCTCCATCGTGAACCTCCATGCGAGGCCGCCAGCATACCCGGCGGGCCTGCGGGTTAGACTTGCCGTCATGCCGGTCCGAAGCGGCCGTCACCCGGAGTACCCCTTGCTCGCCATCCGCCTTGCCCTCCTCCTCCTGTGTCTTTGGAACCCGCTGGCGGTGCTGGCCGCCAACCCGGTCCTGATCGGGCTGGACGCCGAGTTCGGGCACAAGACCAGCACCTCGGCACGCGCGGTGCAGCAGGGCATCGAGATCGCCATCGAGGAGATCAACCAGGCGGGCGGCGTGCTCGGCGGCCGCCCGCTCAAGCTGGTCACGCGTGACAACCGATCCATCACCGCGGTGGGTCTCGACAACCTGCGCGAACTCGCCGCGCTGCCCGATCTGGTGGGGGTCTTCGGCGGCAAGTTCAGCCCGGTTTACGTCGAAAGCCTGCCGGTGGCGCATGAACTCGGGATTCCGCTGCTCAACCCCTGGGGCTCGGCCGACCAGATCACCGATCACGACTATCGCCCCAGCTTCACCTTCCGGCTGTCGCTCAAGGACGCCTGGGCCGGTCCGGCCTTCATCGCGTTCGCCCAGAAGCAGTACAAGGCGCAGCGGCTGGGCGTGCTGCTGCCCAACACCGCCTGGGGTCGCAGCAATCAGGCCGCGCTGCAGAAGGCCCTGCCCGGCACCGGCGCGAGTCTGGTCGGGCAGCGCTGGTACAACTGGGGCGACACCTCGCTGATCGGCGCCTACCAGGACCTGCGCGCGGCCGGCGCCCAGGCCATCGTGCTGGTGGCCAATGAGACCGAGGGGTCCATCCTGGTCCGCGAAGTCGCCGCGCTTCCCGAGTCGCAGCGGCTGCCGATCGTGAGCCACTGGGGCGTCACCGGCGGCGATTTCGCCCGCATGTGCGGCGACGCCCTCGACAAGGTCGACTTCGCCGTGATCCAGACCTACAGCTTCGTCGGCCAGACCGGGCCGGTCGCGCGGCGGGTGCTGGCCGCGCTCAAGCGCCGTTACGGCATCGAATCGGCCGAAGCGGTGACCAGCCCGGTGGGCGTCGCCCACGCCTACGACCTCACCCATCTGCTGGCGATGGCCATCCGCAAGGCGGGCAGCACCGACCGTCGCAAGGTCCGCGACGCGCTGGAGCAACTCGGCCCCTATGACGGCCTGGTCCAGCGTTATCCGGTCCCCTTCACGTCCACCCGCCACGATGCCCTCTCGGCGCGCAACGTCTTCTTCGCCCGCTACACGGCCGCGGACCACCTGATCCCGATCGGGCCGCCGCGCGCGGCCCCGGCGGCGACCGGATCGCCCGCGAAATGACACCGGCCACCGCCGCCCAGCCGCTCGCCGACCGGATCCGGCGCGCCTCGTTCGCGCTGACCCTCGGCGTGATCGGCACGGTGGTGGCCGTGATGATCGGCATCGCGCTGTTCGAGATCCCCGAGGACCGCGAAGAGGCACACCAGGCGGCCATCGGCGTGCTCGGCGGCACTCTGGCGGGCGATCTCGACAACCAGCTCAGCAACCTTCGGGAGCTCAGCCGCAGCCCGCTGGTCTGGACCAGCCTGTCGGACAGCGCCGGCCGGGATGCCTATCTCAAGCCCTTCCTCGCCGCGCGCGCCGGCACGCCCGGCAGCCTGCCCGCGGCGCTGGTCGACTACCGCGGGCGCGCGGTGGCGGGTGCCCTTCCCGAGGGCGTGCCGCAGGCCGAGGTCGACGCGACCGTGCAGGGCGCGCTGGGCCAGCGCGAGGCCCGCGCCCGGGTGCTGGCACACAAGGGCCAGGCTCAGCTGCTGGTCGCATTCCCGATCATCTACCCCTATACCAGCGATGCCATCGGTGCGCTGGTGTCGGTGATCGATCTGGGCGCGCTGTTGCAGCGCCGTGCCGCAGGCCTCGCTAGCGGGCTCGGTGTCGAGATGCGCCAGGCCGAACGGGTGCTGCTGGAGTTGCCCGGCGCAACGCCCGGACGCTGGTTCCCGATCGACCAGACGCTGACGCTGCAGCCCGCCCCGGAAGGCGGCGCGCTGGCGCTCAAGCTCTACGGGCTGGAAAACCCCTGGGTCACGCCGATGCTGCTTCGGCTGGGCATCATGGGCGTGCTGGCGCTGGCGCTGGGCGCGCTCAGCTGGCGCATGGCCGGCTTGCTCGGGCAGCGGCTCGCCGGGCGGCTCAACACCCTGGCCCGCGATTGCGAGGCCATCTCGCGCGGGCAACCGGTGCGCCTGATCGAGGACCGGATCGGCGACGAGATCGGCCTGCTCTCCCGCACCCTGCGCCAGGCGCTCGATGCCTACGAGGAGATCAACGCCAAGCTCGACCAGCGGGTGGTGGAACGTACCCGCCAACTGGCCACCAGCGAGGAGCGGTTTCGCGTGGCCATCGACGCGATCGAGGAACCCTTCGCCATCTTCGATCCCGAAGACCGACTGGTCTACTGCAACCGCCAGTACCGCGACGCCTTCGCCACCGTTTCGGAGCCGCTCGAGCCCGGCTGCCGCTTCGAGGCGATCGCGCTGGCGCGGTGGCGGCAGGATAACCCCGGCAGCGACCCCGCGCAGGCGCAGGCATGGCTGGCGACGCGCGTGGCCCAGCATCGCGCCGGCAGCGATCAGGTGCTCGCGCTCGGCGGGGGGCGCTGGGCGCGCGACATCGAGCGCCGCACACCCGGCGGCTATCTGGTGGCGCTGCGCTTCGACATCTCGGAGCTGGTGCGCGCCCGGCAGCAGGCCGAGGCCGCCGACATCGCCAAGAGCCGGTTCCTGGCCACCATGAGCCATGAGCTGCGCACGCCCATGAACGGCGTGCTCGGCATGGCCCAGCTGCTCGCGCTGCCCGGTCTGCAGGAAGGCCGGCGTCTGGAGTACGCGCAGACCATCCTGCAATCGGGCCAGGCGCTGCTCACGCTGCTCGACGACATCCTCGACTACTCCAAGATCGAGGCCGGACGACTCGAGCTCGACCTGGTTCCCTGCCTGCCGCGGCAGGTGGTCAGCGACGCCGAGGCACTGTTTCGCGAGGCAGCCCGGCAAAGGCAGCTGCACATCGAGGCCCGCTGGCTGGGGATGCCCGGACAGCGCTACCTCGCCGATGCCTACCGCCTGCGGCAGATGCTGCTCAACCTGGTCAACAACGCGATCAAGTTCACCGAGCGCGGCGAGGTGCGCATCGAGGCGCGCGAGCTGCCGCCCGAGGGCGGGCAGGCCGGCGACACGGTGTGGCTCGAGTTCTCGGTTGCCGACACCGGCATCGGCATCACGCCGGAACAGTTGCAGGGCCTGTTCGAGCCCTTCACGCAGGCCGACAGCTCCACCACCCGGCGCTACGGAGGCACCGGGCTGGGCCTGTCGATCGTGAGCAGCCTGGCCAGCCTGCAGGGCGGCCAGCTCGGCGCCGACAGTCGGCCAGGCGAAGGCTCGCGGTTCTGGTTCCGGGTCCCGGTGACCCGGCTGCCGGACCAGCGGCCCGTGCCTGGCGCCAGCGGCCCGGGCCACTGGAGTCGCGCGGCGGCGCCGGGCGCCGAGAGCACCGGTCGACTGCTCCACGGCCGGGTGCTGGTGGTCGAGGACCAGGCGGCCAGCCGCGACTTCCTGGGGGATGCGCTCGGCCGACTGGGCCTGAGCGTGACCCTGGTCGATGGCGGCGAGGCTGCCTTGACGGCCTTCACCACCGGCGAGCGCTTCGACTGCGTCCTGATGGACATCCGCATGCCCGGCATGGACGGCATGGAGGCCACGCGGCGCATCCGTCGCTGGGAGATCGACCGCAATCGCGTCCCCTGCCCGATCATCGCGGTAACGGCCAATGCCGGCGCGGATGATCAACGTGCCTTCCGCGACGCCGGCCTCGACGACGATCTGCTCGCCAAGCCGGTGCTGGTGTCGGAGCTCGCCGCGCTGATGCAGCGCCATCTCGGCGGCTGAGCCTGCCGCGCCCGCGGTTCGCCACCGCGCGCGGGCTGGCGAGCCGGCCGGGTACCGGATGGCCTGGTTCGCAATCCGGCCGGCCCGCGGGCAGGGGTCCCGGGGCCGCGTGTATAACCCGGGAAACCACCCTTCAGGCCACCGAGGACCGTGCCATGACCCGACTCATCCTGAGCCTGCTGCTCGCCCTGTTCACCGCCGGTGGCGCGCTGGCCGCCTTCCCCGAGAAGCCCCTGCGCATCGTCAGCGGCTATGCCGCGGGTGGTGCCAGCGACCTCATCTCCCGCTTCATCGCCGAAGCGGTGGCGCCAATCCTCGGCCAGCGGGTGGTGGTCGAGAACCGCACGGGAGTCAACGGCGTGATCGGCGCCGAGGCCGTGGCCCGCGGCACGCCCGACGGGCACACCGTCTTCCAGTGCCCCATGAGCACCCTGTCGATCACGCCGCAGCTGATCGGCGTGAACGTGCCGCTCGATCCCGGCGTCGAACTGGTGCCGATCGCCAACATGGCGCTGTCGTCCTATGGCCTGGTGGTGGCCAGCGCCAGCCCCTACCGCAACCTCGCCGACATCCTCGCGGCGGCGCGCGCCAAGCCCGGCCAGATAACCTTCGGCAGCCCCGGGCCTGGCTCGGCCCAGCACCTGTCGGGCGAGATGCTCAAGCGCCTGGGCAAGGTCGACATGCAGCACGTCCCCTACCGCGGCGCCTCGCTCGCCATCATCGACATCATCGGCGGGCGCATCGACTTCATGATCGGCAACCTCGGCGATGTCGCCAAGCAGGTGCAGTCCGGCCAGTTGCGGCTGCTCGCGCAGGGCGACGGCAACCGCTCGGCCGCTTTCCCCGACCTGCCGCGCATCGCCGACACGGTGCCCGGCTTCGAGGTGATCGGATGGTTCGGTCTGTGCGGCCCCAAGGGCATGCCGGCCGAGGCGCTGGCCCGCTGGGACGAGGCGGTGCGCAAGGCCCTGCAGGACCCGGCGGTGCTCAAGCGCCTGTCCGATGGCGGCTTCACGCCGCTCTACGAGGGGCCGGCCGCGTTCGCCCGCCGCCTCGAGGCCGATCGCCGCCGCTGGAAGGAAGTGATCCAGGCCGGCAACGTCGGCGGGCAGTAGTCGGCAGCGGTTGCGGGCCGCGCGGGCCGCGCAACCTGGCCCGGACTCAGCCGGGCTCGGCGGGCCCGGCCAGACGCTCCAGCAGCCGCTGCTGCGACACCCGGCGCAAGCCGCGCACCCGACGACGCTGGTAGCCGCCTTCGCCATCCATCACCCAGGCCGAGCCGTTGTCGCGCAGGTGCTCGAGCAGGCCCTCCTCGATCACCCGCTTGCGCAGGCGCGGATCCCGCACCGGGAAGGCCACCTCCACGCGGCGCAGCAGATTGCGGTCCATCCAGTCGGCCGAGGCCAGCCAGACCTCGCGCTCGCCGTCGTTCCAGAAGTGGTACACCCGGCTGTGCTCCAGGAAGCGCCCGACGATGGAGCGCACCCGGATGTTCTCCGACAGGCCCGGCACGCCCGGGCGCAGCGCGCAGACCCCGCGCACGATCAGATCGATCTTCACGCCAGCCTGACTCGCCTTGTAGAGCGCGGCGATCACCGTGGGCTCGAGCAGCGCGTTGACCTTGGCGGCGATGTAGCCTCGCCGACCCGCGCGGGCATGACGGGCCTCGCGGCGGATGGAGGCAAGCACCATCGCGTGCAGCGTGAAGGGCGACTGCACCAGCGCGTTGAGCTCGCCGGCGCGGCCCAGGCCGGTGAGCCGGCGGAACAGCTCGTGCACGTCGGCACAGATCCTGTCGTCGGCGGTGAGCAGGCCGAAGTCCTCGTAGAGACGGGCGGTGCGCGGGTGATAGTTGCCGGTGCCCAGGTGCACGTAGCGCCGCAGCCGTCCGTCCTCGCGCCGCACGATCATGGCCATCTTGGCGTGGGTCTTGTGACCGACCACGCCGTACACCACATGCGCGCCCACCTGCTCCAGCCGCGCGGCCCAGTTGATGTTGGCCTCCTCGTCGAAGCGGGCCATCAGCTCGAGCACTACCGTGACCTCCTTGCCGATGCGGGCGGCCTCGATCAGCGACTCCATCAGCGCCGAGTCGGTACCGGTCCGGTAGATGGTCTGCTTGATGGCCACCACCTTCGGGTCGGTGGCGGCCGAGCTGAGGAAGTCCATCACCGGGTTGAAGGACTCGTAAGGATGGTGCAGCAGGATGTCGCGCTTGCGGATGGCGGCGAACAGG
>JBIKWU010000009.1:0-31443 GCA_044356115.1 Burkholderiaceae bacterium
CGCCGAGACCCACCTCCTGGAATGGCAGCGCACCGCGGGGGAACTGGGCGCGCGCCTGCTCGAGGCGCAGTGGATCCGCGATCGGCAGCCCAGCCACAACGTGGCGCAGCGTCGGGTGTGGCCCTGGTTCGTCAGCCTGCCCCGCGAGGGCTGCCGTGCCGCGCTGTTGCGCGGCGACACCTTGGCCCCGGGCAAGGAGTGCGGCCTGTTCGGGCCCTTCAACACGCGCGCGGCGGCCCGCACCGCGCTGGCCGATGCCGCCGACCGGGCCGGCCTGTGCCTGGCGGTGCTGGGGCTGGAGCGGCGTCGGCCCGGCGAGCCCTGCTTCCGGCGCCAGCTCGGCCGCTGCGCCGGCGCCTGCGTGGGCCTCGTGCCGGTGTCCGAGCAATGGCAGCGCCTGGCGCAGGCGCTGGCCGACTGGGAGATACCCGCCTGGCCCGCGGCGGGCGCCATCACCCTGCGCGAGGATGACCCCACCGGCAAGCCGTGCTGGCACGTGCTGAGCCAATGGCGTCACCTCGGGTCCACCGACGACCCGAAGGCTCTCGCCGGGCTGGCCGGGCGGGCACCGCAGGGCGCGCTGGATCCGGGCATCTATCGGCTGCTGCGCCGGCGGCTGCCGGCCACCGATGCCCTGGCACAGCCGATCCGCGATAATCGCGCAACGATTTCTGTCGGAGCGCAGGACGCGCCTGAACCGCACCTGCCGGATCGACCGCCTTTCAACCACCTTCCGGAGCACGCCATGTCCGCCAGCCCAGCCACCGCCTCGTCCCCCGCCGCCGACCCCCGCGTGCCGCGCGACGGCCTGAGCCTGGTGCGCGGCGACACCCAGGTCGCCCTGCTCGATCTCACCATCCCGCAGTTCCTGGCCCGGGCGGTTGCCCGCGGCGGCGACCGCGAGGCGGTGGTGTTCCGCGAGCAGCAGGTGCGCTGGAGCTGGCGCGAATTCGCCGAGCGCGTGGACGAGCTCGCCGCCGGACTGCTCGCGGTGGGCATCGAGCGCGGCGATCGGGTGGGGATCTGGTCGCCCAACCGCGTCGAGTGGCTGGTGACCCAGTTCGCCACCGCGCGCATCGGCGCCATCCTGGTCAACATCAACCCGGCCTACCGCCTGGCCGAGCTCGAGTACGCGCTCAACAAGGTGGGCATGAAGGCCCTGGTCAGCGCCGACCGCTTCAAGACCAGCGAATACCTCGAGATGCTGCGCACGCTGGCGCCCGAGCTCGCGCAGTGCGCGCCCGGGCAGCTGCGCAGCGCGCGCCTGCCGCATCTGCGCACCGTGATCCGCATGGGCGACGCGCGCACGCCGGGCATGATGAACTACGCCGAGGTGCTGGCCCTGGCCACCCCGGCGCAGCGCGCGCGGCTCGACGCCATCACCCATGCGCTCGACCCGCATGACCCCATCAACATCCAGTTCACCAGCGGCACCACCGGCAGTCCCAAGGGCGCCACCCTCACCCACCACAACGTGGTCAACAACGGGCGCTTCGTGGCCGAGGCCATGCGCCTCGGGCCCGCAGACCGCCTGTGCATCCCGGTGCCTCTCTACCACTGCTTCGGCATGGTGCTGGGCGTGCTCGCCTGCGTGACCGAGGCCTCCGCCATGGTCTTCCCCGGCGAGGGCTTCGATCCGCTGGTCACGCTCTCGGCGGTGGCCGAGGAACGCTGCACCGCGCTGCATGGCGTGCCCACCATGTTCATCGCCCAGCTCGACCACCCGGACTTCGAGCGCTTCGACCTGTCGGCGCTGCGCACCGGCATCATGGCCGGATCGCCCTGCCCCATCGAGACCATGAAGCGCGTGGTGGCCCGCATGCACATGCACGAGGTCACCATCGCCTACGGCATGACCGAGACCAGCCCGGTGTCGTTCCAGAGCGCCACCGACGATCCGCTGGAGCGCCGGGTGAGCACGGTGGGCCGCATCCAGCCCCACCTGGAGGTGAAGATCATCGACGCCGACGGCAATCTCTGTCCGGTGGGCGTCAAGGGCGAGCTCTGCACCCGCGGCTACTCGGTGATGAAGGGCTACTGGAACGACGAGGCGCGCACCGCCGAGACCGTGCGCGAGGGCTGGATGCACACCGGCGACCTCGCCACCATCGACGAGCAGGGTTTCTGCAACATCGTGGGCCGCGTCAAGGACATGCTCATCCGCGGCGGCGAGAACGTCTTCCCGCGGGAGGTCGAGGAGTACCTCTACCGGCATCCCGCCATCCAGGACGTGCAGGTCTTCGGCGTGCCCGACCCGCGCTTCGGGGAGGAGGTGGCCTGCTGGGTGGTACTCAAGCCCGGCCAGAGCGCCACCGACGAGGACATCCGCGCCTTCTGCCGCGGGCAGATCGCGCACTACAAGGTGCCGCGCTACGTGAAGTTCGTGCCAGAGCTGCCCATGACCGTCACCGGCAAGCCGCAGAAGTTCGTGATGCGCGAGGCCATGGTGCGCGAGCTCGGGCTGCAGGAGCAGAAGACAGCCTGAGCGCAGGCGCCCGGGCCCGCGCGCCCCCCGATCAGCGCGTGTCGATCGGCACCGGGTTGGCCGCCAGTTCGCGCGCCGCGGCCTCGCCGAGGTCCCAGTAGAGTCCGGCCATGATGCCCAGGCCCTCCTCGAGCACCGTCACCGGCACGTTCTCGTTCGGGGCGTGATTGGCCGAGCCCGGGTAGGAGTGCGGCACCCAGACCGTGGGCAGGCCCAGCACCTCGGTGAAGACGTCGTTGGGCAGCGAGCCGCCCAGGCTGGGCAGGATCGCCGGGTCAGCGCCGGTGGTGTGGTGCACCGACTGCGCCGCCCACTGCACCCAGGGGTGCGAGGGGTCGATGCGCGAGGCGCGGAACATGGTCTCGCGCGAGGGGGCGATCTTCACCATCGACAGCCCCTGCCGGTCGAGGAACTGGCGCAACTGCCCGAGCAGGCGGTCGGGGTCCACCCCGACCACATAGCGCAGCTGCATGCGGGCCCAGGCCTTGGGCGGAATCGCGTTCACCGGCTGGCGCGGGTTGCCGGTCTCGAAGGCGAGCACCTCGCAGCTGCACCAGGCGAACACCCGTTCGGCCGGGGTGAGGCCGGGCTCGCCCCACCAGGGCTCGATCTCGGGGTCGCCCGGGCCGGGCTCGAAGGCGAGCTGGCCGACCGCGCGCCGCACCGAGTCGGGAATCGATTCGGGCACCCAGCCCGGCACCCGGATCTGGCCGTTGGGCCCGACCATGGCGGCGATGGCGTGCGCGAGCAGCACGCCGGGGTTGGAGATGAGGCCGCCCCAGTTGCCCGAGTGGTGCGCCCCAGCCCGCGATTCGATGGTGAGGTCGAACCCCAGGCCGCCGCGCGAGCCCAGGAACAGCGTGGGCCTGCGTCGGGCGATGCGCGGGCCATCGGAGGCGAGCAGCAGATCGGCGCGCAGGCGCTCGGCATGGGCCTCGCACAGCTCGCGCAGGCCGGGCGAGCCGGTCTCCTCGCCCATCTCGATCAGCCAGCGGGCATTGAAGCCGAGCCGGCCGCGCACCGAGAGCAGCGCGCGCATCGCCTCCAGGTTGAGCGTGTGCTGGCCCTTGTTGTCGACCACGCCGCGGCCGTACCAGATGCCATCGCGCTCGGTGAGCCGCCAGGGCGACAGCCCCTCGTGCCAGCGATCGTCCTGGCCACGGATCACGTCGCCATGGCCATAGCCCAGCACGGTGGGCAGGGCATCGTCCTCGTGGCGCTCGGCCACCAGGAACGGCGCCTGCGCCTTCGGGTGGGTGAGAACCTCGCAGGTGAAGCCCAGTTCGTGCAGCGCGGGGATCATCTCCTCGTCGAGATAGCGGCGCATGTCGGCGGCGCGTTCCGGGTTCTGGCTCTCGGTGGGCATCGCCACGCGACGCGACAGGGTACGAAAGAGCTCGCCCGAGGCGAGCGTCTGGCGGGCCCGGTCGATCACGGCTTGTCGGGTCATGCAGGCTCCTGGCGCAAGGCCGGTACGGGTTGGCAGCGGGTATGGCGGACGCGGTGCTTCATGTCCCCCGTGCGCCTCAGGGTACGCCGGCAACGCGTGCGAGGACAGGGTCCCCGACCCGTCCGCTTGGCTGAGCACGCCGAAATCGGTCATCATCATGCGCCCTCGGGGCCATCCACGCGTCAGGCCCCGCGCCCTGCCCTCCCATGCACCCACCCCTCCCTGACCCACGCCCGGCCGGCCAGCGCGACAAGCGCATCGAGGGCGATCTCGAGGGTGGCTTCGAGCGGCCCCTTGAGACGACCGAACGCCTCAGCCGGGCGGGGTTGCGCGGACGGCGCCGACTGATCGCCGCCATCGTGGTGTCGCTCGCGGTCGGCCTGCTGGTGCTGGCCGCGGATCTGGTGGCGCACCGCCGGTTCGACCAGACCTTGCTGCTGTTGCGCGAACTCGACGATGCCGACGACCGGCTCGCGCTCGGCCTGCTCGCGCTGAGCGCGGCTGTCGCCCCGGGGCAGACCGATCCGGCGGCCCAGCTCAGACTGGCGCGGGCGCGCCTCGCGACTGCGCTCGACACCTACCGGCAGGCTCTGGCGCACAGTGGCAAGGACACGCCGGGCCAGCGCGCCATGCGCGAGCAGATCGCCGCGCTGCTGGTGCAACTCGAGCGCGAGGGCCTGGGCCCGGAGCCCGCCCGGCGGCTGGCGCTGCTGGAGACTGCCCAGGGCCTGATGCGCCAGGTCGAACAGCTCGACGAGGGCGTGCGCGAGCGGCTCTGGCACGCCAGCGATCAGGCCGAGCACCAGACCCGGGCGATGCTGCTGCTGCCCTTGTTTCTGATGGGCGGGCTGTGCGTCTGGCTCCTGAAGGCCGATCGCCAGCGCACCGGCGTGACCGAGCGGCTGGCGCAGAGCGAGGCGCGCCATCGGGCGCTGGCCAGCTCGCGCGCGCAGGAGCTCGCGCGGGCCGAGGCCGCGCGCGATGAGTTCGACGCGTTCGCGCGGGTGATGCTCGATTATCAGCCCACGCAGATCGCCTACTGGGATGCCAGCCTTCACCTGCGCTTTGCCAACCGTGCCTGCCTCGAGGCGATGGGGCGCTCGCGCGAAGATGCCATCGGCCAGCCCATGTCCGATCTGCTCGGCGAGGACGTCGTCATCAGCCAGCGGGCGGTGCTCGGCCGTGTGCTCGGTGGCGAGCGGGTCGTGCGCAGCGAGGATGCGAACCAGGGCGGCAGGCTGCTGGTGATGCGTCTGCCCGACCACCGCGCGGACTCGGTGCGCGGCTTCTTCTGGTTCGCCACCGACATCACCCAGACCGCCGAGGTCGAACACCATCTGCGCGAGCTCAACCTCGAGCTCGAACTGGCCCGTGACCAGGCCGAACAGGCCAGCCGCGCCAAGAGTGCCTTCCTGGCCAACATCAGCCACGAGATCCGCACCCCCCTGAACGCGATCATCGGCATGACCCGGCTGATGCAGCGCGAGCACACCGAGCCCGCCCAGCGCGAGCGCCTGGAGAAGGTGTCCGATGCGGCCTCGTACCTGCTGGCGGTGATCAACGGCGTGCTCGACATCTCCAAGATCGAGGCCGGCCGGCTGGAACTCGAGACCGTGGCCTTCGACATGCGGGCGATGGTCGAACGCAGCGTGGCCATCAATGCCGGCCGAGCCACCGAAAAGGGCCTGCGCCTGAGCACGGAGTTCGGCGAGTTGCCACCACGCCTGCGCGGCGATCCCACGCGACTCTCGCAGGCGCTGCTCAATCTGATCGGCAATGCGGTGAAGTTCACCGAGCGCGGCGGCATCACGGTGCGGGTCGGCAGTGAGCCCTCGGGGGACGCAGCGGTGCTCGTCCGCTTCGAGGTGATCGACTCCGGCATCGGCGTGCCTGCCGAACGGATCAGCGCGCTCTTCCAGCCGTTCGAACAGGCCGACAGTTCCACCACCCGCCGTTACGGCGGCACGGGCCTGGGGCTGGCGATCACGCGGCATCTGGCTCGACTGATGGGCGGCGATGCCGGTGGCGAACCGATGCCGCAGGCGGGCAGCCGCTTCTGGTTCACCGCGCGACTGGGTATCGCATTGGCAGACGAGCCCGCCACTGCCGCCTTGCCCGACCACGCCGGGCCGACACCTGGCGTGGTCGACAGGCAGCCGTCGGATGACACCGCGATCGCAGCCTTGCGCCGGCGTGCCGGCGGCGCAAGGGTGCTGCTCGCCGAAGACAATCCCGTCAACGCCGAGATCGCCCGCGAACTGCTGCACGATGCCGGCCTGCGCGTCAGCGTGGCCGGCAATGGCCGCGAGGCCCTGTCGCTCGCGCTCCAGGACACACCCGACCTGATCCTCATGGATGTGCAGATGCCCGAGATGGACGGGCTGCAGGCTGCCCGCGCGCTGCGCGCCCAGCCGGCCTTCGCGCAGGTACCCATCCTGGCCATGACCGCCAATGCGTTCGCCGAAGACCGGCAGGCCTGCCTCGCCGCAGGGATGAACGACCATGTGGCCAAGCCGGTGGATCCGGCGTTGCTCTATGCCGCCCTGCTGCGCTGGCTGCCGGGCGGGCGCGGCGCTCAGAACCCCAGGCCCTGAGCACCCGGGTCGGGCATCGCGCGCGGGCGCGCCCGCGGCGGGCGCGGCTGCGGCGCGCAGCGCACCCGGGCCGGGTCGAAGCCCCGCAGCAACGAGCGCGCCTGCTCGGGCGACGCCCCCAGCCAGGCATCGATCGCATCGGGCGCCAGCAGCACCACCGAGCGCTTCTCGTCGCCGGGGGCATGGAAACGGCTCATCACCGCGTGCTGATCAGCGTTCAGGGTGAGCATCGTGAACGAGAACAACGACTCGCCCTGCGGGGAGCGCCAGCGCTCCCACAGGCCGGCCAGCGCCAGCGGCTGGCCGTCGGCGCTCTCGATGCGCCAGCGCACCGCGCGACCAGTGTCGTAGCTGGGCTCGAACACCGCGTCGGCCGGCACCACGCACCACTGACGCTGGCGCCAGGCATGACGAAAGCTCGGCTTCTCGCCCACGGTCTCGCTGCGGGCGTTGTAGCACTGGCGCCAGTTGCGGCCATCACGCGACCAGGGCGGCACCATGCCGAACACCGCCATCACGGCATGACGCCCCTGAGCATCGGCCACCACCATGGGCGTGGTCTGGCCCGGGTAGGCATCGGCCGGGTAGTCATCCCGCGGGGGCCGCACGCCGAAGCTGGCCAGCAGCCGCTCCGGACGGGTGGGAACGTAATTGGCGCACATGGCCGCAGGCTAAACTGCGGCGATGACCATCGTCCATCCCATCCAGGCGATCACGCTCGATCTCGACGACACCCTCTGGCCCGTGCTGCCCACCCTGGTGCGCGCCGAGGAGACGCTGGCCGACTGGCTGCGCCGCCATGCGCCGGCCACGGCCTCGGCCTTCACGCCGGCCAACCGCCAGACCATCCGCAAGACGGTGCTGGCCGAGCATCCGGAGCGCGCCCATGACATGAGCTTCCTGCGCCATGAAATGCTGCGTCGGGCGATGCAGGCGGCCGGCGATCCGGCAGCGCTCGCCGACACGGGCTTCGCGGTGTTCCTCGCCGCCCGCCAGCAGGTCACGCTGTATCCGGATGTGCGGCCGGTGCTCGCGGCCTGGGCTGCCCGCTACACGCTGGTGGCGGTCACCAACGGCAACGCCGACATCGGCGCGGTGGGCCTGGGTGACCTGATCAGCCACTGCGTGAGCGCGCACGAGATCGGCTGCAGCAAGCCCGATCCGCGGATGTTCCTGGCGGCCTGCGAGCGGGCCGGGGTGCCGCCCGAAGCCGTGCTGCATGTCGGTGACGACTGGCAGCTCGACGTGCGGGCGGCGCGCGCGGCCGGCCTGCAGTCGGCCTGGCTCAAGCGCCCGGACCTGAAGCATCCCTCGGCGGCGCATGCCGACGACGCCGCCCACGCGGCCGCGTTCGAGAGCCTGCACGCCATGGATGCGCACCTGCACCCGGGCGGCTGAGCCCGCGCGCCGCAGGCCCTTCTCCAGAGCGGCAGCCCGCCCCTGCACCCTCGGGCCGCATGGCTCAGAGCATCAGGCGCAGCCCCAGGCGCCAGGTGCGGGGCGCCATCGGATGGATGTGGCGATCATCCACGCCGGCCACCTCGCCGCGCAGCCGCGACACGTACTGGTACTCGATGTCGTTGGCCCGGCGGTTCGCAAGGTTGAAGCCGTCGAGCACCCACTCGCAGCGCCGATCCATCCGCCAGCTCAGGCGGGTGTTGACCAGGCTGACGCCGGCCGCGCGCTGGCTGCCGTCCTCGGTGAGCGCGCGCGGGCCGATGTGGCGCCATTGAAGGCTCGCCGACCAGGGGCCGAGCTCGCGCACGCTCACCGAGGCCGAGCCCACGCGGCTCACCGAACCGGGCACCCGGGTGCCGGCGTCACCGTCCGCGTCGAAGCGCGCCCGTGTCCAGGCGAGGTCTGCGTCGACGACCAGCCAGGGCCGCGGCTGCCAGCGATGCCCCCACTCCACGCCCTGACGGGTGCTGGGGCGGCTCGGCTCGGTGATGCCCGCGTCGCCGACGAACACCAGTTCGGAGCCGATGCGCAGTTGCCAGAGAGCCAGGGTGGTTCGCCAGCCGGGCAGCCACTGCGCCCGCAAGCCGATCTCGCGGGCGGTGGTGGGCACCAGCCCCGTCACCGGTGACACCGACGCACCGGTCTGCGGATCGACCCGCATCGTCACGCCGCGGCCATCGTTGCTGTGGAAACCCCGACCCCAGTGGATGAAGACCTCGGTGCCGGCCCAGGGGCCAGCCGCGGCGTTCAAGCGAGGCGATACCCGCGCCGTGGCCGCGTGGCCGCTGTTCTGCGGCACGCTGGCATCGACCCGCCAGTCGGCGCGGTCGGCGCGCAGGCCCGCCGTGACGCGCAGCCAGGGCAGCCACTCGACACGGCTCTCGGCGTGCACGCCCAGCATGCTCTGCCGCACCCGGTCATCGCGCACTGTGCCGGTGGTCTCGCGCAGCAGGGTATCGAACAGTCCCACCCGGATCCGGTCCTCGCGCCATTGCAGGCCCAGGGTGTGATGCGCCGGCAGGCCGGCCAGCGGGGCAGACCAGGCCCGCGCGAGTTGCCCGCCCGCGGTCAGGCGCTCGTCGCGCTGCAGGATCTGGTCGCCATTGACCGGATCATCAAGCGCATAGGTGAAGTTCGAGTAAAGCCTCAGGCGCGAGCGGATCAGGTACACCGAGCCCTGAAGGCTGCCCGCCTCATCGATGCGCCACCACTGCGCCGAGAGGCTGTGGCGCTGGGCATCGCCGCCATCGCTCGGGTCGATCGCCCCGAAACGCCCGATCAGGCCGGCATCGAGCGCGCGCCGCGGCACCTGATCGGTGGCGTTCCAGCGCGACTGGTAGGCCATGCCGGTCACCCGCCCGCCTTGCGCCGCGTGCCCCCGTGACCAGGACAGCAGCCCGTTGACGCGGCGCAGGGCCTGCGGGTTATCCCAGGGACCGTCATCACGCTGCAGTTCCAGCGCGCCGAGCAGGCGCGCCTCGGGCTGCGGGCTGCCCGAGCCGGCGAGCAGCCCGCGCCGATGACCCCAGGCGCCCAGACCGATCTGCGCGAACGGTTGCGCGATTTCATCGCGCAGGCTGATCCGCGCGCTGCCCGCCGACGCGAAGTCGCCGTCCTCGGCCCGGTAAGGTCCCTTGCGGTAGTCGATCCGCTCGATGAGCTCCGGGATCAGGAAGTTCAGATCGGTATAGCCCTGGCCATGCGCATGCGTGGGCTGGTTCACGGGCATGCCCGCCACCCAGGTGGCGAAGTCGGTGCCGTGATCGAGGTTGAAGCCGCGCAGGAAGTACTGGTTGGCCTTGCCGTCGCCCGAGTGCTGGGTGACCACCAGCCCGGGCACCGACTCCAGCACATCGGCTGCGCGCATCAGCGGACGGGCGGCAAGGCTGCGCGCGGTGACGCTGCCCTGGCTCGCAGCCTCGGTGGCAGGCGCCGAGGCGCGACCGGTGACCACCACCGCGGGCAGCGGCTCGGTGGCATCGGGGGGATCGGCCGCGCACACGCGCGTCGTCGCCGCCGCGCCCAGCACGAGTGCGGCAGCACAGATCGCCGGGCGGACAGACGGCCGGCTGGGATTGCCCATGAGACTCTCCGGAGCGCATCGCGCGAGCGCACCCCGCCGGTACCGAACTGCGCGGGCGGGATGCGGGAGGACGGGATCGACAGGCAGCAGCCCGCGGGCAGACAGCCCCGGTGAGGGCCGACCGCGCGGCTGCTCAGAGGCGGGCGGAGATGGGTGGCCGCAGCGGCGGCCTCGAGCCGAGCGAGCGCCAGCTCAGGGTGAGACCGGCGGGACGCGACGAGGGCCCGGGCGGCACCTCCAGACCCGGGCGAACCGGCAGCGTCGGCTGAGCGGCAGACCCGGCCGCACGTCCATCGGTCTCGCCCTCCGCGTGATCATGGTCGTGGTCGAACAGCACGGAGCCATCGTCGACCGCGTGGTGGTGCCGCGCGCTGTGGTCATGGTGATGGGCCGGCGGCTCAGGCGCGCAGCAGACCCGCTCGACAGCCGCGTCATCAGGCCGATGATGATGCGACGGCCCGAGGGCCGCGAGCCAGGCCTGCGCCGCGCCGTGGCACGGCAGGAGGAGCGCCAGCACCAGGGCAAACAGACGCAGGCGCGTCTGCATCGTTCAGCCAGTGACGACGCCAGTCTTCATGAATCGATCATAACCCGGGCTCAGCCGACGAACGCTCCCGCGTCGAAGACCACCCGACCCGCCGCGATCCTGCCGACGGCGGACAGCGGATCAGCGGGCCGCGGCTGCCCGGGGTTATGCTTGCCGCGCCGCCTTTCCCGCCCACGTCCCAGGAGACCCGACCCATGCTCGAGCAGACCGGCCGATTCGACGATCCGCAACTGGAGAGCCTGCTTCCCCACACCGCCATCAACCGACGCGGATTCCTCGCCGGCGGCGCCGGCGCCGGCTTCGCGCTCGCCGCGGGTCCGCTGGCCGCGCAGAGCGTCATCCGCACCCCGGCCGATGGCCTGTACACCGCCGACATGAAGGTGCCCACCGGCCAGGGTGACATGCCTGCCTACCTCGCCTGCCCGGTCAACGGCGGGCGTCACGCCACGGTGCTGGTGGTGCCCGAGATCTTCGGCATGCACGAGTACCAGAAGGACATCTGTCGCCGACTGGCCCTGCGCGGCTACACCGGCGTCACCCTCGACCCCTACTTCCGGCTCGGCGAGCTTGCCCGCATGACCGAGATCCGCGAGGTGGTGGGTCTCGCCAATCGCCTCGAAGACACGCGCATGCTCGCCGATCTCGATGCGCTGGTCGGCTTCATCAGCGCCCATCCGCGGGTGAACGCCGCCCGCATGGGCATCACCGGCATGTGCCGCGGCGGCCGCACGGTGTGGATGTATGCCGCACACAGCAAGCAGATGAAGGCCGGGGTGAGCTGGTACGGCGGGCTGAACCCCATGCCGCCCGCCATGCCCCGCACCCCGATCGATGTGGCAGGCGCGCTGAACATGCCGGTGCTGGGCCTGTATGGCGGCGCCGACGCGGGCATTCCGGTGGCGCTGGTGGCGCGCATGCAGGAGGCCCTCAAGGCCGGCAGCCAGGCAAGCCGCGCCAGCCGCTTCGTCCTCTACAAGGACATGCCGCACGCCTTCCATGCCGACTACCGCCCCAGCTACCGCAAGGAGGCGGCCGAGGACGGCTGGCAGCAGATGCTCGCCTGGTTCAAGGAGCACGGCGTCGCATGAGGCGCCTGCGCTGGCTGCCGGTGATTCTCGGCGCGCTGGTCGCCGGGGTCTGGCTGGCCATCGCCGGCGGCTTCGCGGCTCAGGCCTGGTGGCGGCTGCCCGATCTCGCCGGCTGGCATGAGCCGCTGGAGGGCGAGTTCAGCGCCAGCGATCCGGACCGGCCCGGCGCCTTCGCCGATCTGCTTGCCCTGGAGCAGCGGCTCTTCACGCGGCTGGCCGAGCGCATGCGCGTCGAGACGGGCGGCGGCACCCCCGACCCCATGGGTCGCTACAGCCCCGACAGCGCGGCCGCCACCCTGGCGTTGCAGTCGTCGGGCAACCGATCCTCGGTGCTGATGCATCCGCAGCCCACCGGCGCGGCCCTGCTGGTGCACGGGCTCACCGACTCGCCCTACATGCTCAGCGCGATCGCGCGCGGCTTGAACGCCCGCGGCCTGCAGGTGGTGAGCCTGCGCCTGCCCGGTCACGGCACGGTGCCGGGGGCGCTCACCACCGTGCACCGGCAGGACTGGATCGCGGCCGTGGAACTGGCCGCGCGCCATGCCGCCAAACTCGCCGGGCCGGGCAGGCCGCTGGTCTTCGCCGGCTTTTCCACCGGCGGCGCGCTCAGCTTGCGTCACGCCCTGAGGGCGCTCGCCGACCCCACCCTGCCCATGCCCACCGAGCTGGTGCTGCTGTCACCTGCGATCGGCATCTCGGAGATAGCCGCGGTGAGCGAGGTGGCGGCCGGGCTCGCGTTCATCCCGGGGCTGGCCAAGGCACGCTGGCTCGACGTCCTGCCGGAGTTCGACCCCTACAAGTACAACTCCTTCCCGGTGAATGCCGCGCGTCAGATCTGGCACCTCACCCGCGAACTCGATCGTGAACTCGCCGCCGCCGAACGGGCCGGCACGCTGGCGCGCCTGCCGCGCATCACCACCTTCCAGTCACTGGTCGATGCCACCGTGCAGATCGAGGACCTGACGCGCCGCCTGTATCGCCGCCTGCCCGCGGGCGGGCATGAACTGGTGATCTTCGACATCAACCGGCGCCATCAACTGAGCGGGCTGATGGCCCCCGGTCCGCTGCAGGCGCTGGAGCGGCTGCGCCAGGCGCCGCCGCTCGCCTTTCGCCTCACCCTGGTCGGCAACCGCGGGCCCGACAGCGACGAGGTGGCGGAGTGGGTTCGCGCGCCCGGCGAGCGCAGCTTCCAGCCCCAAGCGCTGGGTCTGTCCTGGCCCCCCGGCGTGCTGTCGCTGGGCCATCTCGCCATCCCCTTGCCGTCCGACGATCCGATCTACGGGCTGAGCCCCGCCACCCAGCCCGGTGAACGCGCCTTCACCCTGGGCGGGCGCGCGCCCAGCGCCGAGGCGGGCGCGCTGTCGGTGCCGCTGGCCACGCTCGCGCGCATGCGCAGCAACCCCTTCCATGCCAGCATCGAGCGGCGGCTGGACGCGATCGCGGCGGGTAGCGCCCGATGAACCAGCACCGCTCGCCGGCATGACCCCGATGCTGACCACGCCCTTCGGCTGGATCGCCAGCCATGCCTGGCTCTATCCGGCGCTCGAGGTGGTTCACCTCGTCGGGGTGGCCCTGCTGATCGGCAACCTGGCGCTGGTCGAGTTGCGGCTCTGGGTCGCGCCGGCCGACCCGACGCCTGCCGTGACGCGCGCCGCGCTGGCGCTGGTGCTCGCCGGCTTCGGGCTGGCCGCGCTCTCGGGCCTGACGATGTTCGCCAGCCAACCGGCCGACTTGATTGGCAACCGCGCGTTCGGCGTGAAAATGTTGCTGCTGATGCTGGCCGGGTGCAATGCCGCGGCCTTCCATGCGCGCGGCGGGCTTGCCAGGCGCGATGGCCTGGCCCGCGCGCAGACCGCGCTTTCACTCGTCACCTGGCTGGCCATCCTCGCCTGCGGCCGCTGGATCGCCTACGCTTGAGCCATGCACACCCGACGCCAACTGCTGATCGCCTCCCTGGCCCTCTTGCCTGCAACCCGCACGCTCGCCCACCACGGCTGGAGCAGCTTCGACCAGGGCCGCCCGGTGTGGCTGGAAGGCACGGCCCGCCGCGTGGCCTGGCGCAACCCGCACGCCGAGTTCGATCTCGAACTGCCCGCCAACCCCGTCTTGCCCGCCGACCTGACCCGGCGTGTGGTGCCGGCTCAGCAGGCGACGGTGGATGCCGCCGATCTGCTCGCGCGCGCCCGCCTGCCTGCCCGACGCGACCGGGTGTGGCGGGTGGAACTGGCCCCGCTCACCCGGATGCAGGCCTGGGGGCTTGCCGGCATCGCCGAGGGCGAGGCCGTGGGCGTGCTCGGCTTCGAACTCGCCGACCCCAAGGCGGCACCGTTGGTTCGGGCCGAGTTCCTGTTCGTGGCCGGCAAGGCGCTGGGCTTGCGCTCGTCGCCCGCGGGCTGAGCCAGGGCCCGGGCGCGGGCGATCACCAGGGCAGCGAGTAGGTCTTCAGATTGGTGAAGCTGCGGCAGGCCTCCTGCACGCCCTCCTTGTAGCCGAGGCCGGAATCCTTGATGCCGCCAAATGGCGTCATCTCGAGCCGGTAGCCCGGCACCTCCCAGACGTTGACCGTACCAACCTCGAGCTCGCGCACCAGGCGCATCACATCATCGAGCCGGTTGGTGCACACCGCGGAACTCAACCCGTAGGCGCTGCCATTCACCAGCCGGATCGCCTCGTCGAGATCGCGAAAGGCGATCACCGGCGACACCGGTCCGAAGGTCTCCTCGCGGACCAGTTCCATGTCGGGTCGCACCCGGTCGAGCACCGTCGGGGCGTAGGACGCACCGCGCCGCAGGTTGCCCAGCAGCAGACGCGCGCCGCCTGCCACCGCCACATCGACCCGGCGCTGGAACAGCGTGGCCGCACGCTCATCGATCACCGTGCCCATGTCCACCGACGGATCCAGGGGATCGCCCCAGTTCCAGTCCCGGGTGACGGCCAGCAGGGCATCGGTGAAGTCGCAGGCCACGCGCTCGTGGACCAGGATGCGCTTGACCGCGGTGCAGCGCTGACCGGAGTTGCGATAGGAGCCGGTCGCGGCCAGTTCCGCCGCGCGCCGCAGATCGGCATCGTCCATCACGATCAGCGGATCGTTGCCGCCCAACTCGAGCACCTGCCGCTTGTAGACCGCGAGCGCCGCTATCCGCTTGCCCACCGCCACCCCCCCGGTGAAGCTCACCAGATCGGCATGGGGATGGGTGACCATCGCGTCGCCGATCTCCGCCGGATCGCCGGTGATCACCGACAGCATCGGGCCGGGCAGCCCGCACTCGTGCAGCAGATCGGCAAGCAGCAGCGCGGACAGCGGCGTCTTCTCGGAGGGCTTGAGCACCATGCGGTTGTTGGTGGCCACCGCCGGCGCCACCTTGTGCACCACCTGGTTGAGCGGGTGATTGAAGGGCGTGATCGCCGAGATGACGCCCAGCAGCGGTTCGCGCAGGGTATGCACCCGACGCTGGCGACCGTGTTCGGTCAGGTCACAGGAGAACGACTGCCCGTCATCGATCAGCGCCTGCTGGGCCGAGAACATCAGCACGTCGCAGGCCCGCCCCACCTCGTAGAGACTGTCCTTCAGGCACAGGCCCGACTCCAGCGTGATCAGCCTGGCCACCTGGGCCCTGCGATCGGCGAGCAGGCGTCCCGCGTCGCTCAGGATGCGATGGCGCTGATGGCGGGTCAGCGTGGGGCGATACTGACGGGCCACCTGGAAGGCGTGGTCCACATCGGCCCGATCGGCCATCGGCACCGTGCCCACGAGTTCGCCGCTCCACGGATAGCGAACCTCGATCACGCGGTCGCGGCACACACGATCGCCAGCAATGCGCAGCGCCTCGCGGATCGGGATGTCGATCGCCGGCCCCCGGCTGTCCTGGTTGTTCATCGGCAAGGTTCCTCACCAGTTCTGAAAGACATCGGCGGCGATGCCGAACGCCGTGCTGGCGCCGGTGCCGCTGCTGACCACGACCACACGGGTGGCAGGATCGGGCGACTCGATCACGCAGTCGGCCGCGGCGCCCACCGGGTACACGCCCGTCCAGCGCTCGACCACCTCCAGCGCATCGACCGATACTGCCTCGCGCAGGTGACCCAGGATGAGCGCGTCGACCGTCTCCGAGGCAAAGGGCTCGGGCGACGCATCATCGTGATGCGAGTCACCCACCACCAGGCTGCCGTCGGCACTCTGCACCACGATCAGGTGGATGCCCGCCGCCAGGCTTGCCGGCACCTCGGCGCGCAATTGCGCAAGCAGCGGCGCAGCCTCCGGCAAGGCGCTGTAGCCGCCATAGCGCACCAGGCTCAGATCGGCCATGACGCCGGCCCCCAGGCGGAACCCCTGCCGAGGCTTCACGCGGAGCATCTGCAGTCGGGTCAGGCGCAGCGCATGGCGCGCGAGCGCGGGCAGCGCCACCCCGGTGAGTTCGGTGCCCGGGCACACCACCACCCGCTCGGCATGCCACTGCCGTGTCGCGGTGCGCACCCGCGGCGTATCCACCTCGAGCACCTGCTCACCGAAGCAGAAGCGCACACCGTGCGCCTGCGCCAGCCACTGCGCGAGCCGGGGAATCGCGGTGCGCGACTCGACCCGCAATTCATGCGGTGACCACAGCGCGCCCTGCGCGCCCGCGGCGCGCAGGACCGGCGCGCGCGCCGGCAGCGCGGACGCCGGCACCAGTTCGCAGGCCGCGCCCATCTCGGTGCGGGCGAAGGCATCGAGCACGGCCATCGCGCGTTCGCGCCGGGCCAGCACCCACAGGCCCTGATGCTCGATGGCGATGCCCGCCTGCGGCGCGACCTCGGCCCAGACCGCGCGACTGGCCATCGCGCGCCGCCAGGTGTCACCGGCCGGCTGCCCGGTGATGGTGATGAAACCGAAGTTGCGGATCGACGCGCCCACGCAGCGATGATCGCGTTCGATCACGACCACGCGCAGCCCGCGTCGCGCGCCGGCCAGCGCATGGGCAAGCCCGACGATGCCGGCGCCCACCACCAGCAGATCGGCGCCATCGGCAGCAGACATGATGAGGATTCCTCAGAAGGGGCGCGGGCCCCGGGTCAGATGAAGCGGCGACGCAGCGCGGCCGAGAGCAGGTCGATGAGGCTCACGCTGACCACCAGGATCAGCAGCACCGCGCAGGTCTGCGCGTACTGGAAGCCGCGGATCACCTCGAAGAGCACCACCCCGATGCCGCCCGCGCCAACCATGCCCACCACGCTGGCCGAGCGCACATTGCTCTCGAAGCGGTAGAGCGCGAAGCTCAGCCAGAGCGGCAGCACCTGCGGCAGCACCCCGTAGACGATCTCCACGAGCGGATGCGCGCCACTGGCGCGGATGCCCTCCACTGGCCGGGGGTCGATCGCCTCGACCGCCTCGGAGAAGAGCTTGGCCAGCGTGCCGGTGGTGTGAACCGCGAGCGCGAGCACCCCGGCAAAGGGCCCCAGCCCCACCGCCACGATGAACAGCATCGCGAACACCATCTCGTTGATGGCGCGACAGGCGTCCATCAACCGGCGCATCGGCTGGTAGACCCACACCGGCGCGATGTTGGCCGAGCTGAGCAGGGCCATCGGCACCGCCGCCACCACGGCGAGCAGCGTCCCCCACAGCGCGATGTGCAGGGTGACCACCATCTCGCGCAGATAGATGCGCCAGTCGGCGAAGTCGGGCGGAAAGAACTCGGCGGTGTACTTGCCGATGTTGCCGGCATCGCGTACCAGATCCAGCGGCCGGATCTCCGCGCCGTGCCAGGCCCATGCCAGCACGCCCAGCGCCAGCGCCCAGGCGGCATGGTGCAGCCAGCCCGGACGCTCGGCAGCCGCCTTTGCGCGAAGCAGGTCGAGCGACGCGCGCGACGGCGCGTCCAAGGGGGCCTGGCTTGCGGTGATCACTTCTTGAGGGCCGCCAGTCTCGCGTCGATCTCGGCGATGACGCGGGCGCGCTCGGCCGGGGTGAGCTTCTCGTCGGTCTCGGCGCGGCTGCGATCGCGGAACAGCTCCAGCTCGCGGATGGGAATCAGCTGATCGTTGGTCGACGCCCGGAACCCGTCGTAGTTGTAGATCTTGTTGAGCACAGCCTTCTCCTGCGGATCTTTCTGGGCATAGGCCAGCACGAAGCTGCGCAGCTTCTCCTTGACCGCGGGGTCGAGGTCCTTGCGCCACACGAACGGATCGCTCGGAATGAGCGGGCTCTTCCAGATCACCCGCAGCTGACTGAAGAGCTCGGGCTTGGTGCGCTCGAGCTGCTCGATGGTCTCGGTATTGCTGGTCGCGACATCCACCTGCCGGGC
Source organism: Burkholderiaceae bacterium (assembly GCA_044356115.1). GTDB lineage: Bacteria > Pseudomonadota > Gammaproteobacteria > Burkholderiales > Burkholderiaceae_E > Quisquiliibacterium. Next base: position 17,987 of record JBIKWU010000009.1, read on the forward strand.
GAGCGTCGCCTGGACGTTGGCGCCATGACTGGCATTGCGAATCGACTTGAACGCGGTGCGGTGATCGACCTTGTTCTGCGCGAAGATATAGAAGGTGGGCACCAGGAAGCCCGAGGTGGAGTTCGGATCACCGATGCCGAAGTTGATGCTCTTCGAATTCTTGAACACGTCGTCAAGCGAGCGGTAGGGGCTGTCCTTGTGCGTGATCAGCAGGGCGTTGTAGCCGTAGCTGCCATCGACGAACTTCACCTGCGCGAAGATCTCGCCGCTGGCGCGATCGACCGCCTCCATCGCGGCCTTGTTGCCCAGCCAGGCCACCTGCACCTTGTTGAATCGCATCGCCTCGATCACGCCGGCATAGTCCGGCGCGTAGAACGACTTCACCTTCAGGCCGGTCTTCTTCTCCATGTCGCGAAAGAACGGCTCCCAGCGCTCGCGCTGGACGTTGGCGGCATCGGTGGCGATGACACCGAAGTTGATCTCCTGGGCAAGCGCGGCGGTGCAGGCCAGCGCGGCCAGCGGCAGGGCCAGCAATGATCTGAGGATCTTCATCGTCTTCTCCGAAGGCAAGGGGTCAGTCGGTCGCGCTCACCGGCGTCAGCCGTGAATCGCAGAGGGTTCTCGGGTCAGTGGAGATTCGATCTGCCGGGGGCTCGGCGTCGGGTTCGCTCAACAGTTCGTCAGCGGCGCTGCCGTACAGATCGCGCAGGAAGTCGGGTGTGAGCGCGCTGGTGGGCCCGTCGAAGATCAACCGACCATCGCGCAGCGCGAGCACCCGGTCGCAGTAGCGCCGGGCCAGCGCCACGTGATGCAGGCTCACGATCAGGGTCATGCCGGCGTCACGGTTGAGCTGACTGAGCAGTTCCATGACCCGGCGGGTGGATTCCGGGTCGAGCGAGGCCACCGGCTCGTCGGCCAGCAGCAGACGCGCGCCCTGGGTCATGGCGCGCGCGACTGCCGCTCGCTGCTGCTGACCGCCAGACAGGGTCGATGCCCGCTGGAAGGCCTGGGGCGCCAGTCCGATGGCGGTCAGCGAATCGAGCGCGCGGGCGCGTTCCTCGAGGGTGAAGCGGCCAAGCAGGGCTCGCCACAGCGGCAGGCCGGCGGTGAGGCCGGTGAGCACGTTCGTCATCACCGGCAGGCGGCCGACGAGATTGAACTGCTGGAAGATGATCGCGACATCACGCCGAAGGCGGCGCGCCTCGGGGCTGATGCGGCCGGCGGACTGGATCGTCGATCCGAAGAGGTCGATCCGGCCGGCACCCGGGTCGATCCGCTCCAGCGCGCACAGGCAACGCAGCAGGGTCGACTTTCCCGACCCCGAGGCGCCCAGCAGGGCGATCCGTTCACCGGCACGCACCGAGAAGCTGACATCGGCGAGCGCGGCCCGCTGACCCGCGAAGGTCTTTCCCACGCCATGCACCTGCAGCGCCAGCTCGGGGTTCGCCTCGGGCGTGCGCGCGCGCATCGGCGAGCCCGGCCAGCGTCGGTCGGCGCCTGCCACTGGCATCGCGCTCACGGCACGATGGCGGCACGGATCACGCGTCGCTCGTCGGCATCCCGGATCGCCTCGCTGACCTGATCGAGCCGGTAGCGCCCATCGACCAGTTCCGCGAACGGATAGCGCGCGCGATTCGCCGTCACGAAGTCGAGCGCCTCGAGCAGATGCCGGGGGTGATAGTTGTGGACGCCGCGCAGGGTGATCAGCTTGCGCAGCACCTGATTGAGGTCGATCGAGGCCCAGGCCCCGGGGCTGACCAGCCCGCCGATCACGCACACGCCGCCTTCGCGCAGCATGGCCAGGCCTTGCGGCACCACCGAAGGATCGCCGCAGATCTCGATCACCGCATCGGCGCCGATCGGCGGACACTGGGCACGGACCCGCGCGACCAGACCGTCATCGCTCAGACCCGCCGGGTCGATGACCACATCGCAACCGAAGCGCTCACCCATCGCGCGACGCGCGGCGACGCCGTCGATCCCGATGACCTTGCCCGCGCCCCGCGACTTCGCGATGGCCGCCGCGTACAGGCCAAGCAGTCCCAGCCCCTGGATCACCACCGACCCGCCCGGGCGGATCGCGGCCTGCTCCACGAGGCACACCGCCGTGGCCACGCCGCAATTGACGGGCGTGGCCTCGGCATCACTCAGTTCGCCCGGCAGGCGCAGGATCCACGAGCGCGGCAGCACGTAGCAGAACTGACCGAAGCCGCCGTGGTGGTGCGGGTCCTGCTCCACCGACAGATGCCCGTACTTGCCCAGACCGGCCGACTTCTGCGGGAGATCGAGCACCTCGGCGTGAAAGCCCGCCTCGGGCACGAAGAACTCGCTCCAGGTGATCCGGTCGCCGATGGCTAGCCGGTCGCCGCGCATGTCGCGCTCGATGCCCTCGCCCAGCGCGACGATGCTGCCGATGATCTCGTGACCGAGCACGCCGGGCGTGGGGTTGGACCGATGGCCGAGGTAGCTGTGAATGTCGCTGCGGCAGATGGTGCACATGCGCACCCGGACCAGCACCTCGCCACGACGCGGCTCGCGAAGCGGAAGCCGATGCAACTCGAATGCCGCCCTCGGGGCGGGATAGACCGCCACCAGGCCGTCGGCAGGCAGGCTCATGTCAGAGCGTTCCGTTGATCGCGAAGTCGAGCAGCCGGTAGCTGCGCAGCGGCTCACTGACAGCCAGTTCGCGATACCGGGGCAGCAAGGGGCGGTTCAGGATGAACGGCACCTTGGCTTCTGACAGGCCCCCGTGGGTGCGCAGCCGGTTGCCGCTCAGTCCGCTCAGGTCATGGTCACGCCGGGAGCCACCGATGCAGGTGTCCTGGCGGGCCACCACCACCACATCGGCTTCGCGGTCGGCCGGGAGATCGAACAAGCGGCAGGCCGCCTCCCGGTCGAGCGCGAAGTCGATTCCCTCCACTCCGGCAAGGCTCGCGATGACCTCGCGCGCGCTGAGTTCGCCGCGCAGCCAGATCCTGACGAAGCCACCGAGCGCGCCGTGATGCGCGACGAATGCGTCGGTGATCGGGCAGATCACCGTGGCTTTGCCGGCGCCCAGCCGCTCATCGATCAGGTCCTGCAGCCAGATCACCTGCGGCTCACCCGCTGCGTCGCTCTTGTCGCTCATGCCGTGGTCCGCGGTGAGCGCCAGGGTGACGTCCATGGCCATGAGCTGGCCGATCCGCGCGTCGAGCGCCTGGTAGAAGGCCCGCGCCTCGGGCGCCTCGGGCGCCCACTTGTGCTGGACCCAGTCGGTCAGCGAGAGATAAGTCAGGTGAGGACGACGCTCGGCCAGCAGACGGATGCCGGCGTCAAGCACGAACAGCGAGAGTTCCATCGAATACATGCCGGGAACCGGCTGGCCGAGCCATTGCGGCACCGACTCGATGCCGTTCTCGTCAAGGGTGCAGCGGTCAGCGAACTCCGAGGAGAACGACACATGGCCGGCGCTGACATCGAGGCCCCTGGCGAGCTGCCGGCGCAGCTTGTCCTTGGCGGTGATCGACACCACCCGGGCGCCTGCCTCGGCAAACTTCGCCAGCACGGTGTCGGCCCGCAGCAGCTCGGGCCCGGTCATGACCACCGGCTCCCAGGTACGGGTGTCGAGATAGAAGTTGCCCGAGATGCCGTGCACCGCCGTGGGCGTGCCGGTGATGATCGACATGTTGTTGGGGCAGGTGAACGAGGGCATGGAGCCGTCGGCCACCGCGGCAAAGCCCTCCCGCACGCACTGCGCGATGTTCGGAATGGCGCCTTCGGCGAGGTACCGTGACAGGTAGGCGGGATCACCGCCGTCGATGCACACCGCCACCACCGGGCGCTGCGGCCACCGGTACCCGATTCCATTCACCTGCACATGCCGATCCGGCTGCATCCATCACTCCCGTCGAGACCGAGAGGATGCGCAAGCAACATGACGGACAGGTGACGACCGTTCCCGCCGGCAAAACCGCCGTTCAGCGCTCCTTCGGGCCCGCGACCGCGCCCACTACCTAAGCTGAGGACTGACCGGGAGACCACCATGCCGCGCACGCTGCTGACCGCGCTGGCCGCCGCGCTCACCGCCACGGCGGTCCAGGCCAACGACCTGAGCTTCTACTCGCCACTGAGCGCCAGCGGCTTCGGGCTGGGCGCGGCCTTCGGCCTGAGCAGCCGGCTCGACCTTCGCGTGGAATACGCCGGCATGGCGCTGTCGCGCAGCGGCCTGCGCGAAGGCGTGGACTTCGATGCCCGACACGGTCTGGCCGCGATGTCGGTGGTGGGCGACTGGTACTTCGGCTCGCAGACCGGCTTCCGGGTGGGCGCCGGTCTGGTGTCCCCGGGCAGCCAGCTCAGCGGCTTCTCGCGTCTGGGTGGGCTGACGCCCGTGGGCGCGGCCTATCCCGGGTCGAGCGGCTCCGGCATCGACCTGAGCGCTGACCTCGCGCGCACGATGTCGCCGTACGTGGGTCTGGGCTGGGGCACGCGCATGAGCCAGGATCGGGGCCTGGGCCTGCGCGCCGATCTCGGCCTGATGGTCTCACGGCCGGACGCCCGCCTGGGTGTCAGCGGCGGGGCTGCCGAAGCGCTGGCCGAGCAGCGACGCCTGCAGGATGCCTACGATCGCTACCGCTTCTATCCGGTGATCTCGGCCGGCATGAGCTACCGGTTCTGAGCCGCCGAAATCGGCGCGGCTGCGTCCTGCGGCAACAGCAGGCGCTGCGCGAGCAGCGCCTCCACCACTGCCCTCACCTGCGCCGCGCGCGAGCCCGGTGACGGATAGCGCTCGGCCACCGAGCGTCGCGGATCACCACCGGCCTGTCGCTGCGCCGGGTCAGCCGGGAACGGGATGCGGCTGCCGTCGCGGTCGGCGAGTTCGCCCTCGGGCCAGGGCGCGCGATAGAGGTTCCAGCCCGTGAGCGTGGCCAGGGGCACTGCCACCTCGGGCAGGCGGATGCCGGCCACCTCGTTGCCATCCTCGTCCACCCGACACACCAGCGTGCGATAGGCCCGTGGCGAGTCCTGCGGATGCACCCAGTCGCCCGGCAGGCCGATGCGATGGGTGCGGTCGGCCACCGCCACACCGGGAATGGCCGGAAAGCCGATCTGCTCGGCGGGCACCAGCGTACCGTCGGCAAGGCGGGGCACCTGGCTGGGCGGGGGCTCGACCCCGTCACGCACCCACGCATCAAGCGCCACCAGCAAGGCGCGCACCACCGGCATCGGGCTGTGCGGATTGCGCGGATTCACCGCCGGCCCGACGTCGCCTGGCGTGCCTGCGCGGGCCCCGTGCTGGGTGCCAGCCACGAGGTAGACCCGGGTGCCTGACGGCAGGGTCAGATCGCGTTCGCCCATGGGGTCGGTGTGCAGCAGCGAGGCACCCTTCTGCCAGTACTCGGTGGCGGTGTTGATCTCGATCAGACGGGGATCGCAGCCATCCTCGCGCAACAGCGCATCGCACCGGCCGCTGAGCGGATCGGTGAGCCGCGCGCTGGCAAAGGGGAAGGCGTTCTCGGGATAGCCGTGGTCTTCATGCTGGGTGGCGGTGCGCGCCGGCTGCGCGAAGGGCGCGTTCAGGAACACCCGACCCACGCCGGCGATGTGCGAGAGCACGCCATCGAAGACCCGCCGGCCCTGCTCGTCGCGGTTGAAGCCCTGGCCGATGTGATCACGCAGATACCGACCGGCCTGCGAGATGCCGATCGCCAGGCAGCGCTCGATGGGCTGTCCGGTGAGCGCGAGCGCCTCGGGATGATGGCGCAGGTGACTGACGAGATCGCGGGTGGCCGCAAAGCCCAGGCCCTGCACCCGCGGGTCGATCGCGTCATAGTGGAGTTCGTAGAGCCAGCCGGGCAGCGGCTGCAGCCCCTCGCGCAGCGCGACGGTGCGCGCGTCGATGAAGCGCCAGTCTTCGGCCGGCAGGGGCTGGGGCGGCTCGTGAGGACGGGCGCGCCGCGTGAGGCGCGCCCGCGCGGGCTGCGGGAAGGCCGCGGCATGCGAGAGGCGGAATGTCGCCAGTTCACCGGCCCGGGTGGCGGACACGAACTCGTCGCGCACCGGCAGGATGATCGGCTGGCCGTCGCGCCGCGCCACCGGCGCCTGCAAGGCCAGACCGCCGCGGGCCGTGGGCGCGTCGGGATCCCAGCCCGACCAGACCAGGGTGAAGCCCAGCGACATCGGAAACCCGTTGCCGAAGTCGCTCGCGCTGCGCGGCTCGTTGCCGCCCGAGGGCGCATCGGCCAGGGTGCCGAAGAGCATCTTGCGGCCGCGGTTGTTCACCTCGTAGAGCAGGCCGCGATTGCCCAGCGCCGGGTCGCAGGGGCGCAGCACATGCACCTCGGTGGCGTACTCCACGAGCCCGCGCGCGTTGCGCGGCGCGCACTCGATCAGCGCGATGCCGCGATTGCCGGGATGGGCCGGATCGACCTCGCCAAAGGCGGTGGCCACCACCCACTCATGGCGGCCCGCCGCGCCGAAGACCAGCGCGGCGTCCAGCGCCTGGACCGAGCGGATCTCGAGGTGCCGCAGCATCGCCGTGCGCGGTGGCTCAGGCGGGCGGCGGGAAGTTCAGCTCGACCCCGACACCATCCGGATCGAAGAGGAAGATCTGCGCAGCGCCGGTGCGCGGCACCACCTGCTCGCGAAAGCTCACGCCACGCGATTGCAGCCGGGCACGAACCGCGGGCAGGTCCTCGGCGGCGAAGGCGATGTGATCGAAGCGGCCGGTGTCGGCATAGTGCCTGGCAGGGTCGCGCACGGTGATGCCCTCGCGCGGCTTGCGCGGGCCCAGCAGATGCACCGTGGCGACGCCGCCGGAATAGAGCCAGTAGCCCGGAAAGCCCAGCGGCGGCCGCTCGCCGACCTCAAGGCCGAGGACATCGACATAGAAATCGCGCGTGCGCTCCAGATCGGCGGGTTCGATGGTGAAGTGCTGCAGAACGCCCAGCGGCATGATGCGGTCTCCTCAGACGAAGGTGAGATCGGCGTCGGCGCCAAGCAACCAGGCACCAACGGTTTCGAAGTGCGACAGCCGGCCCTGCAGCTGCTGCGTGACGGTGTGGATGTCGCGAAAGCGGCGCTCCAGCGGCTGCGCGGCGAAGATCGCGGTGGCGCCCGCGGCGTTCCAGACGCGATCGACCGCGGCGCGCGCCTGGTGGATGGCATGCGTGGAGGCCATGCGCACGCGGATGCGCTGGTCCATGTCGAGCCGGGCCTCGGGCAGCGTGATGGCCTGCCAGATCTCGTCGACCGACTGCAGCAGCCAGGCACGCGCCGCGCGCGCGCCCGCCTCGGCCTGCGCGAGCTCGGACTGCACCACGGCGTTGTCGCGCAGCGCGTTGCGCTGGCCACGGGGCACCTTGTCGGCAGCCAGGGCGGTGAAGGCGTCGAGCGCGCCCCGGGCGATGCCCAGCGCCACCCCGGCGAAGCCCACCTGATAGAGCAGATTGGCCGGCAGGCGATAGAGCGGTCCCGGTTCGCGGCACTCGAAGCGATGGTCGCGGGTGATGCTGTGCGCCTCGGGCACGAAGTGATCGCGCAGCGAGAATCGGTCACTGGCGGTGCCACGCAGACCGACCGTCTCCCAGATATCGGTCCAGCTCACCGCCGAGGCCGGCACCAGCATCGTGCGCTCGATGCGTCGGCCATCGGGCGCGGCAAGCGGCGTGCCGTCAGGCTGCACCACCGGGCAGTGCGCGCCGAGCCAGGTGGCATGCCGACCGCCCGAGGCGAAGGACCAGTCGCCGCTCACCCGGTAGCCGCCCTCGACCCGGACCGCGCGCACGCCGGGGCCCGGTCCCCAGGCCAGCACCGCGCGTGGATCGCGGCCGAAGATCGCGTCGGCCGCCGAGGGCTCGAGGTAGGCGGCCGCCATGGCGCAGCCGCCGGCCTGGCACAGGCACCAGGCCACCGAGGCGTCGGCGCGGGCCACGGTCTCGATGACATGGAAGAAGGTGATCGGGTCAAGTTCGGCGCCCGCGACACTGCGCGGCAGCAGCATCCGGAACAGACGCTGCGCGTGCAGGTGATCGAGCAGCGCCGTCGGCAGCCGGCGATCACGTTCAATGGCCTCGGCATCGGCCGCCACCACGGGCAGCAGGGACTGAGCGCGCGCCACCCAGCCGGCCTCGCCGGCCAGCGCCGACTGCAGGGGCGGCCAGCCGCGCGCGCGGCCTTCAACGACCGAGGGCGACATCCATGATCATCCGGGTGGCGAGGTAGAGCCGACGCGGGATGGCATCGATGAGCACGAACTCGGCCTGGTCGCTGTGGTAGCCGAAACCGGGCAGCCCCAGCGCCTCGATCACCGGCTTGCCGGAGCGCGCCGCGAAGGCGGCATCGGTACCGCCCCCGGTGGCGGGCACCACGCCCAGCTCGAAACCGATCTCGCGGTAGATGCCCACCGCCTTGTCGACCAGGCGCCGGCCTGCCGCGTCGGCCACGAAGGCGGGGCGGCCCACGATGAGTTCCAGCGAGATCTGCGCGCCGCTCAGGCGCGGGGTGGCGGCACGCTCGCGCAGGGTCTTCATGACGCCCTCGAGCCGCTGCGGATCGAGGTAACGCACATTGGCTTCAATGGTCGCCTCGGCCGGGATCATGTTCAGGATGCGCCCGCCGCTGCCGATGGTCCAGTTGAAGCGCAAGGCGTTCTGGCGATCGTCGAGATCGAGGGTGCGCAGCATGAAGTCGGCCGCCTCGACCATGGCGTTGATGCCCTGCTCGGGCGCCGCGCCGGCATGCGCCGCCCGCCCGCGCACCGTGGCCCGCACCGAGGCCGTACCGGAGGTGGCCAGCACCAGCGACTCGCGCAGCGCCGACGTGGGCTCGAAGGAAAGCACCACGTCATGGGCACGGGCGGTGGCCTCGATGAGCTCGCGCGAGCCGTTGGAGCCACGCTCCTCGTCGGTGTTGAGCAGCACCGTGATCTCGGCGAAGTCCTGGAAGCCGCGCGCCTGCAGCAGCCTCAGCGCGTGCAGGATCACCGCGATGCCGCCCTTGTCGTCGGCGATGCCCGGGCCGAAGGCGCGGTTGCCGTCCACCCGGAAGGGCGCCCGCGCCAGGGTGCCCTTGGGGTAGACCGTGTCCATGTGGGCGAGCAGCAGGATGCGTCGCTGGCCCTTGCCCGCGATCCGACCGACGATGATGTCGCCGACCACCCCGGCGGTGGCGGGGTGCCGCGTGACCACGGCGCCCAGGGCCTGCAGCTCGCCCTGCAGCAGATCGGCCATGGCGGCCATGCCCTCGGCGTTGCCGGTGCCGGTCTCGATGTTGACCAGCCGCTCCAGGGTGCGCAGCACCGCCGGCTGTTCAGCGGTGGCGCTCGTCAGCAGGGCCTCGTCGCGGGCCTGGGCGCTGGCGCAGGCCAGACCGAGGAAGCTCAGCGTGAGCAGGACGCGAGCAAGCAGGGCAGTCATGGGCAGGGTCCGGAAGGATCGGTGATCAGGAACGCTGCCGGCGCTTCCGAGGCCGCCGGCAACGCGGGGGCAGCAAGGTCGTGGCCAGCATACCGCGCGGGCGGCAGGCCCTGCAGCCCGCGAACCGGATGCCGGAAGGCCCGGCCATCGGGTGCCCGGCAAATGGACCATCCACGCCCGCGCCCGATGCGCTGTCCGAATAAGCAAGCAGGATTCACTTCGTTTGCCCGCGGCTGGAATCGCCCGAGGATGACGCGCTTCGCAGCAACCTCTTGCACGCATCCTCATGAGCCGCCTGCCCCACCCCGACACCGACGCGTCGCCGCATGACGCAAGCCGCGCACGAGCCCGCCGCCGGCTCGCGCTGGCCGCGGCCGGGCGCACTGAACGCGGGCTCGGCTGCACTCTGCTCTAACTGAGCCTGATCGCGCTCGTGCCGCTGTCGGCCGCGTTCCTGAAGACCGCGAGTCTGGTCAGCTGCGGCCCGTGAAGGTGAGCTTCACGACGCTGGGCAGATCCGAGGTGTTCTTGTTGCCGCTGCGTTCATGCCGAGGGGGGCATACCGCCGCCAGGCCAAAGGCGCGCAAAGTCGAAGGAGAGTTGGCGGTGGTGGCGGATGGACAGCAGGTAGACGGTCTCGCTCGCATCCATGGCCACGTACAGCACAAGGTAGTCGCCATGAAGGTACTCGCGCAGCGCGCTGGCTGCGCCTACCGGCAGGGCTGCGAGCTGGACCAGGGCCTCCGCCGACTGCGGCGGGTTGTCCAGGTAGCGCCTCCCGATGCGAGGGAACCGGGCCAGGTTGGGAAAGACCGTGGCGCGCAGTTCTGCCAGCAGGTCGTCGAAGGCAAAGGCCGCGTCGGCTTCGATCAGGAACGCCTCGATGGCGTCCAGGCGCTCCAGGAAGCTCGCCGTCAGTTCGACCCGGTACAGATCCTCAGCCACGCTTCCTGGCTGTCTTGCCCGCGGCGGCGCGGCGCTGCTGAAGCTGGGCGATGGCGGTATCGGCCCCCACGGTGCGGCCAGCTTCGATGTCGGCCAGACCGCGCCTGGCGTCGTCGATCAGCAGCAGGTGGATGCGCTCGCGCTCCAGCCGGTGGTAGTAGTCCAGCCGGTCGGCGCCGATCAGCGCAACGTAGCTCTCACCGCTCTTGGTGATGATCTTCTCGGCGCCTGCCTTGGCCTGGTCAGCCAACTCGGAGAGGTTCGCTCGTGCCTGGGTGAACGGCACCACGTCGCTGGCTGAAAAGCCCATGGCCGGCTCCTTTGCTGAATAGGTGACAGGATTCTGTGCAGTCTACCGCAGTGAAGGGCGCGTCCAACCGACTTGGGCGTAGGTGTCAGGTGTGATCTGGACCCGCCGAAACTTCATCGACGATGGAAAGCAGTCGTTGCTCCAGCAGTTCCAGTCCTGCCAAGTCGATCTGGCACTCGAAACCAGGCCGGTCGACCTGGGCGTGCACGGCATTGCCGCGCAGCGTGTGCAGGTTGTCGTCGAAGGCGTGCTCGAGGTGGATCAGGCCGCACTGGCGCGGGCATTGAGCCCAGTGCTGCAGGGCGGAAAGCGGCAGGGGGTCTTGATCGTTCACGCCGCGGGGAACGCTCGGCGGCGAACGCTGCGGCCGGGCAGAGTTCGACAACTGCCGCCGGGTCAAGTCCGGTGTCGCGCAGCGCCAGCAGCCTCGGCCGCGGCCAGTTCTCATTGGCCAGCAGCGCGGTGTTCACGCGGCTGAGGGGTCCAGCAACGTGTAGGCCTCCTCGCGCATCTTGTCGGCGGCGAAGGCCAGGGCGGCGAGGACGTCGTCGCGCGTGAGCTGAGGGTAGGCCTCCAGCAGCATCTCGTTGGTCCATCCTTGGGCCAGCCAGCCAAGGATCAACTCCACCGACAGCCGGGTACCCTTCACCGTGGGCTTGCCCACGAGGATCTCGGGATTGCAGACGATTCGCTCGCGCCAATCCATTCTCGGACCCTCCGGATCAGTTTGACGCCCGGGGCCGCCTCGATGCGCTCGCCTTGGGCGAGGCTGCGGACATCGAACGTGACCGAGCATGCGCTGACATTGAGCCCCTGAAAAACAATCGGCTCATGGTCCAAGTGGAAGCCGCCGCCGAATCGCCACGGTTTCCGACCAGCGCCAACATGGCGATGTTCCTGGTAGGCCGTGTTGGACTTGAACCAACGACCAAAGGATTATGAGTCCTCTGCTCTGACCAGCTGAGCTAACGGCCCCCCGCTGGCGATGGTACCGCAGCGCCCCCGCGACCCACCCCGGTTCGCGAAACCGCCGGCTTGAGCGCATCGCGCCGTCGGGATAGGCTGCACGGGCTTGCCCGCCCTGATTCGGTGGCGGGGCCACCGATCGCATCCGCCGATGAATCGTCCCCGTCACCCGGCCAGCCTCGCGCTGATCAGCCTGCTCGGCCTGGCCCTGTGCCTGCCAGCCCCGGCCCTGGCGCAGCCGCTTCGCCCTGCCGGCTCCGCGGCGGAGGCTCCGCGCGCGCGCCCCGGCACGGCCAGCGCGGTGCGCGCCCGCCTCAATCCCGAGGACAGGGCGACCCGTACGCTCACCAGCTTCACCCCGGCGCTGCGCTGCATGGACGACATGCTGTACGCCAGCGGCATCCGCGACATCACCATGATGATGGAGGAGATGCGCGACGCGACCATGCGGGTGCCGATCTCGGTACGCGACATGATGACCTCGGCCATCTCCGACATGACCCGGCGCTCGCGCGCGATACGCCTGTCGATGTTCGGCAGTGACCAGCAGAACGCCGCCAACCTGCTCACCCAGGCCCAGCGCCAGGGGGCCTTCGCGATCGTGCCGCAGTACACCCTGCGCGGCACCGTCAGCCAGATGGACGAAGGCGTGGATCGGCGCAGCAGTTCGCTGGGGCTGGCGAGCGCCTCCGAGCTCTTCGGCCTGAAGCTCGGCAGCGACACCCGCTTCTCGGTGCTCGCCTTCGACGCGGCGCTGATCGACACCGAGCGGCTCACCCTGGTGCCGGGGGTGTCCTCGCGCAACAGCACGCTCCTCATCAGCCGCAATGCCAGCGCGGGCGAGGGCTCGGCGCAACTGAAGAACCCGGCCATGTCGGTCGTCTTCACCTTCTCGCCTTCCCGCTCGGAAGGCCCGTCGCAGGCGGCGCGCAACATGGTCGAACTGGCGGCGGTCGAACTCGTGGGCAAGCTCACTCGCCTGCCCTACTGGCAGTGCCTGGGCATCGCCGACGACGAGCCCGAGGTGCAACGCGAGACCGAAGACTGGTTCCTCTCGATGGACCCCACCGAACAGCGGGCTTTCCTGCAATCGCGCATGCGCGAGCGCGGCCGGTACCAGGGTCCCACCGATGGCAGCGGCAGCCCGGCCTTCAGCGAGGCAATCGCGGCCTACCGTCCGCTGATCGGTCTGCCGCCGGAAGGCCCGCTCGACCTGGACTTCTTCCGCCGCTTCGTCAGCACCAGCGTGCCGCGGCTCAGCCCGGCGCCGGTGGCCGCCGCGCCGACATCCGCGAGCCGCTCTGCGCTGCCCGCGTCGGCTCCCGCCCCCGCGGCCGCGCCTGCCCCGCCGCGGATGGCGGCGCCCGCCGCCGAGCCCGAGCGCCCCGCGCCGGTGCTGCGCATGAGCAGCCTGCGCGAGGCCAGCCTCGACGGGCCGATCCAGATCGCGGTCTCGGCCGACCAGGCCGGGCATCTCTACTGCTACGGGCGCAACCCGGCCAGCGGCAACCTGCTGCGCATCTTCCCCAACCGCTACACCCGCGACTCGCGGCTGGACGCGGGGCGCAGCCTGAGCATGCCGGGCGGCGACCGGTTCCGACTTGACCCGGAGGCGGAATACGCCTGCGTGCTCACCCGCCGCGAGGTCTATCCCGACCTGCCCCAGAGCCTGCGCTGGGGCGACTTCGAGGACATGACGGTGCGCAGCTTCGAGGTCTTGCGTGAGCTCTTCCAGGCAGCCGCCGGCGCGCCGGTGGGTTTCGCCCGCCTGGTGCGCGACTGCGGCAACAACTGCGCCGGCAACGACACCCCGCTCAAGCCCTGAACTGGCCCCGCCCCGGATC
>JBIKWU010000381.1:0-2817 GCA_044356115.1 Burkholderiaceae bacterium
GGTAGAGCCGGTTTCATGCCGGCGGGCGGCGGCGTACCGCCGCGAGCAGCAGGCCCAGATGCGCCCGCGTTCGGGGCAGCGCGAGCGCCAGCACGAGGCTGACCAGGGCCCACCACACGCCGAGCTGCAGGGCCATGAGCGGGCGGGTGCCGCTGGCCAGGGGCAGCGCATGCAGTCCGACAACCAGCGCGACGCACAACGCGGCGGGCAGCAGCACGCCGCCGATGAACCAGCGCCCCTGGGCCTGCCTGAGCAGCCGGCGGTGCATGAGCATGGGAATGACGAACAGCAGACACAGGCTGATGCCCGCCCAGGCCGCCGCGCCGCCCAGGGCACCGAAACGGGTCGCGGCCAGCCAGATGGCGGGCACCAGCAGGGGCAGCGAGACGATGTTCACCCACAGGGGCAGCCTCGTCCATCCGGAGGCCAGTTGCAGCGCGTAGGGCATGTTCATGAGGCCGTTGCAGGCATTGCCCAGGATGAGCATCGACAGCACCCAGGCGCCTTCGCGGCTCAGGCGCGCGTCGCCGGTCCAGACCTGCAGCACCTCGAACGCGAAGACACCGATCACGGCGGCGGCGGGCAACACCAGCAGGGCCATGGCCTGACTGCCGTCCAGGTAGAACTCGGCGAGTTGCTGCTCGTCGCCGGCCTGGCGCAGCGCGGTCAGGCGCGGGTACATCATCGAGAACATCGGTCCGATCAGCATGTAGAGCCCGCTGGTGAGCGCGGTGGCCAGGGAATAGATGCCGAACTCGCTCAGGCTCAGGGCGTGACTGAGCACAAGCTTGTCGGTCTGGGTGATCAGGATGCTGGTGATCGCGATGCCGGTCATGCCGCCGGCGAAGGCCAGGCAGTCGCGGATGATCACGGCGCTGAACCGGGCCCCGTGGTCGGGCAGGGCCAGTCGCCGCCAGAGCAGCCAGCGCAGGCTCAGCGTGTGCACCAGACCCGCCAGCGCCTGCGCGATGAAGAACTGCTCGATGACCGGGTCCTGCCACAGTGCCAGCACCGTGATGCCCACGCGCAGCGTGATCATCACCGCGGTCAGCACGGCCAGTTCGGTCTGGCGGTGCAGGCCGGCCAGCCCCGCCGAGTAGAGCCCCCCCGGCCACTGGCAGGCCAAGGCAAGGCCCGAGAGCGCGATCGCCCGCGCCAGGGAGTCAGGCGACAGCGATTCGGCCTGTACCCAATGGTGGGTGATCGGGCCGGAGAGGCCTGCCACCAGCAGGCCGATCAGGAGCGCGACCCCGACATAGGCGAGCTCGAGGGTGCGGGCCGTGTCACGTGCTTGCGGCAGCAGGCTGGGCTGATTGCCGAGCCGGGCCAGTTCGCGGGTGAGCGTGCTGCCCAGTCCGAGATCCATGAAGCCTATCAGCGCGGAGAGGGTGGTGAAGACACCCACCACGCCGAAGGACTCCACACCCAGGAAACGCAGGTAGACCGGCACTGCCAGCACCGACAGCGCCGCTCCCCACGCCCGCGACAGGATCGACGCCCCCAGGGCGGTCTTGAAGTCTTCGATGGCGGGCCCCGCGCTCATGCCGGCGATGATCGCATGGCCCTCGTGCCGCACGGGTGCGGGTCGGCGGACCCGGTGCGCCGACCGTCTGATCGGCGCCGGGCGTGGTCGGGCCGGCGGCGCGCGCTGGCCTGCGAGCCGCGCTCAGCGCATCATCACCCGCATGCCGGCCGCGCGCAGCTGCTCGAACAGCGCGGGCAGGTCGCCGATGGGGGCGGGCCGGGCGGCGCACTTCATGAGGGTATCCGGGCTGCCCTTGCGCTGGATCGTGAGGCCGAGCTCCTCGGTGGTCGGCCGACCGCCCAGGAAGTGAGTCACCAGCCAGGTGTCGGTGCCCCGCGCGAAGGCCACGCCCTTCAGCGTGGCGCCCGGGCCCTCCTCCTGCACCAGGTAGGGCGCCGAGGGGGCGGCAGGGTCGGGCAGCAGCAGTTCGACCCGGCCCGGGGTGCCGGCCCGGTACACCAGATGGCGCGGCCCTTCGCAGAGGGACACGGTCTTGCCCGATCGGGCCAGCTGGCAGGAGAAGCGCATCGGCTCGTCCGGCGGGCACAGGCTGGCGGCCTGGCCCGAGCTTGCGGCGAGGCCCAGCAGGGCGGCCAAGAGCGCCCTGGCGAGCAGAGGGATGGCCGGCATGTCGGCGTTCCTTGGGGTGTCGCTCATGGCTGCGCCGTATGCACGCGCAGATGGAAGCCCTCCGCGGGATCGGGCGCCTGGAAGAACGACGAGATGTGGCGGAAGTCTTCCTCGGTAAGCAGGTGCGAGCCTTCGGGCCGCGTCTGATTGCGCCGGGCGATCCGCGCCAGGCATACCGAGTCCGGGGTGTCGAGCAGATGCAGCACGTGCGGCACGCCGGCTTCCTCGAAGACCGATCGGAACCAGGCCCGACCGGCGCGGGTGTTGGCCTGGAAATCGAGCACCACCGCATGTCCGGCGCGCAGCAGGTCGACGCACAGAGGGCCGATGACGGTCTTGAGCTTGCGCGAGAAGCGCAGGTAGTCGTCGAAGACGGTCATCTGGTCGCCGTAGAGGCGGGCCATCCAGATGTCCTCGACCAGCAGGATGGCGCCGGTTTCGCGGGCGACTGCTGCGGCGACGGTGCTCTTGCCGGCGCCGGCCTTGCCGCACATGAAGTGGAGGGTGGGTGTCGAGGACATCAGGGGCTCAGTCGAGCCGCAGGACGATGCGATCGGGATTGACGCATGCCTGCGGGCCGTCATGCCGGCCCTTGAGGTAGCGCAGCCCGATGGTCCGGGGCGTCGCGCTGCTGGCCGGCACGTCGACGAGTGCGTAGCCGT
>JBIKWU010000382.1:0-2794 GCA_044356115.1 Burkholderiaceae bacterium
GCTCCAGGCGCTGGGCGAGCCGGTCGTCGAGGGCTGCCTGCGCCGCGGCATCGGGCCGGGCGGTGGGCCAGCCCTGCAGGTGCCGGCCCACCAGACCGGTGAGGCCGCGGATGAAGGCCGGGCTGTCGTTCAGACAGGGGATGTACGAGAACCCGCGGCCCCCTGCCTCTTCATAGGTGGCCTTGCCCTCGATCGCGATCTCCTCGAGGGTCTCGAGACAATCGGCCACGAAGCCGGGGCACAGCACATCGAGACGCTCGGTGCCCTGGCGGCCCAGTTCGCGCAGCGTGGCCTCGGTGTAGGGCTGCAGCCAGCGGGCCCGGCCCAGGCGGCTCTGGAAGCTCACCCGCCAGCGCTCGCGCGGCAACTCGAGCGCCTGGGCCAGCAGGCGGGCGGTGACCAGGCATTCGCAGTGATAGGGGTCGCCCTGCAGCAGGGTGCTCTCGGGCACCCCGTGGAAGCTCATGAGCAGCTGGCCGGGCTGGCCCTCGCTGCGCCAGTGGGCCCGGACCCGATCGGCCAGCGCGGCGATGTAGCCGGGGTCATCGTGGAAGTGCTTGATGGTGCGCAGCTCCGGCGGATTGCGCCAGCCGGCGATCTCGCGCATGACCGCGTCGAGCGCGGTGCCGACGCTGGAGCCGGCGTACTGCGGATACAGCGGCAGCACCAGCAGCCGGGTGAGGTTGCGCTCGCGCAGCTCGCGCAGCACCGAGCCCACCGAGGGCTCGCCGTAACGCATGGCCAGGGCCACCGAGACGCGGTGACCGGCCTCGCCGAGATACCCGCCGAGCAAGGCCGCCTGACGGCGGCTGTGCACCGCGAGGGGCGAGCCCTCGTCGGTCCAGATGCTGGCGTACTTGGCGGCCGAGCGGGCCGGGCGGGTGCGCAGGATGATGCCGTGCAGGATCGGCATCCAGACCGCGCGCGGGATCTCGATCACCCGCGGGTCGGCGAGAAACTCGGCGAGGTAGCGACGCACCGCCCCGGCCTCGGGCGCTTGCGGCGTGCCGAGCTGGACCAGCAGCACGCCGGTGGTCTCGGGCTGGTCATGCCGGAACCCGGCGGCGGCGGTGAAACGGCTCATGGATGCGGCAAGGCCTCAGCGTCGCCAGGCAGGCGGACGCTTGTCGATGAAGGCCTGCACGCCCTCGAGGGTGTCGGGCGCCATCATGTTGCAGGCCATGGTCTGGCCGGCGAGCTGATAGGCGGCATCGATGCCCATCTCGAGCTGCCGATAGAACAGCCCCTTGCCCGCCGCGATGGCCACCGCCGGCTTGGCGATGATGGACTCGGCCAGAGCGCGCACTTCGGCATCGAGGCCTTCCGCGGGCACCACCCGGTTGACCAGTCCGCGCTCGCGGGCCTGATCGGCGGTGATGAACTCGCCGGTGACCAGCATCTCGAAGGCGGCCTTGCGGGAAAGATTCCGGCTGAGCGCCACCGAGGGCGTGGCGCAGAACAGGCCCAGGTTGACCCCCGACACCGCGAAACGTGCATCGGCCGCGGCCACGGCGAGGTCGCACATGGCCACCAGCTGGCAGCCGGCGGCAGTGGCCATGCCATGAACCCGGGCGATCACCGGCTGCGGCATGGCCTGGATGGTGGTCATCAGCCGGGTGCAGTCGGCGAACAGCGCCTGGTAGAAGGGCAGCGAGGGCTCGGCGCGCATCTCGCGCAGGTCATGGCCGGCGCAGAAGGCCTTGCCGGCGGCCGCGATGATCACCACGCGAGCCGTGGCATCGGCCGCGATGCGTTCAAGCTCTGCGCGCAGCGCGGCCATCATGGCGGCGCTCAGCGGGTTGAATTGCGCCGGGCGGTTCAGGGTGAGCGTGACCGCCCCGCCCTGGGTGGCGACGAGCACCAGCGGCTCGGTGAGCTCTTGGGGAACGGCGGCCATGTCGGCGCTCCGGAAATGTGCAGCCTGCAATGCTAACCCGATTGCCCTGCCCTCCCAAGAAAGCCGTAGCGCCGCCGGTCGAGGCCCACCCGGCCACCGGCCGTCGGCGGCGCATGCCCCTGCCGGGAGCAGGCACAGCGCCGCGGTTTACACTCATCCGTGATTCCCCCTCCATCAGGTCTCCATGCTCGAGAAGATCCAGGCCGCGGCCTCCCAGGTCGGTCGGGTGGTGGTCGGCAAACAGCCGCAGATCCGCCTCGCGCTGGCCTGCCTGCTCGCCCGCGGCCACCTGCTGATCGAAGACCTGCCCGGGGTGGGCAAGACCACCCTGGCCCATGCCCTGTCGATCTCGCTGGGCCTGGAATTCAGCCGCACCCAGTTCACCAATGACCTGCTGCCGGCCGACATCACCGGCACCACGGTCTTCGACCGCGACGCCGCCAGCTTCGTCTTCCACCCCGGGCCGGTGTTCTCGCAGGTGCTGCTGGCCGACGAGATCAACCGCGCCTCGCCCAAGACCCAGAGCGCGCTGCTGGAGGCCATGGAGGAGCGGCAGGTGTCGGTCGACGGCAAGCCGCGCCGGCTGCCCGAGCCCTTCTTCGTGATCGCCACCCAGAACCCCGGCGACCAGGTCGGCACCTTCGCGTTGCCGGAGTCGCAGCTCGACCGCTTCCTGATGTGCATCGAGCTCGGCTACCCCGATCCCAAGGCCGAGCGCGCGCTGCTCGAGGGGCTCGACCGCCGCGAGATGGTCGCCGGCCTGCAGCCCTGCCTGCAGCCGGCCGACCTGATCGAACTGCAGCAGCGGGTGCGGGAGGTGCGCTGCAGCCCGGCCATCCTCGACTACCTGCTCAACCTGCTCACCTTCAGCCGACGCTCGCCGCTGCTGGCCGAGGG
>JBIKWU010000150.1:0-9246 GCA_044356115.1 Burkholderiaceae bacterium
TGGTGGAGATCACGCGGGTTGAAGGCTCGGCGCCGCGCGAAGCCGGCACGCGCCTGCTGGTGGCCGCACACGCCACCGCCGGCACCATCGGCGGCGGGCACCTGGAGTGGCTGGCCATCAGGACGGCCCGTGCCGCGCTGGCCGAGACGAAGGCTCCGGCCCTGCCGGACACGCAGCGTCATGCGCTCGGCCCGAGCCTTGGCCAGTGCTGCGGCGGGGTAGTCTGGCTGAGCTACCGCTGGCTGGACGCCACGCGGGTGGCGCAGTGGCCGCCGGCGCCCGCACGGCTGAGCGTGGCGGTGTTCGGCGCGGGCCACGTCGGGCGGGCGCTCGCCGCGCTGCTGGCCACGCTGCCGGTGCGCCTGCACTGGTTCGACCCCTTGCCCGCCAACGACCAGGGCGCCCCCATGCCAGACGGCACCGAGCTTGCCCCACCCATGGGCACGCTGGTGGCCTGCCCGGAAGCCGAGGCGGTGGCCGAACTGCGCGGCCTGCCGGATGACTGCCACGTGCTCATCATGACCCACAGCCACGCGCTGGACTTCGACCTGTGCGAGGCAGCGCTGGCCGCGGGGCGCTTCGCGCAGGTGGGCGTGATCGGCTCGCAGACCAAGGCCGTCACCTTCGGCCGGCGGCTGCGCGCGCGCGGCATGGCGCCCGCGCGGGCGGCCGAACTGCGCTGCCCGATCGGCCTGCCGGGCGTGAGCGGCCGCGAACCGGCGGTGATCGCGGTGGCGGTGGCGGCGCAGCTGCTGGGCGCGGCTGACACGCTCAGCCCGCGGCGCGGGCGCGCTTCGGTGGAGCGCTGCGCGGACTGATTTGAGGGCAGCCGCGTGGCTATCGTGCTGTTTGGCGAGGTGCGAGTCTTTCACAGGCCGCATCCCTCACCCAAGACCGACAAAGGCGCGGTCAGTTCGGTGCGAAAGTGGCTGGAGCAACACGGGGTTAAACCATGAACATCATGACCGTCGACGCATACAGCGCGAGGATCGAGTACGACCCGGATCTGGATCTGTTCAGAGGCGAAATCCTCGGGCTCAACGGAGGAGCGGATTTCTACGGAAAGACGCCAAAGGAACTCCGATCGGAGTTCAGAAAATCTCTCAGGATCTTCCTGGAAGTCTGCCGCGAGAAAGGCATCGAACCTCGGCGCAGCTACTCCGGGAAATTCAACCTGCGCATCACACCGGAGTTGCATGAGCGCCTCGCCATTGCGGCGCAGGCGGAGGGCAAGAGCATCAATACCCTTGCCCAGGAGGCTCTCGAGAAACGAATCGGCCCCTGAGAAAACCCGTTTCCCGGGGGCCTCAGGCGCTGCCTCAGCGAGGCAGCTTCGCGTGCCAGTCGGCCACCGCAGCGCGCTCGGCGTCGGTCATGCCAGTGAGGTTGCCGATCGGCATGTAGCGGCTGGCCACGGTCTCGGCGATCTTGACGGCATGCTGCAGGTGCTGCTCGGCAGTCTCGAGCATCACGCCCTTGGGCGCCTGCGCGAAGCCGGCCTGGGTGGGCTGCGCGGCGTGACAGGCGACGCAGCGACGGGCCATGATGGCCTCGATGCTCAGGTCGGCCGATGCCGCGGCGACAGCGGCGGGCGCCGTGGCCGCTGACGGCGCCGGCGCTCGCGCGGGAGGCGCGATGGCCGCGGCCAGCCCCGCCAGCAGCAGCACCGCCACCGCCGGCAGCCAGGGCTTGATGATGCCCTTGTGCCTCAGCACGAAGAACTGCCGGATCAGCACCCCGGCCAGCATGATGACCGCCAGCACCAGCCAGCCATGACGGTGGCTGTAGGTGAAGGGATAGTGGTTGCTGATCATGATGAACAGCACCGGCAGCGTGAAGTAGGTGTTGTGGCTGGAGCGCAGCTTGCCCTGCCGACCCGGTTCGGGATCGGGCGTCTGGCCCGCGCGGATCTGCGCCAGCATGCGGCGCTGCCCGGGAATGATGATCATGGCCACGTTGGCCACCATCAGCGTGCCGAGCATGGCGCCCACGTGAAGATAGGCCGCGCGCGCGCTGAACACCTGCGACAGGCCCCAGGCCACCGCCACCACGAACACGAAGAGCAGCGCCGCGAGCAGCGTGTCCTGGTCCTTGAGCAGGCGGCACAGCGTGTTGTAGACCAGCCAGCCGCCGACGATCACCGCGATGGACAGCGCGATGGCCACCGGCACCGACAGCGGCATCACCGACCGGTCGATGAGATACGTGGAGGCGCCGAACCAGTAGACCACCGCGAGCAGGCCCATGCCCGAGAGCCAGGTGGTGTAGGCCTCCCACTTGAACCAGTGCAGGTTCTCGGTGAGCGGCTCATCGCGGGGCCCGGTGAGGTACTTCTGGCTGTGATAGAAGCCCCCGCCGTGCACCGACCAGAGCTCACCGTGCACGCCGCGGGCGGTATCGCCAGGCCGGGCGGGCGCGGTGAGGTGGTTGTCGAGCCAGACGAAGTAGAACGACGATCCGATCCAGGCAACGCCCGCGATCAGATGCAGCCAGCGGACGAGCAGGTTCGCCCAGTCGAGTAGGTAGGCATCCATCAGCCTATTCTAGCCGCGGGCCTGAGCCCGACGAAGAAGCGGCCCTCCTCGCGCTGGATGAGCACCGCCACGCCATCGGGCGCCGCCTGGATCAGCCGCCGCGCCTGGGCCACCGACTGCACCGGCTGGCCCTCGATCATCAGCAGCGCATCACCCGGCCGGATGCCGGCGCGCGCCGCCGCGCCACTGACCTGCTCGATGACCAGGCCTTGCGACAGGCCCAGGCGGGCGCGCTCGGCCGCGTCGGGTTCACGCAGGGCGAGCCCCAGCCGGCCGCCATCGGCCGCGGGAGCGCCCGGGCGGGCCGCCTGCGCGGTGGGAGCGCTGCCCAGCGTCACCGGCAACTCGCGCGCCGCGCGGTCGCGCCACACCGTGAGCATCACCCGCTCGCCGGGGTTGGCCAGCCCGATGAGGCTGGACAGGTTGCCCGAGCGCTGCACCGCTTGCCCGCCAACCGCGGTGATCACATCGCCCGGCTTCAGACCGGCCGCTGCGGCAGCGCTGCCCGGCAGCACCTGCGAGATCAGCGCGCCCGAGGGCGTGGCCAGGCCGAAGAACCGGGCCAGCGTCTGATCGAGGTCCTGCGCGGCCACGCCCAGACGCGCGTGCTGTGCCTTGCCGGTGGCCAGGATCTGGTCCTTCACCTTGAGCGCGACATCGATCGGAATCGCGAAGCTCAGGCCCTGGAAGCCGCCCGAGCGGGAAAAGATCTGCGCGTTGATGCCGATCACCGCGCCGCTGCCATCGAACAGCGGCCCGCCGGAATTGCCGGGGTTCACCGCCGCGTCGGTCTGGATGAAGGGCACGACCGCATCGCCGGGCAGCGAGCGGCCCTTCGCGCTCACGATGCCCTGGGTGGCGCTGTGCTCCAGGCCATAGGGCGCGCCGATGGCCAGTACGGGGTCGCCAACCTCCAGGCCCCGCGGATCACCCAGACGCACCGTCGGCAGGCCGCGGGCCGACACCCGCAGCACGGCCACGTCGGTGACCGGATCGGCGCCAAGCACCTGCGCGCTGAGTTCGCGCCGGTCGGCCAGACGCACCACCACCTGGCGGGCGTCACGCACCACATGCGCGTTGGTGAGCACCAGTCCGTCCTCGCTCACGATGAAGCCCGACCCCTGGCCCCGAAAGGGCTCGCTGGGCTGCGCGCGGCGTTTGCCAAAGTCCGGCAGGCCACGCAAGAAGGGCGGCAGGGACTCGGCGCGCGAATCAGGGTCGGCCGCGGCCGTGTCGTCATCGGCCGCGCGCTCGCCCTCCACCATCACGCCGACCACCGCCGGACCGGCCTGACGCACGATGGCCCGGTAGTCGGGGCGCGACAGCAGCGCCGGTGCCGAGGGGGCTGGGGCGGCTGCGGGCGCCGCGGGGACGGCGGGTGCTGCGGGTGCTGCGGGTGCTGCGGGTGCTGCGGGGGCGAGGGCGGCTGCGGCGGACTGGGCGGGGGCGGCATGCGACGACGTCAGCAGCGCCGCCGAGGTGCCGGCAGCCAGGATGCCGGCGGCCACCAGCGCGGCTCTCAGGGTCTTGTTGGGCATGAAGGCTCCTTGTTCGATGCGCGCGGGATTCGCGCCAGCCGAACAGTGCCGGTCGTCGATTAGCCGTCGATGAGGGGATGGTTAGGTGAGGGTTAAGGGCTGCGCCCGCTCAGTCAGCGGCCGCCGGAAACCCCACCCGCACCCGCAATCCGCCCAGCGGCGAATCGAGCAGGCTCAGGCTGGCCCCGTGCCGCTGCGCGATGCCGCGCGCGATCGCCAGCCCCAGGCCGCTGCCGGGGCTGTCCTCGCCGCTGCGCCGCCAGAAGCGATCGAAGGCCCGCTCGCGCTCGGCCGGCGTGATGCCCGGGCCTGCGTCGTCGATCACCAGTTCGACCCCGGCGGTGCCACCGCCCACCTGCACCCGCACCCGCGTGCCCGGCGGCGTGTGGCGCAGCGCGTTCTCGATGAGGTTGCGCGCGAGCGCCAGGATCTCGTCGGGGGCCCCCACGATGAGCGGCGCCTCCGCCAGTTCGGTCTCGATGGCGCTGCCACGCTCGGCGGCCAGCGGCGCGAGCAGCGCCAGCGCGCGGCCCACCGGCTCGGCCAGCCGCAGACGCTCGCGCGCGGCCATGGGCGCGCCGCGCTCGGCGCGGGCCAGCGCGAGCAGCTGCTCCACCAGCCGGGTGGCCCGATCGATCCCCTCGGTGAGCGAGGCCAGCGCCGCATCACGCGCGCCTGCATCACCGGCGCGCTGCAGCAACTGCAACTGCAGGCGCAACGCCGTCAGTGGCGTGCGCAACTCGTGCGCGGCATCGGCGATGAACTCGCGCTGCAGGCTCAAAGACTGGCCCAACCGCGCCAGCAGCGCGTTGAGCGCCTGCACCAGCGGCGCCAGCTCCTCGGGCAGACCACCGGCCGGCAGGGGTTCGAGCGAACCGGCGTCGCGGGCGCGCACCTCGCGGGCCACGCGGTTCAGCGGCCGCAGCGTGGCGCCCGCCAGCCACCAGCCGGCCAGCACCAGCAGGGGCGCCAACGCCGCCAGCGGCGCGATGCTGCGCAGCGCCGCATCGGTGGCCAGCCGGCGACGCACCAGCAGCGGCTGCGCCACCTGGATCACCCGCTGTCGCGTCACCACGCTGAAGCTGCGCCAGGTCTCGACGCCAACCCGCTGATCGGCAAAGCCCGGGGGGGCGCGGCCTGGCAACGCGGCCGGCGCGCGCGAGGCGTAGACCGCCCGGCCGTCGATGGTCCAGATCTGGATCACCACCTCGAGCTCGCTGTCGGAGAGCACCTCGGCCTGCGGCGCGTCGATCGCGCCCTGATCGCGCAGCGACAGGGCCATCTGGCGCAGCTGGTAGTCGAACAGCGCCTCGGTCTCGGTCAGCACGCTGCGCCAGGTGACCGCGGCCATGACCGCGGCGGCGGCGGCCAGCAGCGCCGCGAGCGCCAGCAGCAGACGCAGCCGGATGGAGTTCATGCGCCCTCGGGGCCGCTCGGGCCGTCGGGGGCGCGCGCGCCGTCGAGCCCGCGCGCGCCATCGGCCGACACCGCATAGCCCAGGCCGCGCACCGTCACGATGAACCCGGCGCCGAGCTTGCGGCGCAGCTGATGCACGTACACCGACACCGCATTGCTCTCGATGGCCTCGCCCCAGCCGTAGAGCCGGTCTTCAAGCTGGCTGCGCGAGAGCATCGCCCCCGGCCGCCGCATCAGCGCCTCGAGCACCGCGAATTCGCGCGCCGACAGCGCCACCGGCCGACCATGCAGGCTCACCTGGCGGGTGCCCGGATCAAGGCTGACCGGCCCGCACGAGAGCCGCGAGCGGCTCGCGCCGGCATGGCGCCGCGCGACCGCGCGGATGCGTGCGGCGAGTTCGTCGAGATCGAAAGGCTTGACCAGGTAATCGTCGGCACCGGCATCCAGCCCGCCCACCCGTTCGGGGTGTTCGTCGCGGGCGGTGAGGACGATCACCGGCGTGTCGTCGCCGCGGTCGCGAAGCTCGCGCAGCAGCGAGAGCCCGTCGGCGCGATCGGCCTGACGCGGCCCCGGCCCGCCCTGCGGCAGC
This sequence comes from Burkholderiaceae bacterium, assembly GCA_044356115.1. Lineage (GTDB taxonomy): Bacteria > Pseudomonadota > Gammaproteobacteria > Burkholderiales > Burkholderiaceae_E > Quisquiliibacterium. Next base: position 6,078 of record JBIKWU010000150.1, read on the forward strand.
CCGCGATCGAGAAGCATGAGCTCGAAGGACTCGCCGGCAAGCGCGGCGCGGGCGGCAGCCAGATCGCGCACCCAGTCCACCGCATGGCCCTCCAGGCGCAGCGCCGCGCGCAGCGCCTCGCCCACCATGCGGTCGTCTTCGACCAGCAGCAGCCGCATCGGGGGCGAGCGAAGGCGCGGTGGCCGTTCAGCTGAGCATCTGCCCGCCGTCGACCGCGATGGTCTGGCCGGTGACCCAGCGGGCGGCGTCGCTGCACAGGAACATGACCACGTTGGCCACTTCCTCGGCGGTGCCCATGCGGCCCGACGGGATGCTGGCCAGGATGCCCTTGTAGAGGGCTGGATTGTGCTGACGGGTCTGGTCCCAGACACCGCCCGGGAACTCGATGGAGCCCGGCGCCACGCAGTTCACCCGCACACCCTTGGCAGCCAGCGCGGCGGCCTGGGTGAGGGTGTACTGGATGAGCGCGGCCTTGACCGCGCCATAGGGCGGCGTGCGCACCGAAGGCGCGAGCCCCGAGATGGAGGAGATGTGGACCATGCTGCCGCGCGAGGCGAGCAGGTGCGGCAGCGCGGTGTGCGAGGCGCGCACGGTGGCCATGAGGTCGACCGAGATGCTGGCCTCCCAGCCGGCTTCGTCGTCGCTGCGACCGAAACCCGAGGCGTTGTTGACCAGCACGTCGATGCCGCCAAGCGCTGCCGCGGCCGAGGTCACGTAGCCGCGCACCGCGTCGCCATCGGCGAGGTCGCACACCGCGGCATGCACGGGGTGTCCGAAGGCGGCGAGTTCGCGCTCGGTCTCGCGCAGCGCGGCCTCGCCGCGCGCGCAGATGGACACCGCCGCGCCGGCCTGGGCGAAGCCCAGGGCGATGGCGCGGCCGATGCCGCGGCTGCCGCCGGCCACCACCACCCGCTTGCCGTTGAAGCTGATCTGCATGGCATGTCTCCTGGAGGAAAGATCGGAAAGACTGGCCTGGCGCGGGCAACGGGCGCCCGGCCAGATGGATCGGAGCGGCTCAGCGCCAGCCCGGCTCGTCGCGGTCGAGCATGCGGATGACCGCCTGCATGAACATGTCGCTCTGCTGGCGCTCGCCGGCGATCTGCGCGGCGGTGCGCGCGCACAGCGCCTCGGGGATCTCGCGCAGCGGCCGGCCCGCGGCGGCCTGCACCGCGAGCACCTGATGCATGCAGGCGCGCTCGAGGTAGTAGAGGTCATCGAAGGCCCACGCGATGCTGCGGCCCACCACCGTGACGCCGTGGCTGGCCATGAACAGCACGTCGGCGCCGTTCAGGCCCGAGGCGATGCGCCGGCCCTCGGCATCATCCAGCGCCAGGCCGTTGTACGCGTCATCGTAGGCCACCCGGCCATGAAAGCGCAGCGTGTTCTGGTTGCACCAGGCGAGCCGCCCGCCCTGTACCAGCGTGAGCGCGGTGGCGTAGGGCATGTGGGTGTGCAGCACCGCCCGCGCGTGCGGGTTCAGGCGATGGATCCAGCTGTGGATGAAGAAGGCCGTGGGCTCGAGCGGATGAGGCCCGTCGAGCACCCGGCCGGCGCCGTCGATGAGCAGGACATCGGCCGGGCGTACCTCGCTCCAGTGCAGGCCCTGCGGGTTGATGAGGTAGCGGTCAGGGGCGAGCTCGAGGCTGTAGTGGTTGCACACGCCTTCGTTCAGGCCCAGGCGCGCCGACCAGCGCAGCGCCGCGGCGACTTCGAGCCGCCCGGTGGCCAGGGCCTGGGCATCGACACCTTGCAGGACGGCGGCAGAGACGGATTGGTTCATGGCGGACCTCGTCGGGTGGATGGGAAACGATGCAGCGGGACGCGCAAGGAGGGGCTCAGATGACCTGCTCGGCGCGCAGCTGCGCGAGCTGCCCGGCCGACAGGCCGAGCAGGGAACCGAGCACGGCGTCGGTGTGCTCGCCCAGCCGCGGCGGCACGGTGAGCGGCGCGGGCGCCGCGGCCTGATCGAGCGGACTGCGCACCAGCGGCACCGGCACACCGGCCGGGTGCGGCACCTGCTGCAGGGCACCGCGGTGCACGGCCTGCGGCTCGGCGAAGAAGGCGGCAAAGTCGTTGATGGGGCCGCAGGGCACGCCCTCGGCCTGCAGTGCGGCCATGAGATCGGCCATGGATCGGGTGCGGGTCGCCTCGGCGACCGCGCCATGGACCAGCTCGCGATGGGCGACCCGCAGCGGATTGGTGGCCGCGCGCGGATCGGCCCGCAGCGCCGACAGGCCCAGCGCACGGCACACACCGGCGAACTGGACGTCATTGCCCGAGGCGATGATCAGCCGGCCGTCGGCCGCGGGGAAGACCCCCGAGGGTGCGGCGATGGGGTTGTCATTGCCCACCCGCGGTGCCTGCCGCCCGGTGATGGCCCAGCCGGTGGACAGCGGCGAGGCGATGGCCGCGGCGCAGTCGATCATGGCCATGTCGATGTGCCGGCCCTGGCCGGTGAGGCCGCGCTGCAGGAGCGCGCCCAGGATGGCCACCGCGGCATACAGGCCGGTGACCTGATCGGTGAGCGGCACCGCGGTGCGCATGGGCTCGCCGCCGGGCATGTCGTCGCCGCGGCCGCAGGTGCTCATGATGCCGGTGAGGCCCTGCAGCACGAAGTCATAGGCGGGCAGCGGCGCGCTCGGACCGTCGGGGCCGAAGCCGGTGATCGAGCAGTAGACCAGCCGCGGGTTGATCGCGCGCAGCGCCTCGCTGTGCAGGCCGAAGCGCTCGAGGTTGCCGACCTTGTAGTTCTCGACCACCACGTCGCAGACCGCGGCGAGCTCGCGCACCAGGGCGGCGCCCTGCGCGCTGGCGATGTCAACCGTGACGGAGCGCTTGTTGCGGTTGCAGGCGAGGTAGTACGCGGCCTCGCCGGTGGGCTGGCCATCGGCGCCCATGAGCAGGGGACCGATGCGCCGGGTGTCATCGCCCTGCCCGGGCCGCTCGATCTTGATGACCTCGGCGCCGAGGTCGGCCAGCACCTGGGTGCACCAGGGGCCGGAGACCACGCGGGTCAGGTCGAGCACCCGGATGGAATGGAGGTCGGTCAAGGGATTCCCCGGTTCACGCAGCGATGGCGGATAATCCCCGCCTCCGAACAACCGCTCGAAAGCATACACATCCGATGGCGCCCCTGGACAGCATTCATCCCGATATCCGCGACGGCGTG
>JBIKWU010000135.1:0-10031 GCA_044356115.1 Burkholderiaceae bacterium
TCTGCCAGTTCGCGAAGCCCACGAAGGCCGGCATGATGGCCCCGAACACCATGATCAGCCCGTGCATGGTGGTGAGCTGGTTGAAGAACTCGGGGTTGACGATCTGCAGCCCGGGCTGGAAGAGCTCGGTGCGCAGCAGCAGCGCGTTCAGACCACCCACGATGAACATGGTGAACGAGAACCACAGGTACATCGTGCCGATGTCCTTGTGGTTGGTGGCGTACAGCCAGCGCCGCCAGCCATGGGGATGGTCATGCGCGTGGTCGTGATCGTCGTGGTGGTCGAGCACTGCACTCATGGATCGGCTCCTGATGAATCTCGGGAAAGGGCGGAACGGCCGGCGCCCGCGGGCAGCCCGGCCGGCGCTCGATTACTTGCCGCGGGCGGCGAGGACTTCCTTGGGCTGGATGATGTTGTCCTCGGCCTTGTTGGACCAGGCGTTGCGGGTGTAGGTCATGACCGCAGCCAGTTCGGTGTCGGAGAGCTGCTTGAACGAGGCCATGGCGGTGCCGGCCTTGCCCTTGAGCAGGAGCTCGATCTGCGCATCCTGGGGACCGAGCACGAGCTTGCTGCCCTCGAGCGCCGGGAAGGCACCCGGCACGCCCTTGCCGGTGGCCTGGTGACAGGCCACGCAGTTGCTGGCGTAGACCTTCTCGCCGCGCGCCTGGAGGTCGGCGACCTGCCATTCCTTGTTGGGGTCGTCCTGGCGGGCGAGGATCTCCTTCTTCTTGGCCTCGACCCACTTCCGGTAGTCTTCCTCGGACTTGACCTCGACCACGATCGGCATGAACGCGTGATCCTTGCCGCAGAGCTCGGCACACTGGCCGCGGTAGGTGCCCACCTTCTCGGCACGGAACCAGGTGTCGCGCACGAAGCCGGGGATGGCGTCCTGCTTGACGCCGAAGGCCGGCACCATCCAGGCGTGGATGACGTCGTTGGCGGTGGTGATCACCCGCACCTTCTTGCCCACCGGCACCACCAGCGGGTTGTCCACCTCCATGAGGTAGGTGGGATTGGCCTCGCGCTTGGCCCGGGCGCCGGGGTAGTTCTTGTCCTCGATCTGCTCGCGCGGGGTGGCCAGCGTCGACAGCAGGCTGATGCCCTCGCCCTCGCCCTTGAGGTAGTCGTAACCCCATTTCCACTGGTAACCGGTGGCCTTGACGGTGAGGTCGGCGTTGGAGGTGTCCTTCTGGGCGACCACGTCCCCGGTGGCGACCACGCCGAGCGCGACCACGATGATGAAGGGCACGACCGTCCAGGCGATCTCGACCGACGTGCTCTCGTGGAAGTCGGCCGACTGGGCGCCCTTGGACTTGCGGTGGGCGAAGATGGAATAGAACATCACCGCGAACACCGCCACGAAGATGGCCAGGCAGACCCACAGCAGCACGTTGTGGATCCAGTGCTGGCCGCGCGCGATGGCGGTGACCGGATCGGCGATGTTGAGCTGGTTGACCCGCGGGCCGCCCGGCATGTCGGACACGGCCAGGGCCAGGCTCGAGGCGCCCGACACCAGCGCGGCGGTGGCCCAGTGGGCGAGTTTCTTGAGGATCATGCGTTCACCAGTGTGTCGTGCCATGTCTCGTTCCGAGTTCCCGTCTGCTATGCCTGCCAGCCGGCGATCGAGGCGCGCAGTTCGCGCGCCAGCCGGGTGCGTTCCGCATCGGGCACGAAGCGCCCGACCGCCATCTCCCTGCCCGCGGCCACCAGCCGGATGAGTTCCCGCCTGGCGCCCTGGTACTCCACCCTCACCCACGAGGCCCGGCACTCGATCCGCGCCAGGCTGCCCCCGTGCAACCGTTCCACCAGCACGCTGCCGTCTGCCAGGACGATGCGCTCGTAGTCGCCCGCATGCCGGGCGTGGACCACGAAGGCCACCGCCAGCGCGACCAGCTCGAGCCCCGCGAAGGGCACCACCAGCCACGCACCCTGCGCGGCGAACGCCGCCGAGATCAGCAGGGTGACGACGCCAACGGCGGCGAAGCAGGCCGCCAGTTGCCGGGGCGACAGCGCGCAATTGCGCCGCAGGAGCCACTGCTGCGAACCGGCTTGCGCCTGATGGACCCACCGATACGGCATGGCTGGACGAGAGGCGGGCGGCCCGAGTCGGGAATTCCGGCGCGGCAACCGCGTGTTGCGCCGCATTATACGGGGGCCGGTGGACTGGGCAAAATCCGCGCCGCCGCCGGGTTTCCACCTGCGCCGGTGGCGACCGCCCCCCGAGGGCGGGAACGGCTCATTCGTCGCCAGACCGGCGCAAGGGCCTTGCGGCGTTGCGGTTAATGAAACGCAGCGGCGCGAGCCCCGGCGCCAGACGCTTTTGCGGCGGGCACCAGGCATGGCCGTGGATGAGTTCCATACCGACCGGGATCCGGCCCTCGGCATCGCGGTACGCGGCCAGCGCGGCGAGCGCCCGCGCGAGGCCCGCCCGGCCGACGAGGCCCCGTCGGCGATCGGCCCGGGGATTGCCGCCGAGCGCGGCCCGCCATTCGGCGAGCAGATCACCCGGATCCTGGTAGCCGAGGGTGATGCGCTCGACATCCATTACCGGCTCGGCAAAGCCGGCCGCGACCAGTGCGTCACCGATGTCGTGCATGTCCGGGAAGGGCCCCAGGCCCGCCGCCAGCCCGGGCAGGCCGCGCAGGGTGTCCACCCCGAAGGCCGAGAGCATGAGCAGGCCGCCGGGGCGGATCACCCGGTACCACTCGGCCAGCACCGCCTCGGGATCGGCGAACTGGTGCCAGGCCAGGTTGGACCAGATCAGGTCGGCGCAGGCATCGGGCAGCGGAAGGCGGTGGGTATCGGCGGCCAGCAGCGCCGGCGGGCCGCCGACCGGGCCCGGGTCGGCCGACGCGGCACGGCCCGCCGACCGCACCCGGGCACCGGCCCGTCGCAGCCAGCCGGTCGGGCGACGGCTGCCTGCGGCGCGCGCGGGCTCGACGCGACCATGGCGCAGCGCCGCCGGCGAGAGGTCGAGCGCGACGCACAGCGCCCGCGGGTAGCGGGCCGCGAGCGCCGCGCTGCCCGTGGCGCGGCCGCAGCCGACATCGAGGATGCAGGCGGGGTCGAGCCGAACGAGGTCCATGCGCTCAAGCATCCTGGCCTGCACCTCGCGGGCGATGAAGTCGCGTTCGGCAGGATGCATGGCGCGGCGCGCCGCCTGCAGGCGCACCGCCTTGCGGTCTAGGTCGCGGGGTTCGGGCATCGCCCGCGCAGTATAGGGGCCGCCCGCTATGCTCCCGGGCATGACCTGGCTGGCCTACGCACTGCGGCGCCGCGCGGCACCCCTGGTCGGCGCCGCCCTCGACGCCTGGCTGCCGCGGGCCTGCGCGCTGTGCGAGCTGCCGTTGCGCCAACCCGATGCCGGTCTGTGCCGTCATTGCCGCCTGGGCCTGCCCGGTCGCGGTCGACCACGCTGTCCGCGCTGCGGGCTCGGCCTGGCGGCGGCGGGCTGCCCGGCCTGCGCCGGCCATGACTTCGCCTTCCACGCCACCTGGGTGCTGGCCGATTACGCCCCGCCGCTCGACCGTCTGATCGGTGCCGTGAAGTTCCAGCGCCAGCTCGGACTGGCCGGGGCCCTCGGACGCGAGCTGCGGCGGGCGCTCGTTCCGGCGCTGCGCGCGGCCCTGGCTGCGGATCCGGCTGCAGATCCGGCTGGTGATCCCGATGCCGAGCCGTTGGCCCAGCCGTCGGCCGATTGGCCTGCCGAGCCGGCTGCCGCGCGTGGCCGGCCCCCGACTGACGCCGCGGTGGTGGCGGTCCCGCTATCCGCCAGCCGGCTGCGCGAGCGCGGCTTCGACCAGGCCCGCGTGCTGGCGACGGCGCTGGCCAGCGGCCTGGCGCTGCCCCTGCTGCCGGCACTGACCCGGGTACGCGCCACCGAGGCCCAGTCACGGCTGGACCTGGCCGCGCGCCGGCGCAACCTCAGCGAGGCCTTCCGCGCCCGCGGCCCGGTGCCGCCGCGGCAGGTGGTGCTGGTCGACGATGTGATCACCACCGGCGCCACCGTCGACGCCGCCGCCCGCGCGCTGCGGGCGGCCGGCGCGCGGCGCGTCCTGGTCGCCGCGGTGGCCCGCACGCCCTGAGCCGGCTGGCGGTGCGGCGGTGCGGCGGCCGGCTGGCGGTGCGGCGGTGCGGCGGCCAGTGGCGGTGCGGCACCGACAGCACCGGGGCTGGCACCATGGCGGTCCGCGCAGCCTCACCCTTCCGCCGTGATCCACGTCGTCCTCGTCCATCCGCAGATCCCGCCCAACACCGGCAACGTCATACGCCTGTGCGCCAACACCGGCGCCAGCCTGCATCTGGTGCGTCCGCTGGGTTTTCCGATCGACCATGCCCGGATGCGCCGGGCCGGGCTCGACTACCACGAGTTCACCCGCATGACGGTGCACGACGACTGGCCGGCGCTGCTGGCCGCCAGCGCCGGCGGGCGGCTGTTCGCGCTCACCACCCAGGGCGGACGGCGGCCGGATCAGGTGGCCTTCGCGCGCGGCGACTGGCTGGTCTTCGGCAGCGAGACCGAGGGGCTGCCGCCCGCGGTGCTGGCGCAGTTCGCCGCCGATCAGCGCCTGCGCCTGCCAATGCGCCCCGGCAATCGCAGCCTGAACCTGTCGAACGCGGTGGCGGTGACGGTCTTCGAGGCCTGGCGGCAATTCGGCTTCGAGGGCATGGCCGGCTGAGCGGCGCGTCCGCAAATCGCGCCGCAAACCGCGCTGCACCCGTACGCGTGCGCGGCACGCGCCGCTGGCGGGCCCGCCGAGACAGGCGGCCCACCCGCCGCGCTTGACAGCGCCGGGCCCGCCCGAAAGAGTGGGGGCCATCGTTCCGAGCCCCGGAACCCCCAGACCCAGGAGCGGACCATGCCGGTCAGCGTCATCGGGATGATCGGCGTGTCCCCGCCGCAGGGCGCCGCGCTGCACGTCATCGCAGGGGGCATCTCGCCCGGCTTCCTGCGCGAGTTCTCGCAGGCGCACGAGTCGGCAGGCTTCGACCGGGTGCTGGTGGGCTACTACGCCTCGTCGGCCGAGGGTTTCAGCGTGGCCGGGTTCGCGGCGTGCCATACCCGCCAGCTGTCCTTCCTGATCGCCCACCGCCCGGGCGTGGTGTCACCCACCATCGCGGCGCGTGCCGCGGCCACGCTCGACCAGCTCTCGGGCGGGCGGCTGGCGCTGCACATCATCGTCGGCAACAGCGATGCCGACCAGCAGCGCGAAGGCGACTTCTCGCCCAAGGAAGAACGCTACGAGCGCGCCGCCGAGTACCTCGAGGTGATGCGCCGGGTGTGGACCGAGACCCGCCCCTTCGACTTCGAGGGCCGCTTCTACCGCTTCCGCGACGTGTCCTCGGAGGCCCGGCCGCTGCAGCAGCCGGGCCCGCCGCTCTTCTTTGGCGGCTCCTCGCCCGGGGCGCTGGCGATGGGCGCCCGGCACTGCGACACCTTCGCGATGTTCGGCGAGCCGCTGGCCGAGACCGCCGAGCGCATCGCGATGTTCCGCGCGATGGCCAGGCCCTTCGGTCGCGAGCCGCGCTTCAATCTCTCGTTCCGGCCGATCATCGCCGACACCGAAGGCGCGGCCTGGGACAAGGCGCACCGCATCCTCGACGAGCTCAAGGCCAGCGGCACCCTGCCGAGCGCGCCCCAGGACCGCTCGGCCGAGCGGCTGGTGGCGCTCGCGCAGCGCGGCGACGTGCACGACGAGCGGCTGTGGATGCCGGTGGCGGGGGCGGCCGCGGGCAAGGGCAACACCTCGTGCCTGGTGGGCACCCCGGCACAGGTGGCCGAGGCCATGCTGCGCTACTACCGGCTGGGCGTGGGCTCGTTCCTGATCCGCGGTTTCGACCCGCTGGGCGATGTCACGGACTTCGGGCGCGAGCTGATTCCGCGGCTCAAGCTGGGGGCGCTGGCCATCGACCGCGAGGCAGCGGCCAGCGCCTGAGCCCGGCGGCGGGCTCAGGGCGCGAGGGCGGCGATGGCGGATTGGATGTCGGGGGCCACGCGCAGGCTGGCGAGATCAGCCTCGCGCACGAAGCCGTGCCCGACCATGGCCTGCAGGGCCGCGAGCAGCGGCTGCCAGTAGCCGTGCTGATCGAGGAGCACCGAGCGCCGGTCGTGGTAGCCGATCTGGGCCAGGGTGAGCACCTCGAAGAACTCGTCGAGTGTGCCCAGCCCGCCGGGCAGCGAGGCGAAGGCGTCGGCCAGCGCGATCATGCGGGTCTTGCGCTCGGCCATGTCGGCAACCACCTCGAGGCGGGTGAGGCCGCGGTGCGCGACCTCGCGCTCGAGCAGCCGGCGCGGGATCACGCCCACCACCTCGCCCCCGCCGGCCAGTGCGCCGTCGGCCACGGCACCCATCAGGCCGACGTTGCCGCCGCCGTAGACCAGCGTCCAGCCACGCTCGGCCAGCGCCCGACCGAAGTCGAAGGCGATGTTCACCCAGCGGGGATCGTCGCCGCTCTTGGCGCCGCAGAAGACGCAGATGGCGCGCCGGGACTGCGCGGTGTCACTCATGGCGCGGCTCGCGGGCAAGCAGGGCCAGCACCGCCTCGCGGGCGCTCAGCCGGCCATCCATCACCGCCTGGACCGCCGCGGCGATCGGCACCTCGACCCCGGCGGCGGCGGCCTGGCGCAGCAGCTCGGCCGTGCAGGGCACGCCCTCGGCGACGTGACCGAGATCGGCCAGCACCTGCGGCAGTGGCGCGCCGGCGGCCAGCGCAAGCCCCACCCGACGGTTGCGGGAGAGGTCGCCGGTGCAGGTGAGCACCAGATCGCCCAGCCCGGTGAGCCCCATGAAGGTCTCGGCCCGTGCACCACGCGCCACGCCGAAGCGGGCGATCTCGGCCAGCCCGCGGGTGATCAGCGCGGCGCGGGCATTGTGACCCAGGGCGAGCCCGTCGCAGATGCCGGCGGCGATGGCGATGACGTTCTTCAGCGCGCCGCCGATCTCGACCCCCACCACGTCATCGGAGCGGTACAGGCGCACCGCGCCGTGGTGCAGCCCGCGCAGCGCGGCCTGCACCACGCCCGCGGACCCGGCCACGGTGAGGGCCACCGGCAGGCCGGCCGCCACCTCCTGGGCGAAGCTGGGCCCGGAGAGCGGCGCGCCGTTCGCCTGCGGCCAGACCTGCGCCAGCACCTCGTGCGGCAGGCAGCCAGTCTCGCGCTCGAGCCCCTTGCATAGCCACAGCAGCGGCACCTGCGCGAGCACGTCACCGGCGAGAGCGTGCAGCGCGAGCAGGGTGGGCCGCAAGCCGGCCACCGAGGTGCCCAGCACCAGCAGCGCCCCCTCGGCGCCGGCCTGCGTGAGCCACGCCGCGAGCGCGGGCAGATCGGCGCTCGCCCGCACGCCGGCCGGCAGGCTCACGCCTGGCAGATAGCGGGCATTGCATCGATCAGACTGCAGCGCCGCCGCCTGGGCGGGGCTGCGCGCATACAGGCAGACCTGATGGGCAGCCGCCGCGTGGACGGCGACCGCGGTTCCCCAGGCGCCCGCCCCGATCACGGCGATCCGCACCGCGCGCTCTCAGAGGCCCCAGACGTCGGCGGCGCGCACCCAGCCGGCAGTGCCGTCGCGGTGGCGCACGCGGACCCAGCCCGAGACCAGCGCAGGGTCGAGCAGTTCGAGGGCCACGCCGCGATCGGCGGTGAACAGCACCTCGGCGCCCTCCTGGCCGGCGCTGCGCACGCTGGCCTGCAGGCGGGTGACCACGGTGCGGGTGGCGGAGAGATCGCCCCGCTCGATCCAGGCAAGGTCACCGGACGCATCGCGCACCTTGACCCACTGGTTGACGGTGGACACCACCTCCAGCGGCGAGAACCGCGGCGCCAGCCAGAGCTTGCGGCCCTGCTGCGAGGGTGCGTCATAGAGGATGGCCGCGGCCACACCCACCGACCGGTACTCGCTGGCCACGGCCGTGGCCGACAGCAGCCCCCCGGCCAGCAGGCACAGCGCGCGCACGGGCAGCAGGGCAGCCATGCAGCGGGGCCAGCCGACGGCTAGCGCGCCCCGTTCGGGACGTAGATGCCGGGCGCGGCGGCGGCAGCTTCGGCCTGCTGCTGCGCCAGCCGCTGCTGGTACAGGGCCTCGAAGTTGATCTCGGCCATGTGCATGGGTGGAAAGCCCGCGCGCTGGATGACATCGGCCACGTTGGAGCGCAGATACGGATAGACCACGTTGGGGCAGACCACGTTGAGCACCAGCGGCAGCTGCTCGGCGGGCAGGTTGCGGATCTCGAAGATGCCGGCCTGCTTGGCCTCGACCAGGAAGGCGGTGTTCTGGCCGATGCGGGTGGTGACCGTGACCGTGACGGTGGCCTCGTGGATGCCCTCGGCCAGCGTCTGGGCGCCGACATCGAGCTGGATCTCGACCGCCGGCGGCTGGGTCTCGAGGAAGATCTGCGGCGCGTTCGGGATCTCGAGCGAGAGATCCTTGAGATAGATGCGCTGGATGCCGAAGACGGGTTCGTTGCTGGGCTGGGCGGACATGGCGATTCCTGGGACGCGGCCGGCGCTCAGCCGGCCAGCAGCGGGGTGAGGCCGCCGGCGCGGTCGAGGGCGGCGAGATCGTCGAACCCGCCGACATGGGTGTCGCCGATGTAGATCTGGGGCACGGTGCGACGCCCGGTGCGCGCGATCATCTGGTCGCGCAGCGCCGGGTCGACGTCGATCCGGATCTTGTCGATCTCGGCCACGCCACGCTGGCGCAGCAGCTGCTCGGCGCGGACGCAGTAGGGGCAGACCGAGGTGCTGTACATGGTGACTTTGGCGGTCATGGCGGACTCCTGGATGAGAACGGCCTGGACGGCGGCGCAGGCGGCGGCGGGATGACGGACGCGGCGGGCGGCGGCGGCACGCCGCCTACTGACGCACCACCGGCAGGCCGGCCTGGCGCCAGGCCTGCAGGCCGCCGGCGAGATTGAAGACCTGGTCTCGACCGGCCTTGCGCAGCACGCCGGCCGCACCCGCGGAGCGCTGCCCGGTGTTGCAGCAGACCAGCACCGGCTTGCCGGCCGGCAGCTCGGCGGCCCGGCCGGCAAGCTCGGCGAGCGGGATATGCCGGGCATTGGGCAGGTGGCCGGCCTGGAACTCCGCGGCATCGCGGATGTCCAGGACCACGGCCTGGGCGTCGTTGATCAGGCGGGTGGCAGCCAGGCTGTCGAGGGCGGGCCCGCCGGTGCGCCGCTGGATGGCGGGCCACAGCAGCATCGCGCCCGAGACGAAGGCGATGGCGATCAGGACGATGTTCTCGGCGACGAAATTCACGGGCGGGGCAGGGCGACCAGCGGAAGGAAACTGCCGGCGCGACGCGCGCGGCGGGACGGGCCGGCGGAACCGGCGCGAAACGCCCGGGCAACCGGGCGATCCGCGCCGCGAGTATAAGCCAAGCCCGTTCGCCGACCCCGGTATCCTTCGGCTGTGACGCGGCCATGTGCCGCGGGCCCAACCCTTCATCCCCCGACCCGAACATGCCCCACACCCTCGTGCTGCTGCGCCACGGCGAAAGCCAGTGGAATCTCGAGAACCGGTTCACCGGCTGGACCGACGTCGACCTCACCCCCAACGGCCGCGAGGAAGCGCACCGCGCCGGCGCCCTGCTGCGGGCCGAGGGCTTCGACTTCGACGTCGCCTACACCTCGGTGCTGCGCCGGGCGATCCGCACGCTGTGGGGCGTGCTCGACGCGATGGACCGGATGTGGCTGCCGGTGCAGCATTCCTGGCGCCTGAACGAGCGCCACTACGGCGCGCTGCAGGGCCTGAACAAGGCCGAGACCGCCGCGCAGTACGGCGAGGAGCAGGTGCTGATCTGGCGCCGCGCCTACGCGATCGCCCCCGAGCCGCTGCCGGCCGGCGACCCGCGCGGCTCGGAGACCGACCCGCGCTATGCCGGCGTCGATCCGGCCCTGATCCCGCGCACCGAGTGCCTGAAGGACACCGTGGCCCGGGTGGTGCCGTACTGGAACGAGGTGATCGCGCCCGATGTCCGCGCCGGTCGCCGGGTGCTGGTGGCCGCCCACGGCAACTCGCTGCGCGCCCT
>JBIKWU010000383.1:0-2760 GCA_044356115.1 Burkholderiaceae bacterium
GCGAGAAAACTCGCGCGGCGAACTCATGAGGTGTCTCTCCCGGGAAGAACCCTCAATCGTAGCATAATCAGGGGCTTAGACAGCCCTTCGAGGCCTCCCATGAAGATGCAGTCGCTGGTCGACCCCGCCTTGAACACCCTCACCGGCTACGGCGCCGGCTATGTCGAGGTCAACCGGGTCCGGCACGCCGGACCGGTGCTGGTCTCGCCGCAGGGCGAGGTGCAAACCTGGGCCCTGGCCGACTGGTCCGCGCTCGCGCCGGCCGACTTCGAGGCGATGCTGGCCCTGCGCCCCGAGGTGGTGCTGCTGGGCACCGGCAGCCGCCAGCGCTTCGCGCATCCGCGCCTGCACGCCTGCCTGTCCGCGGCCCGCATCGGCCTGGAGTGCATGGACACCGGCGCCGCCTGCCGCACCTACAACATCCTGATGGCCGAGGGCCGCCGGGTGCTGGCCGCGCTCATTCCCCCGGCAGCCTGAGGCCGCTGGCGCCTGTGCTATCGTCGATCGACCTACAACACCATTCCGGCGGGGCCGCCCCGCCTTGGCAGGGGAGCAGCAATTGACCGTGGCAGCAGGCACTCCGGTGGCGGACTTCTCGGTGGCATCCACCCAGGGCAGCTTCAGCCTCGCGGCCCATCGCGGCCAGACGCTGGTGCTGTACTTCTACCCCAAGGACAACACCCCCGGCTGCACCAACGAGAGCGCCGACTTCCGTGACCTGCACGCCGAGTTCGCGCGGGCCGGCGCCGTGGTGGCGGGCGTGTCCCGCGACAGCCTGCGCTCGCACGAGGGCTTTCGCAGCAAGCTGGGCCTGCCCTTCCCGCTCATCTCCGATGCCGACGAGACGCTGTGCACGCAGTTCGGCGTCATCAAGATGAAGAACATGTATGGCAAGCAGGTGCGCGGCATCGAGCGCTCCACCTTCGTCATCGATGCCACCGGCAGGCTCGCGCGCGAGTGGCGCGGCGTGAAGGTGCCCGGTCACGCCGCCGAGGTGCTGGCCTTCGTCCGCTCGCTCTAGCCCTTCGCCCCATCCCCCGGTTGCCACGGTGACCGGAACACACCGGCGCAAGGCCGGCGCCCCATGCCACTACCCAAAGCCCCGACCAAACCCGCCACCCTGCTCGACCTGAGCGCCGAGCCCGCCGCCCGGGTGCGCCGCAAGCGGGCCGACGCCGTTGCCGCGGCGCCCGCCCCGGCCGGCGCAGCACCGACGGCTGGCGCGTCAGCACCCGCGCCTCTGCCGGCCGCCACAACGGCGCCGACAGCCGCAGCCACTCCGGTCACTCCGGCCGCGCCGCGGCGCCGCAACCCGCGCAGCGCCTCCCCCGCGCCAGCGCCCCGGGCGGCCACGCCGGCGGCCCCGGTCGCGGCGGCTGTCAGCGCCAAGGCCGTGACCGTCCCCGCCCCGGGCACCAGCGCAGGCGCGCGCAAGCTCTTCGTGCTCGACACCAACGTGCTGATGCACGACCCCAGCAGCCTGTTCCGCTTCGCCGAGCACGACATCTACCTGCCGATGATGACGCTCGAGGAACTCGACAGCCACAAGAAGGGCATGTCGGAGGTGGCGCGCAACGCCCGCCAGGTGAGCCGCTCGATCGACGCGCTGATCGCCGCCGCGCACGACCGCATCGACGAGGGCATCGCGCTCTCGGCGCTCGGCAGCCGCGAGGCCGGCGGCCGGCTGTTCTTCCAGACCCAGGCAGTGGCGGCGGCCCTGCCCGAGAGCCTGCCCGCGGGCAAGGCCGACAACCAGATCCTGGGCGTGGTGCGCGCCCTGCAGGACCTGATGAGCGGGCGCGAGGTGGTGCTGGTGTCCAAGGACATCAACATGCGCATCAAGGCCCGCGCCCTGGGCCTGCCTGCCGAGGACTACCGCAACGACCAGGTGCTCGAGGACACCGACCTGCTCTACAGCGGCCGGCTCGAACTGCCGGCCAGCTTCTGGGAGCGGCACGGCAAGGGCGTGGAATCGTGGCAGCAGGGCGGCTTCACCTTCTACCGGGTCACCGGGCCGCTGGTCTCGAGCATGCTCGTCAACCAGTTCGTCTGGCTGGAGGGCGACATGCCGCTGGCCGCGCAGGTGCGCGAGATCACCGGCCGCACCGCGGTGCTGCAGACCCTGCGCGACTACGCCCACCAGAAGAACGCGGTCTGGGGCGTCACCGCGCGCAATCGCGAGCAGAACTTCGCGCTGAACCTGCTCATGAACCCCGAGATCGACTTCGTGTCGCTGCTCGGCCAGGCAGGCACCGGCAAGACCCTGCTCACCCTGGCCGCCGGTCTCACCCAGACCATCGAGGCCAAGCGCTACAACGAGATCATCATGACCCGCGCCACGGTGCCGGTGGGCGAGGACATCGGCTATCTGCCGGGCACCGAGGAAGAGAAGATGCAGCCCTGGATGGGCGCCCTGGAGGACAACCTCGAGGTGCTCAACCACGGTGACTCGGGCGCCGGCGACTGGGGGCGTTCGGCCACCCAGGACCTCATCCGCTCGCGGGTGAAGGTCAAGGCGATGTCGTTCATGCGCGGGCGCACCTTCGTGAGCAAGTTCCTGATCATCGACGAGGCGCAGAACCTCACGCCCAAGCAGATGAAGACCCTGATCACCCGCGCCGGGCCCGGCACCAAGGTGGTCTGCCTGGGCAACATCGCGCAGATCGACACGCCCTACCTCACCGAGGGCTCGTCGGGCCTCACCTACGTGGTCGACCGATTCAAGGGCTGGGCCCACAGCGGCCACATCACCCTGCAGCG
>JBIKWU010000136.1:0-9880 GCA_044356115.1 Burkholderiaceae bacterium
ATGAGGTTGAACACGCCCGGCGGTACGCCGGCCTCGTGCATCACTTCGGCGAAGATCAGCGCCGACGAGGGCGTGAACTCGGAGGGCTTGAGGATCATGGTGCAGCCGGCCGCCAGCGCGGGCGCGACCTTGCAGGTGATCTGGTTGAGCGGCCAGTTCCAGGGGGTGATCATGCCGACCACGCCGATGGCCTCGCGCACGATCATGGCCGAGCCGAGCTGCTCCTCGAAGTGGTAGTTCTTGAGGACGTCGAGGGTGGACACGATGTGGCCCAGGCCGGCGCCGGCCTGCACCTTCTCGGCAAAGCCCAGCGGGGCGCCCATCTCGTCGGAGATGGCCGCGCCGATGTCCTTCATGCGCGACTTGTAGACCTCGATGATGCGGGTGAGCAGGGCCACGCGCTCCTCGCGGCTGGTCTGCGAGAAGGTCTCGAAGGCGCGCCGCGCGGCGGCCACGGCCTTGTCCACATCGGCGGCCGAACCCAGCGCGATGTCGTACATCGCCTGCTCGGTGGCCGGGTTGACGACGGGACGGCTCTTGGGCGTGACCGGGTCGACCCAGGCGCCGTCGATGTAGAACTTCATGCGTTGAACCATCGGATCCTCACTGTAGATCGGCAAAAACCGGCTGAAGGGGCACCGCGCACCCGCGGTGGCGGCGGACGCGGATTGTGGCATGAGCCCGATCCGGCGGGCGGACCCCGGTCCGCCTCGCGTGTCGATCAGGCGCGATCGGCGTGGCTGGCGCGCGCGCGGCCTGCCATCATGCCGCGCCAGCCCTCACCAGGAGCACCACCGCCATGGACAAGGCCTTCGCCGGAATTCGGGTCATCGACTTCACCACCACCATCGCCGGCCCGCACTGCAGCCGTCTGCTCGCCGACATGGGCGCCGAGGTGATCAAGATCGAGGCCCCGGAAGGCGACATGATGCGCACCCGCCCGCCGCTGCGGGCCGGCGCGAGCACCGCCTTCGGCCAGCTCAACGCCGGCAAGAAGAGCGTGGTGCTCGACCTGAAATCGCCCGCCGCGCAGCAGGCGGCGCGCACCCTGGTGGCCGGGGCCGACATCCTGCTGGAGAACTTCCGGCCCGGCGTGATGAAGCGGCTGGGGCTCGACTGGGACAGCCTCTCCCCCCTGAACCCGCGCCTGATCTACTGCGCCATCTCGGGCTACGGCCAGACCGGCCCCTCGTCGCAACTGCCGGCCTACGCGCCGGTGGTGCACGCCGCCGCCGGCTACGACCTCACCCACCTGCGCTACCAGGAGGGCCGCACCCGGCCCGACTACTGCGGCATCTTCGTGGCCGACGTCGCCTCGGGCGCCTACGCCTTCGGCGCCATCGCCACCGCCCTGCACCAGCGTCATGTCACCGGCCGTGGCCAGTTCGTCGACGTGTCCATGCTCGAGACCATGCTGGGCTTCACGCTCACCGAACTGCAGAGCGCGCAGTTCGAGGTGCCGCCCATGGGCCGGCCGATGTTCGGCCCGCTCGCCTGCGCCGACGGCTACCTGATGGTGGCGGTGGCCAGCGAGAAGACCTTCCAGTCGATGTGCGAGGCGGCCGGTCACCCGGAATGGGCCCGCGACGCGCGCTTCGCGGCCTACACCGACCGTCGGGTGAACTGGGGGCAGTTCATGGATCTGGCCGAAGCCTGGTCGGGCGTGCTGACCATGGCGCAGTGCCAGGCGCTGTTCGACGCCCACGGCGTCCCCTGCTCGCCCTATCGCACGGTGGCGCAGGCGCTGGCCGATCCGCAGATCGCGCACCGCGAGGCCATGGCCGAGGTGCACGATGCCGGTGGCCGCTTCAAGGTGCTCAACCCGCCGTTTCGCCTCTCGGCCGCCGACACCCGCGCCGGGGCGCACTCGCCGGCCCTGGGCGAACACACCGAGCAGGTGCTGCGCGAGGCCGGGGTCGACGCGGCCGCGCTCGCTGCGCTCAAGTCCGGGCGCTGAGCCGGGGCCCGAGGGCGCATCTGTCAGCGTTTCGTCAAGCGCAACCAGCATGATCCGCCCGGGGTAGCCACCGACCGGCGTCCCGCGCCTTCCCCTTGCCTGCTGCATGGTCCGCTCCCCACGCTCCCCGACCCCTGCCGTGCCGCGTCCGGCCCCGATCCGGCTGCCCGCCTTGCTGCTGTGGGTGGTGCTGATGCTCGTCCCACCGGCCGGCCACGCGGCACCCGGCCCGGCGCTGGTCGTCGGCCCCGACGGCGGCCTGAGCCTGCGCGACGCGCTGGCGGCCCTGGACTCGGTCAACCCCACGGTGCGCGCCGCACGGCTGGCGCAGCAGGCGGCGCGGGCCGAGATCGCGCGCGTGAACGTGCGCTCCAATCCCACGGTGCAGGCCCAGGTGTCCAACACCGAGGCGCGCCGCTATCCCTACGCCGCCTCGGACCGCCTGCTGCGGGTGGAGCAGCTGCTCGAGCGCGGCGGCAAGCGGGAGCTGCGTGCCGCCACTGCCGAGGCCGGCGAGCAGGCCGCCGGCTTCGAGCTCGCCGATGCCCTGCGCCGGCAACGGGCGGAGCTGACCGACGCCTACCTCGAGCTCGCGGCCGCGCAGCGTCTGGCGGAACTTGCGGCCGAGAATCTCGCCGGCTATCAGCGGCTGCTCGAGGCCACCGAGCGCCGGGTCGCGGCGGGTGACCTCGCGCCGGTCGATGCCACCCGCCTGCGGGTCGAGGCCGAGCGCGCGGCCAACGAGGAACGGGCCGCGCGCAGCGCCCGCGCCCAGGCCCAGCTCGGGCTGGCCGTGCTGCTCGGGGCCGAGACCCAGGCGCAGCGGCTGCACGCCATCGACCCGCTGGATGGCCGTGAATCGCTCGAGCGCCTGGCCGCCCAGACGCGCGCCGCCCTCGATCGCGGCCTTGACACCGCCATCGCCCGCCGGCCCGACCTGCGGGCCGCCGAGCGCCGTCTGGCCGCGGCCAGCCAGGCGAGGGCGCTCGCCGCCAGCCTGCGAACCCGTGATGTCCTGCTGGGCGTCCAGGCCGAGCGCGCGCCGGGTTTCGGGGGCACGGTCTTCGGGGTCTCGGCCACCATTCCCCTGTTCGTCTACAACGATTTCAGCGGCGATGTCGCGCGCGCCCAGGCCGATGTCGACGCGGCGCAGGCCGCGCTCGACCGCGCCCGCGCGGGAGCGCTGGCCGACATCCAGCGCGCGGCCGAGCTGCTTCAGTCGGCCGCCCAGCGCGGCCTGCGGCTGCTCGACCAGACCCTGCCGGCGGCCCAGCGGGTGGCCCATGCCCTCGAGATCGCCTATCAGCAGGGCGCCGCCAGCCTCACCGATCTCTTCGACGCGCGCCGCCAGCGCGCGGCCGTGCAGGCCGAGACCGTCCGGGCGCAGGCCGACTTCGGCCAGGCCCACGCCGCCTGGCAGGCCGCCATCGGCGGCGAAGCCGACGCTCAGCCCCCAGGGAAGCCATGAAGAAGAAGACACCCGTGATGCTGCTCACCGCGCTTGCGCTGGTGGGCCTGGGCTACGGGCTGGCGCAGTTCACGCGGCTGCCGGCCAGCCAGCCAGGGCCGGAAGCGCGCGTCACGCCCGCCAAGGCCGACGCCAGCGCCAGGTCGGCTGCCCGGCCGGGCACCGTGGCCGCCGGGGGCGCCGATCCCATCTCGCCTGACACCGTGCACTTCGACCTCGGTGCGGCGCAGCTCGCCTCCATCCGGGTCGAGGAGGCGCGACTTGCCACGGTGCCGCTCGCCGAGCCGCTCAATGCCCGGCTCGCCTACGACGAGAACCTCACCGCCCGACTGTCAGTGCCGATCAGTGGCCGGGTACTGGCCATCCGCCGACAGGCCGGCGACCCGGTGCGCGCCGGCGATGAACTGCTCAGCGTCGACTCGCCCGAGCTCGCCGCGGCGCTGGCCGATGTCCGCAAGGCGCGCAGCGACGACCAGCGCCGACGCCTTGCCTTCGAGCGCGCGCAGCGCCTGGCCGAGGCCGGCGTGCTGGCGCGGCGCGAGCTCGAGAACGCGCAGGCCGAATTCGAGACCGCCCGCGCCGAGACCGAGCGCGCCGAGCGGCGCCTGCGCAACCTGGCGCCGGCCGGCGCCGACAACCCTGCCTATTCGCTGCGCGCGCCGCTGTCGGGCGTGATCGCCGAACGGCGCGTCAACCCCGGCCAGGAAGTCCGGCCCGACCAGGCCGAGCCGCTGTTCGTGGTCAGCGATCTCGCCCATCTCTGGGTGCTCATCGACCTGCCCGAGCGCGACCTGCGCCTGGTCAAGCCGGGGCAGCGCGCGCTGGTCAAGGTCGACGCCTGGCCCGAGGAGCGCTTTCCGGCCACCATCGAGCGGGTAGGCGCGGTCGTGGACCCGGCCACGCGTCGCGTGCAGGTGCGGGCCACACTCGCCAACCCTGATCGCCGCCTGCGGCCCGAGATGTACGCGCAGGTGATCCTGGCGTCGGCCGATGCCGGGCAGGCGGTGCGCCTGCCCAACAACGCGCTCGTCACCCAGGGGCTCTACAGCTACGTGTTCATCGAGAACCCCCCGGGATTCTTCACCCGCCGCAAGGTGACGCTCGGCGTGCAGGACCGTACCCACGCCTTCCTCCTGGACGGCGTGGAGGCAGGGGAGATGGTGGTCACCACCGGCGCGCTGCTGCTCAACTCCGAGCTCGCCACGCTGGTGAAATGAAGCGCCCGCCCGCATGCTCGACCGCCTGATCACCTTCGCGCTGCAGCAGCGCGTCTTCGTGCTGGTGCTCACGGGCGTGCTCGTGGCGGCCGGCTGGGTGGCCATGAACAACCTGCCCATCGAGGCCTTCCCCGACGTGCAGGATGTGCAGGTGCAGGTGGTCACGCAACTGCCGGGCCTCGCGCCCGAGGAGGTCGAGCGCAGCGTCACCCTGCCGATCGAGCGCGAGATGAGCGGTGTGCCGCGCCAGACGCAGCTGCGCTCGGTCTCGATCACCGGCCTGTCGATCGTGACCCTCACCTTCGCCGAGGGCACCGATGACTACTTCGCGCGCCAGCAGGTGCTCGAGAAGCTCGGCAACGTGGCGCTGCCGCCCGGCGTGCAGCCGCAGCTCGCGCCGCTGAGCACCGCCGTGGGCGAGGTCTATCGCTACGTGCTCGAGGCGCCGGCCGGCATGCCGCTCAACGAGATCCGCGCCATCCAGGACTGGGTGGTCAAGCCGGCGCTGCGCATCGTGCCTGGCATCGCCGACGTGATCAGCTTCGGCGGCACGGTGAAGGAGTACCAGGTGCGGGTGGACCCCTATGCGCTCAAGCGCTACGGGGTCACGCTCACGCAGGTCTCCGAGGCACTGGCGCGCAACAGCGCCAACGCCGGTGGCGGGCTGATGCGGCGCGGCGACGAATCGCTGGTGATCCGGGGCATCGGCCTGTACCGCAGCGTCGATGACATCGCCCGCACCATCGTCGACTCGCCGGGCGGCCGACCGATCGTCGTGAGCGACGTGGCCAGCGTGGCCGCCGGCGACCGCACCCGATCGGGCATCGTCGCCTTCAACGACCGTGATGATGTCGTGCAGGGCATCGCGGTGATGATCAAGGGCCAGAACGCCTCCAAGGTGGTGGCCAGGCTGCGCGAGCGCGTCGACGAGGTCAATGCCAAGCTGCCGCCCGGCGTGCGCATCCTGCCCACCTACCAGCGCACCGACCTGATCGAGCACACCGTGCTCACCGTGATCGAGAACCTCGCCGTGGGCGCGGCGCTGGTGATCGCCATCCTGATGGTGTTCCTGCGCAGCTGGCGGGCGGCGCTGATCGTGGCCACGGTGATCCCGCTGTCGCTGCTGTTCGCCTTCATCCTCATGGACCTGCGCGGCGTGTCGGCCAACCTGATCTCGCTGGGCGCGGTCGACTTCGGCATCATCATCGACAGCGCGGTGGTGCTGGTGGAGGCGCTCATGGTGCGCCTGGCCCTGGCGCGCAAGGACCTCAATCCCTCGCACGACGGCTACGGCTGGCGCATCCACGAGCTCAAGACCACGGCGGTCGCGCTCGCCCACCCCATTCTTTTCTCGAAGGCGATCATCATCACCGCCTTCCTGCCGATCTTCACCTTCCAGCGGGTCGAGGGAAAGATCTTCACGCCGGTCACCTACACGCTCACCTTCGCGCTGCTCGGCGCGATCCTGCTCACCCTCACCCTGGTACCGGCACTCCTGGCCCTGGTGCTGCGTCATCACGATCTCGCCGAGCGGCACAGCCCCTGGATCGAGGCCATGCAGAACGGCTATCGGCGGGCCTTGCTGGCGGCCGGTCGGGCGCACGTGGCCGTGCTGAGCGGCTCGCTGGCGTTGCTGGCGGTGGCGCTGGCGGCCGCCCCGATGCTGGGCAGCGAGTTCCTGCCCAAGCTCGACGAGGGCAACATCTGGCTGACCATCAGCATGCCGCCAGCCACCTCGCTCACCAAGACCAAGGAGGTCGAGCGCGAGGTGCGGCGCATCCTGCGCGAGTACCCCGAGGTGCGCATGGTGGTCACGCAGGTAGGCCGGCCCGATGACGGCACCGATCCCAAGGGCCCGAACAACCTCGAGATCCTCGCCGACCTCAAGCCGCGCGGCGAGTGGCGCTTCGCCAGCAAGGACGCGCTGGTGGTCGACATGTCGCGCAAGATCCAGACCATTCCCGGGGTGCCGACCAACTTCTCGCAGGTCATCCAGGACAACGTCGAGGAGGCGCTTTCGGGTGCCAAGGGCGAGATCGTGGTCAAGGTGTTCGGGCCCGACCTCGAGATCCTGCAGGGCCGCGCCGACAAGATCGTGTCGGTGCTCGAGAAGATCCGGGGCGCCACCGACGTGGCGGCGTTCCGCATCAGCGGTCAGACCGAACTCACCATCACCATCGATCGGCAACGCCTGTCACGACTGGGGCTCGATGTCGCCGATGTCAACCAGATGATCGAGACGGCGCTCGCCGGTCGGGCGGTGAATGTCTTCTACGAGGGCGACCGGCGCTTCGATGTCACCCTGCGTCTGCAGCGCTCGTTTCGCGACGCCTTCGACGACATCGCGCACCTGCAGATCCCGCTGCCGGCCGCAACTGCCGGCGGCAGTGGTTCAGGAGGTGGCCTGACGCCCACCGTGGCGCTGGGTGACGTGGCCCAGATCGAGGTCCGCCAGGGCGCCAATCGCATCGCCCGCGAAGCCGGCGGGCGCAGCGTGGCGGTCAAGGTCAACCTGATCGGACGCGACCAGGGCAGCTTCGTCACCGAGGCCCAGAAGGCGGTGGCCGAGCAGGTGCCGCTGCCGCCGGGCTATCGGCTCACCTGGGGCGGGCAGTTCGAGAACCAGCAGCGGGCGATGGCGCGGCTCAAGGTGGTGGTGCCGCTGTCGGTGCTCATGATCTTCTCGCTGCTCTTCTGGGCCTTCCGCTCGATGACCCACTCGCTGCTGGTCCTGGCCATGGTGCCGTTCACGCTGGTGGGCGGCATCGCGGGCCTGGCGCTCGCGGGCCTGCATCTGTCGGTGTCGGCCGCGGTGGGCTTCATCGCGGTGGCCGGCATCTCGGTGCAGAACGGGGTGATCATGGTCGAGCAGATCATCGAGTTCCTGCGCCGAGGCATGAGCAGCGCCGAGGCGATCACCGAGGGCGCGGTGATGCGTCTGCGCCCCATCGTGATGACCGCGCTCATGGCCGGCCTGGGCCTGCTGCCGGCGGCGCTGTCGCAGGGCATCGGTTCCGAGACGCAGCGCCCCTTCGCGGTGGTGATCGTGGGCGGCATGGTGAGCGGCACGCTGTTCACCCTGGTGCTGCTGCCCTTGCTCTACCGGTTCATCAGCCGCGACCGCGACTGAGCGCGGTGCGGCGCGCGCCGGCGCGCCCTGACCGGCGTCGGCGTCCGTGGCGCCAGCCGCGCCAGCGCCTCAGAGCCCGGCGAGCACGCCACGCAGCTTGCCGGCGATCTCGTCGATGTGATGCCGCTCGGCCACGAAGGGCGGCGCGATGATCAGCGCGTCACCGGTGCTCTTCAGGTTCAGGCCGGCGTCATAGAGGCGCTTCTGCGCCTCGTGGCCGCGGGCGCCGGGCACCGCATCAGGCGCCACGTCGATGGCGGCCATCATGCCCACGCCGCGGATGTCGGTGATCACCGGCAGGTCGCGCAGGGAGAAGATCGCATCCAGGAAGTACGGGGTCATCGCCGCCGCGCGCTCGATGAGTTGCTCGTCGCGGAAGATGTCCATCATGGCCAGACCCGCCGCGCAGGCCGCCGGATGCGCCGAGTAGGTGTAGCCGTGGAAGAACTCCACGCCGGTGGCCGGGCCGGCCTCGGTGATCGCGTCGTAGATCGACTGACGGGCGGCCACCGCGCCCATCGGCTGGGCGCCATTGGTGATCGCCTTGGCCATGGTCATGATGTCGGGCGTGACACCGAAGGCCTGGGCGCCGAAGTTCGCGCCCATGCGGCCCCAGCCGGTGATCACCTCGTCGAAGACCAGCAGGATGCCGTGCGCGTCGCAGATCGCGCGCAGGCGATCGAGGTAGCCCCTGGGGGGCGGCAGGCACCCGAAGGAGCCGGCCGTGGGCTCGACGAACACCGCGGCGATGTTCTCCCCGCCATAGAGCTGGCAGAAGCGCTGCAGGTCATCGGCGAGGTCGGCGCCGTGCTCGGGCTGGCCCTTCACGAACCGGTTCTCGGGCAGCGCGGTGTGGCGCATGTGGTAAACCCCGGCCAGCCCGGTGCCGAAGGCGCGCCGGTTGTTGGCCATGCCGGCCAGCGACACCCCGCCCATGTTCACGCCGTGGTAGGCGCGCTCGCGGCTGATGAAGAGCTGGCGCTGCGGCTGCCCGCGTACCCGGTGGACCATCAGGGCCATCTTCATGGCGGTATCCACCGCCTCGGAGCCCGAGTTCACGAAGAACACCCGGTTCAGCCCTGCCGGGGTGTACTGCGCCACCCGCTCGGCCAGTTCGAAGGACTTGGGGTGGGCGCGCAGGAAGGGCGCGACGAAGTCCAGGGTGCTCATCTGCTCGTAGACCGCGCGGGCGATCTCCGGACGGCAGTGGCCGGCCGCCACGCAGAACAGGCCCGAGGAGGCGTCGATCACCTCGCGGCCCTCGGGCGTGTAGCAGTACATGCCCTGGGCCCGCACGAACATGCGCGGCTCGCGCTTGAACTCCTTGTTGGGCGAGAAGGGCATCCAGAAGTGCTCGCGGCTGCCCGGCAGCAGGGCATGGTCGGCCGAGGCGATCAGGGGGTCGGTGTGTCCCATGGAAGATCCGATCGGAGATTGGTCAGAGCGCGGACGAGCCGCCGCGCGAGGACATCAGGATAACGCGATCGCCGATGTCCGGATCTGCCCCGGCGCGGCTTGCCCGATCGGACCCGCAGCGACGACACTGCCGCTCCGCCCTGCCGCTTCGCACCGTGACAACCTCTCCCTGGACCGCCCTGTCGGTCACCCTTGCCGTGCAGACGCTGGCCGCGGTCGCGCTGACCACACCGTCGGTGATGGCACCCGCGGTCGGTCCGCAGATCGGGGTGGGCGCCCAGCATGTCGGCTGGCTGATCAGCCTCGCCTACCTCGCTGCCATGATCACCGGCCTGGGTGGCGGCACGCTCTCGCAGCGACACGGCCCGGTGCGCATCAGCCAGGTCGCCCTCATGGCCTCGGCGCTGGGCCTGGCGCTGATGGCGGCCGGGCACCCGGTGGCGCTGCTCGCGGGCGCGGTGGTCCTGGGCGTGGGCTACGGACTGCCCAACCCGACCGCGGCCGAGATCCTAAGCCGCCACGCCCCCAGCGAGCGGCGCGGCCTGTTCTTCTCGATCAAGCAGACCGGCGTGCCGCTGGGCGTGGCCTTCACCGGGATCGCCGTGCCGGCGCTGCTGGGCGCGGGCTCGTGGGCGCGAGCCTTGCTGGTGCTCGCCAGCGGCCTGGTGATCACGATGCTGCTGATCGGCCGC